>JALEGM010000060.1 GCA_022763145.1 Aquisalinus sp. | reverse complement strand
CCGTTTCCGGTCTGGGGCAGCCGCTCCGGCTGCGTCGGTGAAGCGGGTGTCTAACGATCCCTATCTTCGGTGTCAACGAAATTTTTGAACTTTTTTTGCATCCAATTTTAGCGCCGATATTTCGGCAATTGGCGCAAAGAAATCTGCATCAGAAACAGTGTTCCGACCGACGTTCTCAATGACGCTGAGAAAGGCAGATATAAGGGGCTGATTCAGAACGTTCAAGCTTTTTTTGACCTGAAAGAGCGTAAATTTTTACTTAACCGACCAGCCAAACCATCTTGGAACCAAGCATCTGTTTTCACTACGTTTTTTCACCGAAGAGCTGTGGAAAAGTGGTTAATTTCTCGCCCTGGTTGTTTGATGGACCATGCAAAGCAGCATAACTTGCCAGTGAAAAACCAAACGAGAAGGCCCAAGCATGGCAGACCAGACGCATTCCCCCTCGCCTGCAGCTGCTGAAGCGGCACAAGTCGTACAAGCTTGGCCCAAACCCAAAATTGGTCTTGCGCTCGGCGGAGGTGTCGGTCGCGGATGGGCACACATTGGCGTGATCCAAAGCCTTCTGGAACATGGAATCAAACCTGATCTTGTTGCCGGCACCTCAGTCGGTGCCCTGGTCGGCGGCTGTTATCTTGCCGGACGACTCGATACGCTGGAAGAATGGGCGCGCAGCCTGAATCGCCGCCGCATGGCTGGCTATTTTGATTTTCTTATCAATGGCACCGGCATCATTGGCGGAAAGAAGCTGGAAAAGGTGCTGCAGAGACATCTCGGTGATGTGCTAATTGAGGATCTGCCGCAACCATTCACCGCGGTTACATCAGAACTCGCCACCGGACATGAAGCATGGCTGCGCTCAGGCTCGCTTGTTGAAGCTATCCAGGCTGCCTATGCCCTACCCGGCGTTTTTCCGCCACGAAAAATCATGGGGCGCTGGCTGATTGACGGGGCACTCGTAAATCCGCTGCCTGTATCCGTTTGCCGAGCCATGGGCGCGAGACTGGTTATTGCAGTTGGTCTGCACGCTGATGCTTTCGGGCGCGCCGCTGTATCGCGTGCGGAACGGTATGATGATTTCGAGTTTGTTGAAGGTCAGGGCTTGCGGGAAACGGGTCAAGATGAAGGCGGAAAGTCAGCAATGCTGAAACAGCTTTTTGGTGGCGGTGAAAAAACGCCAAGCATGGGTACTGTAATGCTCGCCTCACTGAACATCGTTATGGATCGACTGACACGCTCTCGACTGGCAGGCGATCCGGCGGACGTAAGTCTTTTGCCAAGCATAGGTCACATAGCATTACTAGACTTCGACAAGGCCGATGAACTGATAGAACTTGGCAAGCAATGCGTTGACCATCAACTGCCGTTCATCAAAAATGCCTTGTCCGTTCTCGGAAAGAATGATGAGACAGAGACTTTAGACAACACCGAATACTGATGATCACCCTGCCGCAATATATTGCTTAAGAGATTCCGCTTCCTCTTCTGCAAGCTCAATTTTACGCTTTACCACGTCACCGATTGAAACGATGCCTGTCAACTTGCCTTCTTCCACCACAGGCAAATGCCGGATACGCCTTGCCGACATGATTTCCATGATATCCTGTAAATCTCCGTCGGGACTACAAGTAACAACATTCTTTGTCATATACTCATCGACAGCTGCCGAAAGGATGCCAGGTCCGGAACGCGACATATGACGCACAATATCTCTCTCTGACAAAATACCGCAGACGCCGCCATTATCATCGGTAACGACAACAGCACCTATATTTTTTTCGCCAAGGACACCAACTGCCTGTTCCATCGACGACTGCCTGCTTATCGCATGCACGCCATGGCCCTTCTGATCCAGCATATGTTGAATTTTCATGCGTTCCTCTCACTTGTTTTATTAAGCGCGCCGCATGTGCAAAGTAAAAGGATCGCACATACGCGACTACTTTGATGGCATAAGTATGCGCCAAAAAATTGTTTTTGGCAAGATTATCGACCTGACAGGGTTAACCTGTCGAAATAAGAGAACATCACTAACCCGTAGAGATAGCCGGCAATATGGGCCTCCCAAGCAACCCGCGCAGCGTCGCCCCCAAACAAAAGGAAGTCTCCTGCTGGCGTCAGAAGAGCAAGATTAGAGCCGATGAAGAGAACGCTCGCAGTAAATACCTTCGGGTCCAAAATTGAAAGCGCCTTGCCACTCTCTACTCCGCCAGGCTGGAAACGACGCAGACCAACACGGATAGCGGCACCCATTACAGCAGAAATAGCACCAGAAGCACCAACAAGGACAACGTATACCTGGAGATTCATCAGCACATAAATGAATCCAGAAAAGACAGCAGCTGAGAGAAAGAAAGCCAGAAATATAAAAGAGCCAGATAGTTGCTGCACAGTCGAATTATGACGACCAGCGCAAAACCTCATCGCCAGTGGTTGTGCAAAAACATAAAACCAGAAGCTATTAAGGATGAGATGGGCCGCGTCAGCATGCAGAAAAGCATGTGTCAGGAATGTATACATTACCCCATCGCTGGTAACATCGGGACTTAGTCCGCTGGCTTTCGTTGGCGATAAAGCAAAACGCTCCAGCAAAAGAAATGACCCCTGAGTCGGCAAGAGAGATTGAAGAAAATGCACAAAGCCAAAAACTGAAATCAGCAACAGGATGATTAGCGCTGGCGGCCACCATAAACCTGGTGTCTTCTGATGAACTTCCCAAACTGGTTTTGATGAGGGTCGAGACTGCATCAATCAACCTGTCCCCATTCGGAACACTTTTCCGCATAATTCATATGGCATAAAAAATGAAGGGTGTTCCATTCCGGGATAATAATGACTGCGTACATATTTTACACCCGGGATGCATCAAAATGAGGCTTCAGCAAACATTTATTCATCAACTAACTGTAACAAGTCCGGACAGTTTTGTGCAATAGCTCGGGATCACTGTGAACAGAACCGTGACAGTCAACACAGAAGCAGCGCGCGTGTCAGACGACAGGCGTAAACATCGCCGTGTGCATTTACCGCTGCCAGTAAAGTTCATTCTGCCAGACAATATTGAACACACAGGGCAGATAATGAACATCTCAGCGGGCGACGCTCTGATCGAAACGAAAGCCTCCACAGAAATCGGTACCAAAGTTCTGATCTATGTAAAGCAACTTGGCAGACTGGAGTGCACCATCATTCGCACAGAAGAAACGGGCTTCGCTGTTAAGTTCGATGCCCAAAGGGCAAAAGTGCGCCGGATTACCGATACACTTATCTGGCTTTTCAATGATGCTGGAGAGTATTTCAATCGGCGCAGAGCAGATCGAATACGACAGGACAAACCTGTAACCGCTCACCTCAGCGATGGCAGTCAAGTACCCTGCAAAGTGATCGACATCTCTGTCACTGGTGCTTCCATAGAAATCAACCCGCCTCCAGCCGTAAACAGCATTGTTAATATCGGCAAAATGAAGGGGCGCGTCATTCGACATCACCAAAGTGGTGTCGGTATCGAATTTGTTCAACAACCCACTAGAAAAAATCGGTAGGTAAACATGCTTTCAACAGACAACTGGTGCCTTAAGGTCGCAGAACGTATTTATGGCCCGTACACGACCAAACAGCTTGAAGCGTTCGCGACAGAAGGGCGTCTGAGCTCACAATCCATGATCGCACCTGCGGGTGGAAAAGTTTGGCGCCCGGCACATCAGTACCCTATCATAGCCGAACTTCTCTCGGGTGAAAAAACCAAAACAGCAAAGAACTTTGGTCGCAATCATATACCTGCAGATCACCATGCGCTTCCGGATGGTGCCATTTCCAATTTTGTCATTATACTGGATGTTTTGAGTGGTGCGGCAACTCGCCTTGAACACATCATAAGAAATCTCGGCCCGGCATTCAGACTTACTGACAATGTCTGGACAGTTATGTCAGAGCAGAGCGTCACTGGCATCAAAAACACACTTGCCCCACACCTGCAAGTACGCGAACCTGTATTCGTCATAGACACAAAGCGCGGACGTAGCGACTGGCAGAATTTCTCTCCGGAAATGCACAGCAGACTGACAAAATCATGGACGCGAAAAGCGGCTTAACGATGGGATCGATCCCGTTAACCACTCGTTAAAAAGCAAGAAACTTTTGTGACGACAAACAAATCGGTCGCAATTTAACCTGATCGAGGCTATGCTCAAACCTAATGAGCGATTCGTTTTCAGGACTTGATTTGGTTACCTGCAACAAAGTTCACATTGCTTTATCGGAAGCTTCTCAGCCTCCACAAAAGTCGACACTTCCTTTCTACAGCGCACAATACCATCCCTGTAAGGATGGTATTTCGATCTCGCTCTTATGCGAGACCACCCCGCTGCAATCTTTCCGCATAGCCACAAAGGAGTCCTGTCATGGCAAAACGTGCAACCCGGAAGTCAGCAAAGCGCCTCGCACGCGAGACTTTTGATACTGGCGAGTATAATGGCGGCAATGTGCATACGCTATTCGAAGCGGATGGCTGGTCACCCGTCGAGGAAAGCTACGGAAAGAAACGCGGGAATGCCAAACAGGATCAAAGGGACACGAAGTATCGTAAAAACATCAAGGCTCAAAATGAATCACAACAACAGTTTATGGACGCGTTGGACGAGCACTCTCTCGTCATAGCATCAGGTCCTGCCGGCACCGGCAAGACATACGTCGCCGTCGCAAAAGCGGTGGAGGCGCTTGAGAAGGGACAAGTGAATCGTATTGTCCTTTCAAGACCCGCAGTGGAGGCCGGTGAAAGTCTGGGCTTTTTGCCGGGCGATATGGAGGAAAAACTCTCACCTTACCTAAGGCCTCTATATGATGCCCTGAGTGACAGACTCTCCACCAAAAGGCTGAAAGCGCTAATGGCCGAAAATATCATCGAAATTGCGCCGATCGCCTATATGCGCGGGCGCACACTGAACAACGCATATGTGGTAATTGATGAGGCTCAAAATTGCACTTACGTTCAGCTTAAGATGCTACTAACACGGCTTGGCTGGCATTCAACGATGGTTATTACCGGGGATCCGCAACAGTCCGACCTGCTGCCAGGCATGTCAGGGCTAGAAGATATCGCCAACAAGCTGGACAAACTGGATACAATCAAGGTCATCAATTTCAGTGACAAAGATGTTGTCAGACATCCGTTGGTCGCCGAGATGATCGGGGTTCTATAAGCCGGATATTTGACCGTTCACCTACTCAACATGGTATGGTAAGAACATTATATTCTACCATACCGTCCTTGAGGAGTGACAGCATGAGCAACAGCTATGGTTTTGGCGGTGAAGAAATCCGCGAAGAATCGAGCTGGCGATATCCATTAGGTATCTTCATAGCAACCCTGATACTTTGCGCTGTATTCCTCTATCATTATGTTGGCCCCACCGTTGATGATCTACAAGGTTCAACCCCAAATCCTACCATCAGTGAGGAACGTGTTCGCATCACTGTTGGCGACAGGATTTTCTTTGTTCCTGCCAATCACACAATTTACCCAAAAGACCGACGTGAAAAAGCTACTGAAGACCTGCACCTATATGCCATCTGGCCGACGATGAATGGCTACACACCTGCACGCAGACAGGATTTTATAGAAGATGAGCCAGGTAGCCGTCGAATTGATGTGCAGATCAGTCGCCGTGATTCTGTATTCTCTGAGCAACAACGTCTCGAACAGCTTTACCTTCCCCATGTCGTGGATAAGGCAGGACAACAGGGCGACTATCAGCTAACGCAGTTTACCTTCAAAGAAGCACGCGCAAATGCGCCGACGAATGGTTACGCTGGCAAGGACATGTATATTGGCGAGGCCGCAGATGGTGAGCTGCTTGTGCTGTTCTGCTACAAAGACCTGGAAGAAAAAACGATACCTTCTCAATGTTACAGACGGCTCGATTTCAGCGAGAACGTAACTATCCGCTACGCTTTCGATCGCGCCTATCTGCCGGATTGGCGTGAAATCGATACACAAGTGCGCCGCTTTATCATCACACTGACGGATGCCGCTGGCGTATAGTCCCTACTTTTCAGAACTTTGCCCTGAGACCCGCCATAACGCTCATTGCGCATGGTAAAATCAGAAACGACAGCATTACCTGCACGCTGAATCTCTGGCTGATATATAGCATATCACTGGCCTTTTCAGCGGAAAGTAGGCCAATGCAGAGGAACAACAGCAAACAGCACAGAGTGCTGAGGAGTGCGGGTGCGACTGCACCTGCAAATGTTTTGGTGATCTGATATCGCTGAATATGCCGGTTGTGAAGGATGTCCGCCCATTGGCGTGTAACGCTGACAAGCACCATCAAAAGGAGGAAGCGTGGAATTACGTCAAGCAACAGGTAAGCACTATCTGCGGAAGAGGCGATGACATTCATAAGCCCAGCAGCCATGCTGTCCGTAAGCAGAAATGTCAGTGCGACGACAACACCCATGCGCAAGGATGCGTAAGTTGACGCAACCAGACAAAACAATAGCAGATAGAATACAGCGAACCGAGACAAGCCTGCAATCATGCTGTCTGCCGCAAGATAACCCCAGCGCATAAAAGGGGTTTCAATAAATAGAACCAAACTCACTACGCAAGCGATAGCCAATCCGGCAGTCAGGACTGATGGTTTTGCAGGCTTAAGAACCTGTTTGAATAAGTCTTGAGCTTTGTTCTGTGCACCCTGCCACCCGCTGATTTTCCAGTCACTGTGTCCAGTTAAGGCATAGGCCGATGCGATAACAGCCAGTGCGGGGATGCAGGTGAAAACCATAATCGCCAAAGGTAGCCCAATTCCTGCCGGTGCATTCGTTGCCGGTAATAAGAACGGATAAAGCCAAAAGAAAAGGCCCAGCGCGAGTACCCCCAGGATACTATCCCGAATCAAATTGTTGAAGGCGAGAGCTGTTGCGAGGCGGGTACCTATCTGTTGCCCAACTTCCAGGCTCACAAGGCGCGCAACAAAGCCCAGGCTGATCATGGTTGAGAAGGCAAGCGACAGTGAAAGCAACAGAAAGAAACTGGATGTAACGCCAGCACCCGTTCTGATCACCCAAGCTGTCATCACCAGAACCCCCACAAGTGTAAAGGGGATAGCAAGAAGCGCTGCCAATGGATAAGCACGGCCTGTAATCGGTCTGAGAAGCAACAAAGCGGCAGTTGCAAGACCAGCAAAGAAGATCAGACCAATCTGCGCATCTGCCAGAGACTGCCCATCACCTCCCTGTCCAAAAACTACCAGAATAATTGTTGCGATCACGATGCCAAAGGCCAGCATGGCACGTGGCCAAGCCGCAGCTGGCGAGATTGCTGGAAGCAGGCAGAACCCGCATACAGCAAAAACCGCCATTCCCAACACAGACAATTGATCAAACGCTTTTTCTCGGATGTCGCCGGAAAGCAGAGCCCCGTCGTTAAAGCCAACAAGAACCAAAACACCCAGCAGGACCAACAATGTCAGAAGCGGTCGTCTGACAATGAACAGCCCCGGTTGCGCTATTTGGATATCCGCCTTCATCCGGAGCAATCTCAGGCGCTGCCCGCTTCCGGCAGGTCAATTTCCAGAATTGCCATGTTGAAATCATAGGAAGTTTCACCTTCATCTTCGTCCCGGAAGAGAACGCCGATGAACTCCTCGCCTATATATACTTCAGCGGAATCATCCTTGTTCGTACGGGGGCGTACTTCCAAAGCCTGATCATTGAAGCGGTCCCGAAGGTAAAGCTGCAAACGTGCGATTTCTACGAGATTCATATGTGTCTCCTGAAATATCTCTGGACCAGCATCTTCCTAGTCGTTATCCGGATTCGCGACTTTCAACTGATCGATTATTGAAAAGGATACTGTGATATGACGAGCGTGACAGCATTTGCCAAGTTTTTGACTGCGATTATCTTCGCACTTTCTCTGGCAGCATGTGGGGAACATTCGAGCCATAACACAGAAACCGGTGCGCAAGTCACTGCTGGCGGTCTCACTATTAGCAGCAGCTGGGCGCGCGCGGTTGATGCCCCTGCTAAAACAAGTGCGGTCTACATGGAAATCCGCAATGATGGCTCGACGCCCGATACACTCCTTTCGGTTCGCTCCGGCGCTGCAGAAGTGAGCGAAATTCACCAGTCTCTCGAGCAAGATGGTGTCGCCATGATGCGCCGCATTCGACAGCTTGAAATCCCGGCTGGAGGAGATGTTTCACTGGAGCCAGGCAGCTATCATGTCATGCTAATCAACGTGAACGGTGACATCGCGGCAGATACGGTCGTGCCGGTTACCCTGACATTCGAAAATGCCGGCGATGTGGTGGTTGAAGCTGTTGCCCGAAGGGCAAACGGCGGTCATCAGGGTCACTGATCGGCTTACTCAAACTTCCGGTAGCGGAATAAATTCCTGATCGTCGCCTGGGGGTAGGGAAAACTGCCCCTCGCCCCATTTGCCCTGACGCCATTCCTCTTTCGCTTGCTCGATTTTTTCCTGTGAGGACGACACAAGGTTCCACCAAATGAACCGTGGCCCCTCCAGTGCGGCACCACCAAACAGCATCACCCTGGCGCCCTGCTCGCCAGCGGTGATGCTGACCCGATCGCCAGGACGATAGATCAGCATCTTACCTTCCCCAAACACATCACCAGCCGAACGGATTTCACCGTGCACGACATAGACACCGCGCTCCTCATGATTATCCGGCATAGGCAGCGTTGCGCCGGCATCAAGCTGCGCATCGAGATAGAAAATTTCTGATTGAGTATTCACCGGCGCGCGCTCACCATAGGCATCCCCCAGTATGAGCCGCAGATTTTTGCCCTCTGCCTGCAGAACAGGTAGTTCATCCTTACCATGATGGTAAAAGGCAGGGTCCATATCCTCCTTGTCCTCGGGGAGTGCAAGCCAGGTCTGAATACCGGAAAGCAGCGCGGCCTCGGCAGCCCGGAAGTCATCTGGCGAGCGCTCGGAATGGGTTATGCCCTTACCCGCAATCATCCAGTTGACAGCACCTGGTTCAATGTCGAGTGCGGAACCAAGCGAATCTTTATGATGAATCTTGCCGTCAAAAAGATAAGTCACCGTACCAAGACCAATATGCGGATGCGGACGTACATCAATGCCTTTACCAGCGGCAAACTCTGCCGGGCCCATTTGATCGAAAAAGATAAAGGGCCCGACCATACGGCGCTTTGCGTATGGCAGGGCACGACGTACTTCAAAACCACCTATGTCACGCGCGCGCGGCGCGATGACAATATCCAAGCTCCCCGGGTCCTGAATGTGGTCCGGATGCGCGTTCAGTTGGGTCATGTGTGTTCCTCCACTTGAAGGCTAATTAAAGGGCACAGCGCATCTGATCCAGCTCGAATACAACAAAAGACTGTTGCCGAAAACGCAACCCTTTCAAAGCCGCGTATAAAGCACGAGAATGCTACATATCCCGTGCAGCGATACCGGTATCCGGGAAATCCGTGAAGACGCCATCCACGCCCATGGAGAAATAGAACTGATACTCTTCTTCAGGCGTTGTAAAAATCTCCGGCAACTGATCGTTCCGGAATGTCCAGGGATGAACCTGCAAGCCTTGCTCATGTGCTTTTTCCAGCAATCCCGTTGACGTTTTGTCTCTGTTGATGAGTAGTCCCTTGTTCGGCCCCAAACACTGACAGTATTCCGCAATCTCCTCAACCGTAAAACCGGAATTGGATGAGGTGAGGTAGACAAGCGATAACGGGGTGCCGTCGCGCATTTCCTGTAATACGGGTTTTTCGAAGGACTGAATAAAGACCGGGGATGTAGGCAGGTTCATTCCCTTATCCGACAGCTTTTCTATCAGGACACGAGCGTAATCATATCCCCTCTCCTTGAAATAGCCTGGGGCCTTGGTTTCCGGATAGATTCCAATTTCACGACCAGCCCGCGCACTTTCCATTTTGGCGAGCGCTATTACTTCTTCGAGACTCGGAATCGAAAATTGCCCATCATACTCAGTTGAACGCCCGGTATAGGCTTGTCTGGCCCGCAGGGTTTTGATCTCTGTCAGCGTGAAGTCTTCGCTGAACCAATCGGCCCGACCATTCACCATTTTTTTGCGATCTGCAAATTCGGGCCGGTCTGCCACATCTGTTGTGCTGGAGAGATAGATGTCATGGCGGGCGATGAGCTCACCATCTTTAGTGAAGACCACATCCGGCTCGATATAATCAGCACCCATGTCTATCGCAAGTTTGTAGCTTGCCAGGGTATGCTCAGGGCGATAGCCAGAAGCACCCCGATGGGCGATGATGAGTGGTTTGGATTGAACCCGCATCGCTGACATGTCTTTGGTTACATTATCCGTCAGTGAGGTGGTAAGGTAGTTACGCTCACAGGCAGCGATGAACGGCACCACGCCAAGTGAAGCGAGAACAGAGCGGCGGTTGGGCAGATTTTTTTTCATGGGATTAGTCTCTTCAAGCCTCGTGAAACCGCAAGTAACATTTTTATGACGGGAGCTGCCCGACGGGCACGCAACTTGCTGATATGATATACGGATACCAGCCAAAGGCTTTTACGCGCCGGCCATAATACTGAATCTTGCAGTCATTCAACTCCGAGACCATAGCCCCGCCAATCTCTGCCGGATCGTATGGCTCGAACCTTGTGAACCAGTATTTCGCGCCGAGAATGATATTTGGGCGCAACCGAAAATAAGTGGTGTTATCACCACCATCGCAGCCTTTGATATCTCGGCACCCCATAACCTGATAAAGATCCCTGTCTGCATCGATAATATCCATGCGGCTTAAATAAAGCTGATCTTCTTTGGTGAGGGTCAGCATGACGGCATCATAAATCGTATTCATGGTACCGGGGATAATATTGCGCACAAGGAGAATGGGACCAAAAACTGTCAACGCAACCAACAACAAGATCGCGATGCCAGCGCGGCGTGTGTCATGCACCTTCTCGCCCGCTTCCCCTTTGACATAAGCGACTTTTCGGTAAATCCAGCTGTAAAGACGTGCGAGGCGACGAAACAGCGGGTTGAGCAGAACGGCCACGTGCTTGAACCAGCTATTCCAAACGTCTTTGAGACCTGCGCCCGTTTTTTCTAAAATGCTAAAGCCGCCCCAGATTTTGTTCAGGAAATCTGCAGCATCAGTGGTGGCCTGTTCGTGCTCAGCGACTTCCTCTGCCTGACGTGCCTGGCGCTTTTGTGCCTTCAAGGCCGCCTGAGCTGCCTTAAGGCTGTCATCTGCGCGTTTGTCATTCATGCAGCCACATCTTCTGTAGAAGTTTGATGTTCTTCAAAAGACCAACTGAAGTCATCCGTTTCTGGGTCAAAGCTTGCCCTGATAACACCGCCACCTGCTGCGCCAGAGTTTGCCAGCACGATACGCGCGGCCTGATTGATCAGGTTGTTCTGTACAAATTTCTGAACCTGACGCGCACCTTCTTCCGGCAGGTATT
>JALEGM010000059.1 GCA_022763145.1 Aquisalinus sp. | reverse complement strand
TATCCGCTGCTATTAAGGAGCTGGAAGCTACACTTGATGCCCAGCTTGTAGATCGCACCAGCCGTTCGTTCACATTGAGCCCAGTTGGTGAAATGTTGGTTGAGCGCGCTCTTGACCTATTGACGCGCGCTGAAGATTTCGCTCGAATTGCTAACAGATCAGAGCCTCTCAGTGGTGTGGTTAAACTTGGTATCATCCCTACAATTGCTCCTTACATCTTGCCCAAAGCCATGCCGGTTTTTCGGCGTAAGTATCCAGATTTATCACTGTATTTGCGTGAGGCTTTGTCAGCTGAGCTTCTTGAGTATGTGCGTGGTGGGCAGATTGATATCGCCCTGATTGCCTTCCCGTATGATACGGACGGGATGGAGTCTTTGGTCTTTGCCGAGGATGCGTTCCTGTTTGCATGTTCGAGCGATCACAGGTTGGCTTCGCGGGAAGCGGTTTCCTTATCCGATATAAATGCTGGGGAATTACTGCTTCTGGAAGATGGCCATTGTCTGCGTGATCATGCCTTGTCCGCTTGCCAACTACAGGAAAAAGAAATTGCCAACACATTTGGCGGCACCAGTATTTTTACCCTTGCGCAGATGGTTCGGTCGGGTATTGGCGCCACCCTTTTGCCTGAAATGTCTGTGCGACAAGGATTTGCGAGATCTTCGTCTTTTGTGACTGTGCCCTTCAGAAAGGAAAAGGGAGTATCGGCACCTGGCAGGGAAATTGGTTTTGTCTGGCGGAAAGGTTCTGGACGTCGTCAGGATGTTGAGGCCATGGTTGAGATTTTCTCTAAAGTTTTGGGCACGTGATCAATCCTGGTTTGCGTCTACTGTTTCAATATCAGTTTCCTGTGCAGACATCTTGCGCTGAATAGGTTTGATCTTTCCATTCTCTGACAGCATGATGGCGATACTGCGAGACGCTTCAAACTGTGAGAGGACAATCATAATTCCCACAGTAATCGGAATACAGAGCAGCATGCCGCCAAACCCCCATAATGTTCCCCAGAATGTGAGAGAAAGTAAGATAACTAATGGGCTCAGATTCAGCGACTGACCAAGTAAGCGTGGCTCAATAACAGAGCCAACAACTTGCTCAGCAGCGGTAAGGAGGCCCAGTGTTAGCAAAAATAGTGTAATGCCACCTCCTTCAGGTTGCACCAGTGCGAGTGCTGACGGAAGAATAACTGCAATGATAGATCCAATAATCGGGATAAAGTTTAGGGAAAAAACGAGTAGTGCCCAGAAACCCGCGAAGTCTATCCCAAGGGAGAGCATGATAATCCAGGAGAGGATCGCAACGATAAAACTGGTTGTCGTTTTGATCGAAATATACTGACGCACCAAAGTGCCAATATCCTGTACGATCTGATCGACATCCAGTCGGTCTTCATCCGGGCCGGCGATTGCGTGCAGCTTGACGAGAAATTTACCGCGTTCAATCAACATAAACCCTGTATAAAGCAGGATTGTTACGAGATTTGCGCCGATTGTTGCAATCGTGGCGCGAATATCGTTTGCGAAGCCTGTTGCAATGCTGATGATTTGTTCCTGCCATTGTGAAAATAACTCCATATCAGGGGCAGGCAGTGCCGTATTCCCGTCTGATGGCTGTGGCAGTTCCTGATTCGGGAAATACTCTTCAAAGATTGAGAATTGAGACAGGTAGTTAATCAGGTTCCCGGCTATTTCAAGAAATTTTGCGCGATAGCTTGGGAATTCGGCAAGCATGGCTTCACCATTTGCTATAATAATCTGACCAAGGACTATCATGACAAGAGTGATAAGGCCAAAGGCGAGTGTGAAGCTTAACCATTCTGGTAGGATCTTGCCGATAGCAGGGATGCGTTCAATGCTGTTTTTGACGGTTATGATGATGAAGCTGAGGAAGAGTGCAAATACCAACGGGATCAAAATTGTCTGACCAATATACAACACATACCCAATTAAAATTGCCAGAGCTGAGGCATAAAACAGTCTTGGCAATCCCTGCCCATGAACAGGTAACTTATCCGATTTCTGACCAGCCATGATATCCAATCCTTCGTTTCCAAGCCTTATCGCCTGTTTTGCATGTGGATGTCAGGATTTTTCTTTATTCGAGTCTTCATCTTGAGTATGTGGCGCTATGATGCGCGTTCCATTAACAGGACTTGATTACCATGAAGCCATTAAGATGGTTTCTGGTCAGCCTTATGCGCATATTTTGGGTAATGGTGACGCTTCAGGACAAGTTTGGGGCGGTAAGTGGCGTATGATCGTTGCAAACCCCGTTGCGCTCTTTTCATTTCGAAATATGGAAATTGTATGGAAAGGGGAGTCCGTCGGCTATAATGGTGCTGAAGCTTTTGATCTGTTAGCAGATATTTTGAGGGGAAGGCCATCGCTTTCTCAATCCCGTCCGTTCAGTGATGATATACCTCCTTTTGTTTCTGGTGCTTTCGGTCATATTTCTTACGAAATGGGGCAATTTCTTGAGCCAAGCTTGTCATTGCCGGATGCTGAAGCGGCACATATGACCTTTGGTATATATGATGCTGTTGCGGCTTGGCCCGTGGCTGGTGGCGAGGGGGCTATTTTTGGTGTTGCGTACGATGCGATAGAGTCATTGGAAAATACCTTCAGTACGCCACATAAAAAATATTACTCTAGGCGTGAGGAGCGCACTGATTCCTTCTGTGTTTCATCGAGTCGTGCAAAGATCGACTACAAAGCTGATATTCAACATTGTATTGAGGCGATAAGGGCGGGGGAGATATTTCAGGCTAATCTGTCAAGACAATTAACGACTTCTGTCTCTGTTGACAGAAAACTACTAGCTTTAGTGCATCAGGAATTTTCATCAACGGCGCCTGCTGAGTTCTCCTGCGTTCTGCAATATCCAGATGAAACATACCTGTCATTTTCTCCGGAACGATTTTTTAAGGTGGAAGCCCAAGGTAATATACGCAAGGTTATCGCTGAGCCCGTCAAGGGAACTTGTCGGCGATCATCAGATCCAGAAGAGGATATACAAAGAGCAAAAGGCCTTCTCGCAAGTGAAAAAGATCGCGCTGAAAACATAATGATCGCTGATCTTGTTAGAAATGACCTTTCGCGTGTTTGTAAGGATGGGAGCATCCAAGAAGAAAAAATATGCGAGCTTCAAAGTAATGCCCATGTACATCACCTCTTCTCGCGTATTACTGGTCATTTGCAGCAAAATAAAGCGGCGCTGGATGTTCTGAGGGTGTCGTTTCCCTGTGGCTCTATCACGGGGGCTCCAAAAATGAGGGCCATGCAGATTATCGGAGATATTGAGCAAAGGCCGCGAGGCATTTACTGTGGTGCAATAGGTTATATTGATGATCGCGGTGGGGCAGACTTTTCTGTTGCTATACGCACGGCAGAGGCGAAATTCTCTTCGAATGAAACTACACTCACCTATGGTAGCGGTGGCGGTATAACTATGCTGTCAGATCCTGAAAAGGAATGGCATGAGACCGTGGCAAAGTCAGCAAGCTTTTTTGATTATCTTGGGCAACTAGGTTTCGAGAATTGAGATGTGTTGTGATTTTGGTAGTAGATAATTACGATTCATTTGTACACAATCTTGCTCGCTATGTCCGGGAGCTGGATCATGAAACGTGTGTCGTCAGAAACGATTCACTCGCGGCGTTGGGTAGTGACACTGAACGCATCAAAGGGATCATCTTATCTCCGGGGCCTGGGCGACCGCAATCAGCTGGTGGGTGCTTGGAATTGATTCTGCAGGAGCCTGCCAAACCGATACTTGGCGTTTGTCTTGGCCATCAATGTCTGGCTGAAGCATATGGGGGTAAGACAGTTTCTGCTTTGCAACCCATGCATGGCCGGGCAAGCTTGGTAAGGCATGACGGACAGGGGCTTTTTCAAGGCTTAGCTAACCCTATGCAAGCAGGTAGATATCATTCTCTTGCATCTGATTTATCGGGTGCAAGCGATTTAAATATACAGGCGTATACAGATGATGGAGAGGTTATGGCCTTCTCTCATCAGGTGAACCCTCATTATGGCGTGCAATTTCATCCTGAGTCACTTTTGACTCCGGAAGGGAAGCGTCTGATAAAAAATTTTCTTGATATGGCCGGGAAAAGCTGAATATGCCTGTCTGGGTAAATGGGAAACTGCATCATGATCATGAAAGGCTGATCGATTCTCGAGATCGCGGCTTTCTTCTGGGCGATGGAGTTTTTGAAACCATCCTCATGCGAAGAGGAAAGCCAGTTTTTCTGGTAGAGCATCTTGAGCGCTTCAGGCGTGCTGCAGAGTTCTTTGATATTCCTCTAAGGTATACTGACGAAGACATTGAGAATACTATTCAAAAGGTCTTACTCTCTTCAGAAGTTGATAGCCAAGATTGCGCATGCCGGATAACTTTAACTAGAGGCCTGGGTCAACGTGGACTTATCCCGCCAGAAAAATGCAAAGTGGAGCCGACATTACTGATTACTATTTCGAAGATTCCGCCTGTCGCGGGTGAAGAGCTGAAGTTGTCACTAAGTGATGTCTGTCGGAATGAAGGCTCACCATCCTCTCGATATAAGACTATTGCTTACACAGATAACATTCTGGCCCGTCAAAAGGCTTTGCGCGAGGGCGCAGATGATGCTGTTTTGTGTAATAACAGAGGTGAGATAGCATGCGCAACAGCGGCAAATATTTTCCTTATTTTGTCGGGTCGCAAATTAGTGACGCCGCGATGTGAGGCAGGTATTCTTTCTGGAATTACGCGTGGTGTGGTTCTGGATACTGCTACGTCAGTTTTTGACGAGACTTCAGAAGTGGTTTTGACACCTGCCGATTTGAGTGAAGGCTATATTCTTTTGACAAATAGTCTGATTGGGATCCAGTCTGCGCATATGTTTGGTCATAAAAAGAAGATGCCTCGCGAGGTCAACGACCTCTTAATTGAGTTGCGAAAACTATATGTCGAAAAAGTCAATGAGAGTATAGGAGCTTAATAATGAAGGGCTTCTCAATTAATGATGAGCAATTAGCCAGGTTAGCTTGCGCGCTGACTGGCGACGAGCTAGCTCGAAATTTCAACCAATATACAGACTTTATGGCACAGGCTGAATGGGGGCCTGATACGCCACTTGGAGAAGACGGGGCCGATCTAAATCGCGAACAGATCTCGGCTTGTGCAGAACGGTTTTGTGTTTTCTTTGATAAACCAGAGGAAAGTATTTCTGTTTCTGCTACTGATACTTTTGGTGAGTGGTCAGCACAACTCAAGAAACTGATAGAAGAAGATCTCAGGACTTTCCGTTTTCATCCGGCAACACAAGCAGGTATGGCTGAAACACGCCATACAGCTGATGAAGTATGGCAGGATGCGCGGGTTATCGCCAGTCTGATGCATGGCAGACGCCGCGTCATTACGATGGTTGCAACCCATAGTCTCTTCGGTTTTGTGACGTCCGTATTGGCGCCAAATCTGCAGCATCTACCTGTCATTGATGGGCGTGCCATGTCACCGGATTTGCTCGTTGAGACACTTGCATTTGGTGATATTTTAGTTGCTACACCAACATTATGGCGTTACCTTGCCCAGACACTTCCCTCATTCCCGAATAATGTCATGGGTTTGTCTTTTGGTGAGCCTTTAATGCTCGACCTTTCCGCCGAACTGAGGGAAATGGGCCTGGGCGCGATGCGCGAGTTATATGGTTCAACCGAAACAGGTATCATAGGGTGGCGAGACACTCCATCTGAACCTTTTGTACTTTTCGAACACTGGACTTGCGAACAAGAGAAGTTAATCCGTACTCGCCCTGATGGTAGGGTTCGTGAATTGACTGCTATGGATCACCTCATGTGGGATGGAGAGAGATCTTTTAACCTTGGGGGCAGGCGAGATGGTGCGGTGCAAATTGGCGCCGTAAATGTTTTTCCGCAGAAGATCAGCGAAATCATTGAAGAGCACCCTGATATTGCAAATTGTAATGTGCGTGTTGCACAACGAAGTGGTGCTTTGGATAGATTGATTGCGCATATCAACCTGAATGATGGTATTACGCCAGATCAGGAAATGGCTTGGAGCGTGGATGCCTGGTGCAGGAAAAAGTTACGCCCGCCGGAGCGGCCGCGCATATATGTGTTTGGGTAGAGGTGAACCTTTAGATCAGTTACCGGTAAAGCTGCTCGCAGCTGCTTCCAGCGCTGTGCTAACTTTTGCAGTAGCTTGTCCAGTAACTTGACCGAATATTGCGTCACTGTCCCCGACTGCTGCTGTAAGTTCGCACTTTTGTGTGCATGTATATGTCGCACGCTCAATGCCGCGATTGAGCACTAGCATGTTACCAGATGGACTTTGCACGCGGATGTTTAAATTGTCGATACGATCGCCATTTTGATCAAAGAAGTAGATATTGGTCAGACCAGGTGTTTTGCCGTATAGAAGGATCTTGTTGTTTGATTGTACCGTGACGTCAGCGATAGCCGGGTTACCGACGACAATGCTGCTTACAGGAGTTTCAAGGTCATAGTTTCGGACCTGATCGATCGTCAACCATAATTCTCCCGCCATGGCAGGGGCAGACCAAATCGTCATCAAACCAAGAGTTAGCGATGTGAGTATCCCACGATGCATGGAGATATCCTTTCTATTCAACCCTTTATTTCTGGCACTAATTTCTCAAGGATTTCTTAAAACGGGATCGTTGACTGAAAGGCATTGTTTTACGCAGTTTTAATAGGAGTTTGCTCATCTTGCAGGCATGGACGCAGCATGCATCTGGCGGAGCCCTTTTCTAATGGTATCAACAGCAACTTCCTGTGACGATAATCTTGAGACAGAGCAGCAGGTTCAGCACTTGCTATCGAGCTTTCAGCCCTTCGACTCGCTGCCAGAAGATGCGCTTACGCTTATAGCACAGAGCACCTATTATCGTGAATTCAGTGCAGGTGAGACTGTTTTCACCATGTCTCAATATGATGGAGATGACATCTTTTGCATCATTTCCGGTAATGCCAGTCTCACAACGATGCTGCCTTCAACTGGCGCCCTCAGTGTAGAGGAGTTATCGGGTGGGCAGATCTTTGGACTGGAATACATCTTGGGTGATTTTGGTCAACATGATCTCCAGGCCGGTATGGCGGCGGTAACTGATTTTATCGTCTTGCAAATCGAAGGTGACAAGTTACTTGATCTGGTTAAGCGCAAACCATTAGTTGCGCGTGCATTCCTGTCAAGTTTTGCCAAACGCCTTCTTGAAAGTCAGCACACTTCCTCGGTTCATGCTGATCTACCTGGCAAGAGGATTCTGCGTGCTCTTTTTGATTTATTGGAACAGGACCATCAGCATTTCCCATCTCTCTGGCGGATTACTTCGATGCCGAAGCACCGAGAGTTGGCTGAAGTCTCTGGCTCAAGTGAGGTTGAAGTGGCCGAAGTTATCGCTCGCTTGAT
>JALEGM010000058.1 GCA_022763145.1 Aquisalinus sp. | reverse complement strand
GACCCGGCCTCAGGAAGAAACCACCGCAGCGACCCGGCCTCAGGAAGAAACCACCGCAGCGACCCGGCCTCAGGAAGGAACTACCGCAGCGACTTAAGCTAAAGGGCGGCCGCCAAGAGAAATTAATCTTCCCCCAAGGCCGGACTCGACGATTATCACAATTGACGTCGCCCCTTTTACTGACAACCCCGCTTGCTAGTAGATGGTGTGGCCAAATCTTCCTGCGCCAACCTGCACAAATGGCTCACTCGACCGGCTACTTGACGGCAGAACTTCATCACCTTACCAAACAACCCCTTCAATCCGGCAAGAATTTACAAAAATCAGGGAACACCCCATCCATAAAGTGTCTGTCGGAGAAGCTGTTGGGGACATACATGGCCTTTAGCGCATGCGATGTAAGCCCGGCCCCAAAACCAAAGGTCGAGCAACTAATCACAAGATAGCTGCAGAGGCGTAGTAGAAAGAAATCGATGTAGTACGGTTCAAGTGACGAAATGAGCAATGGGTGCTCGGGGTGGTTACGCTTGATATTTTCCACTAGCTCCGAGTGCGCATCATAGGATTCATGATTGGCAGAGACTCGATTGGAGACAATCAAAATTGGAGTGCCCGGCCCCGCTGCAGCGGCAGCCGCATCGACACAGTCGAGATACCAGCTTAGGGGCACTACATCGCTACGATGAATGTCCGCCACGCGTAAATCATTGCGGATATGGACCCCGATCAAATCGTTTTGACTGTCGGGTGATAATCTGTACTTGCAATGAATATAGTGCTTGACATTCGCCCCCGGATCAAAGTCCTCACGGAACCCGAGCACTTCAGGATACCAATTATTTTGAGGGAATGGATAAAAGCTCGGAATAAAATGACAATTGACTACCCTAAAGTGTCCGTCTCCAGCGGGATCTGCATACCTATCGTCCCCTTGAATTTCGTAGTAACGGGAAGTCTTAAAGTACTGGGATGAAGTAATCTCGGTCAGATCACCTGGATAAGCCGCTTTCGGAAACTGAATATCACGCCAAAGCAGTTTCGGAAAGATTGCCGGCAAATCGTCAGGATCTGGCAGACCAAAATCCATGTGCTCACGTCGAAAATGTTGATCGGAACGTAGATGCCCCCCAAGAGTCTCGCAAATCGCATAACCGCGTGAAAAATCAATTGGATCGGGAATTAACATTTCGCAAGAATGATGGCACCCCGAACGATCACTCAACCGCTTCGCAAGGGCGAGCCCCGCGACCATCTGAAAGATGTTATTTCCTAGCCCGCACGCTAGCTTGACGCATACTTTTTCCGGTGGCTTGTTGTGAGTATTTCGGACTTGTCTGGGATATGCCCAACTTAAAGAGTCAAGATGGTCAAGCATCTCTTGTGATTGAGCCTCGTCCGTCGCGCGGAATCCTTGCCCGACAAATTCCCTTGCGTTACGCGGAACAGGAAAACAATGAGTGCGCAAGCGTCCGTGAAACCGAGAAACCGCAAGCTCGCTATGTATAAGCGCTCTATGCCGTGCGCGCGGCCATAGATGACGCCAGTACCACACTTCGTCCACGTGAGGAAAATCATTCGATTCGAGATGCGTTCCAAGCCATCGATTGACGTGCCTAAAAAATTCCATTGGAACTAGATCAGGCATCCGGTGCATAATGCGATCACGTCCTCTTCGACTACAGCCCCAAAGCCCTGGCAGGATCGGAGCATAGTGCGTCGGATGATCTCGCATAAAATGGAAATCGGCATCCGAGTTCACGAACTCCTCCACCGCCTGTTGTTCGCGTGCGCTGAGTCGGTGAACTGCATCTCTGAACAAATAGAAATCGAACTCCGGCAACAGTGCGTGGTGCCGCCAAAAGCCAGCAGTTCGGTCCTCTGGGCGACCATCCACCCGAAAGATTCTCGCGCCCAGCGCCTCCAGCTTATCCAGGAGTGCCGGAGGTGCACTGCTTCCTACGTAATAGAAGAGTTGCCATCGTATCGGGCCCAGCTTAGACCAGCGGGTGAAGAGCTCTGCCTGCCTCAATGCGCCTTCGTTGATATCAGGGTTGTTTCCATAAATGGCAAAGGCCACAACGCCTTGCCTTGAGTCTCGACCGCACATCACCATTGCGCGCGCTCACCATTAGGGAATGAACTATTGATCACAAAGACTTCTCCATTGCGGTATTTGTGTTTGACTACGACAGCACAAATGGAAGTGGACATAGATTCTTGGTTCGCTCGTTTGATCAACGACAAGCCTATATGGGGACCAGGCTTTCCCGGCTGGAATGACAGTCTCGATGCCGAGGCTAACCTCCGTAGCCGTTACCCAACGGGTGCAGACTTTGACGCCATTTTCTTAAGCCACGTTTTTACCACAAATCATGCAGGCGGCAGGCTGTCGCCCCCGAAACTCAATTGGCTGGGCGGTATCCCAACCGTTAGCTTTCAACACGAAGTGCGAGCAGTAGAACAGTATGACACCCAGAAGCGCGGGTTTACTTGCTCCGTAGGCGAAGTAGATGTTGTGCTCTACCCCTATAACGAAGCCGAAATTGACCCCTTCGAAGCAGACCGTGAACTGGCTAGAATACGCGCCCCACGGAGTCGGCATGCTCACCAAATTTTTCGCCGGATACCTCATCATGTCCGCACCGACATTTTTCGACCTCCATCCGGCGGAAACGCGGTACGTGACTTAGATGTAGTCCTTGTTGGCCGTGCCCACGAATCCCTGTATCCATTACGATACCGATGGTCCCGCCTGATAGCAGAGAAGCGCTGGCATAATGCAGTGCATGTCCCCACGCTCTATGGACAACAGGCAACGTGGACGGCGACAGAGCGCCAAGCAGAGGTCGAACGCTACATTGGGTTCTTGCAGCGGGCGAAAATTGTTGTTTCCTGCACCTCTCACTGGCGTTACATGCTTGCCAAGTTCAACGAAATTGCCGCTTGTGGCGCTTTTATTATCTCAGATGTAGCAACCCACATGCCACAGACCTTCATCGACAATATAGGTATCGTGTCGAGCCACATGCGAGATACCGAGTTAGTCGAGGTTGTGAATGGTTGGTTGGCGGCTGACGAAGAGCGAGAGAGACGCACAGAAATACTTTCCAACTACGTCAGGGCGAATAACGATGTTAGCTGTTTCTGGGATCAGGTTGACCGCGCTGTCTTGGACTGGAGAAAAGAATGGCTAACTAGTGGCGCTTCATAAGTCGAATAGCTTATGGCGTGACATGGAAGTAAAAGTTCACTCTAACTGATGGATTAAGTTTGTCCCAGACGCAGGGGTAGACGATAAAAATGACTCTCCGCTATCTTTGCTTGACGACGCGGTCACAACAGATCGGCGACATTGATACATGGTATTCCCGCTTAGCTGGTGACAGACCTATGTGGGGCCCCGGCTTCGAAGGCTGGGATGATTCAGTTGATGCGGATAGCAATCTGATGCGCAGATTTGGCCGGCTGGGGCCTTTTGACGCAGTCTTTGCGAGCTTTTCATTCCATTTTGGCGATCCTTTCCGACAGCATTTCTACCCCCCTACCCCACGCGCGCTCGGCATAAAGCCGTTGATTGCCTACTTGCATGAAACGCGCTACGTCCTTGAATTCGACCCGAAGCGCAGGCGTCATGTTCTCGCCAACGTGAAACCGTTTGATATTGTTCTTCATTCGTATGATCAATCAGAAATGGACCCTCATTTCGTTGATCGGGAGTTAGCGCGTTGGCGTGAACCCGATAGCCGTCTAGCAAATCAGTATATTGCACAACTTCCGCATCACGTTAGGACAGATCTCTTTCACCCACCTAAGAACGAAAGCGAGCGTGACATTGATGTGCTACTTGTGGGGCGTGTCGAGGAACGTCTTTACGATCTTCGCGTCCGTTGGGCGCGGCTCATTGAGCAGGGCGCTTGGAGCAACGCGTTGCATCAGCCGGTCTTCTATACACAAGCGGGCCGTTGGAGCGAAGAAAGGATTCGCGAACAACAGGATGAATTCGCAGCCCTGTTGAGGCGGGCACGCATTGTGCTCACCTGCTCATCTCATTGGCGCTGTATGCTACAAAAATTCACTGAAATCGCGGCCTCGGGGGCCTTTATAGTCAGCGATGTACCCTGCGGCGCGCCGCACCAATTTGCTGACAATATTGGGGCCGTCTCGCAGTCAATGAGTGACCTCGAGCTAAAGCAGGTTGTTGACAACTGGCTTGCAGCGCCAACCGAGAGATTCGCCCGGGCGCAGCGCCTGCTGAAATACGTGCAACAGGAGCGTTCTACACAGCGCTTCTGGGCACGTGTCGACGATGCTGTACGAGCGTGGCGCACATCCCATGGCGCAAACAATCGATAGCATGAAAAGTGGATCGCAGAATTCTCCTGAACATTCTTTTCATCTGGCCAGCATCCGAAAGAGCAATCAGCCGCTTTTTCCCAAAAAACACTTGATCTCGATCATCAAACCCAAAGCCACCGCGACGGCGCGACAAGATTCCTGGGGATGTGACTCCAAAACACAACGTAACGCCCTCTTGACCGCCGAAGGCTGCAGGTCATGATGGAAACGAATGCTTCTCCCAACGGTGAACCCACCACAACCTTTGAAGCAAGCACAAAACTCAGCACTTGACAGACGATGTAAATGACCAATACCGAAATCGCGAGCAATGCCGCCCCTGAAGAGCGAGTCCTCGTGAAGCTTTTTGGTGGGTTTGGACTCAATGCCCTTCAAATACTGGCAGGTCATGCTCTCGCACAACAGTTATCACATCCATCAAGAACACAGCTAAAGACAGAAGTCCTCCTTCCTGAACCGATTGAGCCAAGCGAGCAAAAAGCTCGAAACCCTTATGACATCGGTCAGTTTCCTAATCGGTTCGAGACCCTTGGCGGTTATCTCAAGTCCGACCTCCACTTCCAAGCACGGCACCGTGACGCAGGTCTCCCTGCGCTAAACGACTTGCGAGAAATATTTCCTGCATTGAACTGGCGGAAGAGCTCATCACCATTTCCAGAACGAGATATCAATTCAGACATAAATACTGAAGAAGCCCAATTCGATACGCTGGATATCCTTGCCGCACTGGAGGAGAACCCCTTAGAAACAACATCAGTGCGCATTTTGAACTTCCATTTGCTCCGGTCCTTTTTCCCTCATTTGACTGGGCATTGGCAGCCGCAAACCAGCGAGCACATTGCTGACTTCACTCCATCAGAGCGCGTACTAACGTATCTTCAGAAGCGCTATGCGATTGACGCACCATCCCCAATCTTCGGAATTCATTTGCGCACCCTTGGTCGCTTTGCTGATGCCACCGTTCACGGTCACAAGCCAGCCAAAATCAGCTGGTATCTTCAATCCGTTGATGATGCCCTAGAGCACGATCCAAATCTACGCGTGCTAATTGTTGCAAACCAAATAGAAAACAATCCTGCACAACTAGACCAAGCGTACACCTTATATCAAGAACTAGAACGATCAAGAACAGGCCTAGACATAACACTTGTCAGTGATGAACCTTGGTATATTGATTTTGCGCTGCTTAGAACCTGCGATTATCTCGCACTCTCCTCATCAACTTTTGGTTTCGCAGCCGGCCTGACATCCAGGCGTATCAAGAAAATATACGTGCCAAGGGCATTTCAGGATAAGCACTTCTCACTAATAAATTACCCGGAGCACTGCACTCTGGAGTCTGACAAGAATGCCACTATTTTAACTAATAACTTTCAGTTGCGACAATGGGACCAAGCACCCAAACAAGCATTTAATAGCGACGCTACAGAAGCACAACTGACACTCGTCACGACATTTTATCTTGTAAGCCAGCTAAAAACTGATGAAAAAGCTGCGGATCGGCAGGAAGAGTATGAGCTAGCATTGAAGCGCAACCTAAGGCATCCGCAGGTTCGGCGGGTCGTGTTATTTGTACAAGGGGAAGAGGCGTTTGAGCGTCTCAAAGGACTTAATCTTCCCAACCGACACAAGCTCAACTGTCTTGTTATACGCACCCTTGGTACACGGCACAACTTTCAACCGATGATGCGTGATCTAATCGGATATTGTCAGCGTCATCTGGTGAATGAAATATGCATCTTATCAACAGCCGACAGTTGCCTAGCCGACGAGTTCTATCTAGATCAAGACGAGCTACCCCCTGGAAGCAATAAGGTTATAGCCCTTACCCGTCATGAAGCGGATGGTAGCACCCCTCAGCTCGACTTCTACCGAGGTTCGCATGATGCATTTATATTCCGTTCGCCATTGCTTCGGCTGGACCATAGCTGCTTTGACTTCTTCCAAAACGACCCTGGCTGCGAAAACGTAGTCATCGCAAAGTTGGTAGAGGCAGGGTACCGCCTTAGCAACCCCGCACACCGCCTGAAAATCATCCACCTGCACAACTCTCAAGTACGGGAAGGCCCGGCCACTCGCGTAAACCACGGGATACCGTATTTCAGAATCAGGCCTGAGCCTCGCATGGTTCTTGTGTATAACGAGCCGAAGACTACGACATTTTCATTTGTCGTCCACACCCACCAAGCTGATCACCGCTTGGATGTGATCATAAATTGTCTATTGGCCCAAACTTCAAACGACTGGAAGATGCTTATTGTATCTGATGGCCCCGAGCCCGATACAGCCGCTCGCATGGAACCGTACTGTCACAGGCACCCAAATATCATTTATGGGCACTTGGAAGCGCACCACGGCGATGCCGGCTATTCCACAATCGAAGCGGGGGTCCGAGCATGCATCAACAATAGTCAATACGCCATCATGACTGCCTTTCAACATTACTATGTCCCAGTTTTTGTCGATTGTTTTAAGGCAGCTGCCATTGAAAACCCGGCTGTAATTCATTGCAATTTCATACTGAACCATCCCCGCGATGGGCGCCAATACGCTGCTTTTATAGACTCAAAGGTACAGCCTGCGTTTATAGACATGGGATGCATTGCACTTCGCAACGACTACCTGAAGGAGCTGGCCTTCTCGAACCTTGAATACGCAGAAAGGTCGACGCTCGTAGAAGATATCCGGAAAATGATAAGGCGCCGGGGAGATCGGGTCAGTAAAGTCAACCAAACGTTATTCTCCCATAATTAAGATGAGGCATCGATTTCGCGAAGCCGGACATTATTAGCACCTTATACATCATTCTGAATACTAAGAACAATTAGGATAATAACGATCGCTAGACCCGCAGGTGTGCTGACAGCGGTTAATCCAACTTCTTAATTCCAGCGTAAAGCAGCACAAAACGCTGTTATGGTTCTTCAATTGCAAGTGCTCCTTCGATAGCATCCTTAACAAGCCACAGCAGCTTCACAGGCAGATAGGTTCCTACACATATGGACAGAATAACGCTTATCAATGAGCTTTTTCGTAAGACAACCTATGAACGATATCTTGAAATTGGCTGCCAGAACGGTCATTCATTTTTCCCCATTAGGGCAAAATTCAAGACAGCAGTAGATCCTTATATCCAGATTTCGCCCGAGACCAGAAAGTATTGGTTCGCGGAGATACCCGAAAATAGAACCGCAAAATTTTTTGAAGAAACCAGTGATCACTTCTTTAACACCAAGCATACTTATTTGCAGGAGAATGGGCCACTCGATGTCGTCTTAATTGATGGCTTACATACGTTCCGCGCCGCCCTTAACGACACCTTAAATTCATTGCAATTTTTGAGCGACGACGGCGTTATCGTAATGCACGACTGTTTGCCGCCTCATGCTGCCGCAGCATTGAATACCAATGATTTTCCAACTGAAGGTGAACTAATAAACGTTGCGGGCTGGACCGGGGAGTGGTGCGGCACGGTTTGGAAGGCGATTGTGTATCTGCGGCATGCTCACCCTGATTTACTGGACGTATTTGTAATTGATACGGATTATGGGCTCGGAATCGTTCGCCTCAAAAAAAAGCTCCAGTTAAACAAGCTCAAAATTGAAGAACCGCTGTTTTCCCGAATTGATAATCTAAGCTACGAGGTCTTACTTCGAGATGCGCGCGGTCTGTTGGGTATCGAGCCATCTATTCACGTACACAACTTGATTGAGGACTTGGCCATAAAGTCAGTGGTGAAGAAGTCACGAAGGGGAGCGCGCGACGCGTCGATGAGTATCCGGCTCGAGGCCGCTGAACCTCGAGCAACCGATTTGCCGTCAAACAGATTGACTGTCATTGTGCCAAGCCGCACAGATGCTTATCTAGACAATCTGCTTGCATCACTGCTGGGCTCTAGTGACTTTTCTGAGTTTGATTTGGTGGTCGCTGATAACGGGTTAAGCCCTACCTGCAGAGACCGCTACCCACAAGCAGTTTTCGTTGAGACTCCGGACCCGTTCAATTTCGCGCGCGCCATAAATTCTGCGGTTGAGCGTTCGGCGCCCGATGCTGACCTCCTTATCCTGAATGATGATATCGAGGTCCTTAGCCATGACTTCATTCAAGCAACCAGGAAGGCGCTGTTTCTGGCAAAGAATTATGGTTTCGGTGCGGTTAGTCCGGTAGTTACAGCCGGTCTAGTAGGCAATAGTGATCAGATGGTGGTCCCTGACCGGCCCTTGGCCATTACGCTTGAACCACTTTGCTTCGTCGCCGTAGCGATTCCGAGGGCCGTATGGAATGCATTGGGTGGACTGGATGAGAGCTTTCCTGGATATGGCTGCGAGGATACCGATTTTTGTCGACGTATCGCTGAATCAGGCTGGATGCTCGGGGTCACCAACCTTCTTGAAGTTTCCCATGGTTATGGTGATTTCCGCTTCAGCTCAACGTTTTTGGAGCGCTTCTCTGAGCACTATCATGAAATGAAGATTCAAGCGGAAGAGGCATTTCATAGAAAGTGGGGGCCCGGGCCGGGTTTGGGGGCGCGCGCCGTGCTGAGTTTAGACAATCCGCGCAGGATACCGTTGGATTGGTTGCCTAGCCTGTCAAAGGCACCTGGAATCTGGCGCTTGGAATCGACGGACGATTGCTAGAGGGAAAGATAATGAGGGTTAGACCGGCGCCCATGCGATACGCGCTAATGGACTGGCCTCACGATTGAGTCAGCTTTTTCCCCCACCCTCATGGAAGAAGGTTCTGATCTCTGCCTCGATGTCGCCGAGAACTGTAGCTGCTAAGTGTGCTCCATTAATTTAAGGTGGCGGTTATCTGGAGCAGCTTCACGCCTCATTTGGACGGTTTTTTGAGATACGGCGGGAGCACACCTAGATCAGCCTGATTGATTCTTTATAGTGCCAACCAGCAGTATGCCGGTTGCGAGAACCATTAGTAACTGCAATACGCTGCACCTGCCATGCGCGAATTATCGTCTATCTGGGTTATTGCCTTCTGTGATTCTTTCCCCGAGCCTTAATATTGGCCGCCGGTCGAACGGTTGGCTACGGCAAGACTTTCAATAAGCATGTCTGCTGCCGCTACGAAAATTCTCAGTTTACTTGCAACACCAGAGATTTATGGATCAGCAGAACAGACCGATAACCACGCGCAACTCGTTTTACTTCTAGATCCTTAGCCTCATCGGCATCCCCCCATGCCGCGCCGCTTACCCTCGTACGTGACCTGGTTCGATGTCGTACTCTTGCGCCTATGCCGACTTGAAGCTCTACTACTCAGGGACCCAGCCTTCGCACGACAGCGTGGCTTTCGGGCCTCCTCTGGTCTTGAACGCTCAACGGGCAAGAGTGATTGCCGCTCGAGGCTGTGATCCGTTAGCCTTGCCTGGGGGGGTGAATTAGTGCCTTAATAAAAGACCGTCAATACGATACCGCGGGTTCTCGCTAGGCATCGAAGCAAGCGACCGATCATTGCCTTTTGAGGCAACTACTAGTTATAGAGCTGACAATCAATGGGCTGAGATTACAACTCGGTCGATTGGCGCAATAGTTCAAGCAGAACCGTAGCTCCAGGCCCGGGATCAAAATCGCTGAACCTTGCAGAAATCTCTTCGCCGGCTTCCAATTCAACAAGTATTTCCCCTTGCACGATTTCCAAGTAGCCCGCTGGAGCAGTATAAAGCGGGGCTCCAGAACTGGACTTCAAGACCTCAACGCGCGCGGTCTCCGGCCCAATGCAGGACGCAGGGACCTTAAATACAAACCGATAACTACCGCTTTGCGGGGCGACAAGTGCGGCTGTCGGGACTCCTCCCTCAAACTTTACTACTGACGTTTGAGAGGAATTGAAGATTTCCTGATCAAGAGACAGCGACTCTCCGATAGAGGCACCGCTGCTTGCACGGTACTGGGCGGCGAAGAACTGCGGCGATAGACCGTCCTTGCCAGGTTCTCCCGGATCACCCTGCGGACCAGGCGGGCCCGGCGGGCCAGCTGGGCCCGCTGGACCCGGCGCTCCAGCAAGCCCAGGCGCACCGTCCGCACCATCCTTACCAGGCGGACCCTCAGGACCCACCGGCCCTACTTCACCATCCTTGCCATCGGCGCCCGCTTCACCCT
>JALEGM010000057.1 GCA_022763145.1 Aquisalinus sp. | reverse complement strand
CTTGAGCGTGTGGATGCCTGGGTGATCAATTATGAACTGGCTCAGGAACACCCACTCACGGGAGCTGGATTGCGTAACTCCTATCAACAAGCAATTGCCAATCAGGTGGAGCCTTACCGGGAGGCGCGGGCGGCGCACAGTATCTATTTCGAGATCATGGGTGGTACCGGTTTTGCCGGCCTTGGTATCTATCTTTTGTTCCTTGGCACTGCTGGCGTTATGGCGTTTATGGCAAGTCGAAAGTACCGGCATGCCCAGACAGGCAAATGGCGGGCCGATTTCGCACTTAACGCGGTAGCGTCTCTTGCCATTTTCGGTGTCGCTGCAGCATCAGTTTCCCTGGAAATGTGGGAAGGATATCTGATTATCATTGCACTGATCGGAGCACTAGGCACGGTCGGCGGTAAGGTTGTTGCGGCCGAGAAACCCGGGCGTTTTGCTGTACAGGTCGCACCGGAACGGGCTTACATTCTGCGACCACTTGCAAAGGGATACCAGCACCGCGTCTGATGGATACGCTCAAGCAGACACTTCTTGTTTATTATGGAAATGCCCTGCAGCTTTCTCAACGTTGGATCCAGATACTTCCTGATGATCCGGATCATCGTGAAATATGTTTTGATCCGGGCAGTTCAGGCATTCCACCTGAATTGTTGAATGATGAATGTCATACTGTTTTGCCAGAATAGCTTTTACATCCTGCAATACAGACTGAGCGCTAGACGGATCATCGACTTGAATATGCATCACAAGGCGAGGCTCCTGTGGGGTCAGCATCCAGATTTGCACTTCATGAATATCAGAGATATGAGGCACCTCTTTCGTGAGGGTACGTTTCATTTCATCAGAATCAAAATCGGACGGTGCGCCCTGCAGCAGGACACGCGCTGCTTCATTGAGCAATGGAAAGGCAGATCTAAGAATTAAAGCTGATACGATGAGGGTCAATAGAATATCTACCGTTACCCAGCCCGTTGCCATGATGACGAGAGCAGACACAATGGCCGCCGCTGAACCGAAAATATCGGCAACAACATGCAGCATAGCACCACGCATATTCAGGTCTTGCATATTTCCGCGATGGAGAATGTAGAACGCCGCAACATTAGCCCCCAGACCAACGATTGCAACTGACATCATCAGACCGGCAGATATTTCCTGCGGATTGAAAAGTCGGTGCGCCGATTCCCAAAACAACCAGGCAACCAGAACGATCAATCCGATCCCATTGAGGAAACCTGCCAGCACCTGGGCACGTTTCAAACCATACGGGAAACGATCCGCATCAGTATCTTTCGCCGAGAGCCACTTCGCCATGAGTGCCAGGAAAAGTGCCCCTGCATCTGTGGCCATGTGACCAGCGTCTGCCATCAGCGCCAGCGAGCCGGACAAAAGCCCGCCAAAAAACTCAACGATCATGAAAACAAAGATAATGACAAATGCCAGCAGCAGTCTGCGACGGTCAGCAGATTCGTCAGCACAGGGACCATGGTGATGATGATGAGACGAGCTCATAAAATCAAACTTGTTCTCTCTCAGTGGGCACTGACTTATTTATAAGGCAGATTGGATAGGACGAGCAAGGCAAATGAGAAATTTTGCAGCAAAAACATTATGTTAAGTTATAATATCGCGTTTCGCACAAGTGTAATAATTAGCTGGTACACTTATAAGATGTTGTCATTTACGGCAGCCAGTCAACCCGGCGACAGGTAACAACCGCTCCCAGCCCTGATTATTCGTCAATGTGATCAGACCGTTTTCAACGTAAACGCCGTTTTCAAACGCCAGCCCAAAGAATGCATCAACATTAATTGAATTGATATCCGCGTTCGCCGCAAGCGCAGTGTACTGTTGAGTGGATGTTATACCATAACGACTTTCACCAGACTGGCTGGTCAGATTTAGCTGAGTGCTTTGCCCCTCGATAATCATCTCGGCGCCCTGCCCTTCAATAGCGCGAAAAACCAATACCGGCTCTCTTTCATCAAGCGTCCAGAGCAACATACCACATTGACCTGGTGGTAATGATGTAACCGGCAACGCCTGTACATCAGGTGCCTCTGTGGCGTTGACACTGCGCGATTGAATCCGTGGCTCTGAATTGTCCCGCGTCGGCAACCGGTTGCTAATCCCCTCACTTACGGAAGAACAGCCAACTGTTGTGAGTACAGCAGCAAGTGACAGGCAAATAGACTTCTTAAACATCTGGTGCCTTTCCAATACGTCAGGGGTTAATCAGAAGATTTCCACGCTGTAGCATTACCAACCGATCACCTTGTGTGTCAAAACCATAGAGGCGCAGGGCAGCGACAATATCGGGGGTTGCGGACCTGACACTTACTTCAGCAAGATAATCCAGATTTGGGGCCAGCTGAACATCGAGACTGACCTGTTCTGTTGGCCCCGCCCCAGACACTGGCAGGTACATCGTTCCATCCTCGCAAAAGCCATCTCCCTCTAGCGGAAAGCCTTCGCCGCCATAACGCTGCGCTGTTGTTTTCAAAGTATCGGTCCATAGCACAAATCGACCATCCGAGCAGGAAAGGTCCTTGAAAGACAGTCTGTCTATATCAAGCCTGAGTGAGCCAGACATTGGTGCATCAAAGGCATCACGAATACCGTACTGTCCGAGATCAAGCATCACAATCGTATCGCTGATATTTACAGTTTGCGTAAGAGATGTGCTGACCGAGCCAACCGCTGCAAGCGATGACCCTTGCACAGTGAATTGTGTTGATATCCGTCCTGTAAGCAATGGTATGAAGCCAGTTTGCTGTTGGATATCTCCCAAAGGATAGTTCAGGTACTGCGCATTGTCGATTTCGCCATACCAGATGGTGCCCCTGATAGCGCTCCAGGACAGTCCTCGATCAACCACACCTGACCATTCGAGCGCGAGTTGCAGCGGAAGTGAGGAGACAACATGCAAAACAAAGAGGAATGAGCCAGCAAGGCTATAAAGTGTGCTCTTCCTCATATTGACTAACTGCCTTGAGCAAATGTCACACTTGCATCTATTGTACCGTCATTATTACGCGTGTCACTAAGGCGTGCTTCTCGAACAATAATGCCGTGCTGGACTTGCAATTCCTGCAGCCAGACAAAGAAATCACCCGCTGGCGCGACGGAAAAGGAAATAGTCAATGATTGCTCTTCCTGATTGGTGCGGATATTTATCCAACGCAAACCAGCCTGTTGCGCTGAACGCGTGATTACCCCCCGTAGGCTTTCCGGCGTGACGCTCGCACGTTCCTGCATCGAAGCAGCAATAGCAGCCTGGTCCACCATTCGTGAAAGGTTCTGAGCCGCCGTCAAATTTTGACCAGCTTGCTGGTTATAATCAGTTACTGGACGGATTATTAGCAACGAGACTGCCAGGACGGCGATTAACCCGCCCATAATCGACAAGAGCAGCTTCTCTCTTTTTGATAGACCTGACCACCAGGACATCATGCTGCACTCCTCACAGTTAAACGACCTGAATAGCCATTACCGGATGGGGTCAGACTACGGCCTTCATCAACACTCAGTCCGCTTCCGATCAGAGCCTCTTTAAGGCGATCCAGGTCATCAATCGTGGCAAACTGCAACTCGACTTCAAGGCTACCATCCTCGCTGTAATTCAGCAGGGATAATTCGGCACCGCCTACTGTCTCCAGAGATGCCGTCAACAAAGCGGAAAGAGGCAGAAATTGCGACCCTCCTCCTTCGCCGGCACCCGCCAATTGGCGCGCCTGACTACGAAGGTTTCGGATCGGCATATCCGGATATGCCGCTCTGAACCTATCTTCTGCCTGGGCGGTTATTCTGTCAGCAGCAGCATTGAACTTGATGGCTTCACCCAGCAACATACCAAAATACAAGACGATACAAGCTGCTAGCAGCGCCCCAGCCAAACGCCAGGGTTTCGTGAATTCCATCCAGTCTATGCCAGGTTCAAACTCACCTTGAAGTAGATTCGCAGGCTTTTGTTTCTGCAGGCTGGCAGCATAAAATACCATCAATGCATGTTCGTCTTTAATCTGAAAGTGTTCAACCTCGACACCAGGTAGATTAAAGGGGTTCCTGAGTATCCTTGATAACAGGATAACCTTGGTAATTCCCTTTTGGGTAATGAGGTCTTCAACCAAATCACGGGCAAAAGCTTGTTCGGTTACGAAGCCTTCGCCACTCGCGTTGTACATAAGCCTGTCATTATCGAGAAGGATGGCTGCCGTCTCGCTTTCCTTGGGCATGAGTAAAAAATCAGCCGTAACGATCTTAACGTTGATACCCAAATCCGAGACTTCGTCCAGCCAGAGTTGCAGCCATTCTCTCTGTACACCAATGACGGCTCGAATTGTATTGTCACTGTCGTCAGCACAGCATACGTGCAAGCCGTCAATGCCTCCGCCCAGATCATCTTCCAGAATGAACCTGACAGATTGAAGGAATTGCTGTTTTGACTTTGCGGGAGACGAAATATGCCGCGCAACGAACCTTTCTCCCGGTAGAATAAGCACAGTCTCTGCGCCATTGTTATGCGCACTTTCAGAGAAAGCGCGCAGACTCTCAGCTACCGCGCTTTTGACAACATTGCCGTCTTTAACCAGGGCCCAGCGTAACTGATCCTCTGGCGTATCGCCTGCCAAGATGAGCTGAACCTCAGTCAATTTATCAATCCAAATCTGCGCCGCACGGCGGTTGCTGTTCCATCTCTGCTTATCTCAATCAGACTGGTCATGGCCAGTCTAGCGTCAAGATGGTTAACCTCTGCTTCCAATGAGATATACTGACTCCACAGGTTCGGGCGATTACGGGCCGTCTCATCAATTGTTGCCGTGCCAGTATCTGGCAGCAGTGCCCAGAACTGCTCTACCGTCTCAAATCCGCTTTCAGGGCGCGCTTCCAGCATTCTGAGTGTGTCTGATAAAGACACGGCCCCACCAAGCATTGCGTAAAGAACCGGCGCGTTTTCGGCGGTGACCATGTTCAGGTTCAGTGCGGATTTACGTGTCGAGGGGTGCGCACAGACATAAGGCCGAATACGCTCGTAAATATCGCGAGAGTACCAATATATGGCCCGTAACTCACTGACATCTGATATCAGGGTATTGCCCACACGGTACGGCACATCCAATGCCGCATAGCTGGCGTCTTCCGCACCATCTGGGCGAGGTAAGCCATCTGTATCCAGCCAATCCACAAGGGAGTCAGTCAAAGCTGTCTGTAATGAACCCGAGATTTCCAATGCCTCCAGTAGACGTTGATATTCTGCAATGGCCGCAGGATCCGCGCGCCGTTCCTGCTCGCTGGAACTCACAAGGCTGTTGAGATTGAAACAAACTGTTTGATCCTGAAGTGCAGCACGCATTACGCCGCTTTCCAAAGGAAAGGTAGCTGGTTCCTTCGCCCAGATATCCTGTAGCGTATCCCGTGCTGGTTGTTGCTGCCACTGTGCTTCTAGCAGAAGTACACTGAATGTTTCAGCTCCCTGTATGTACCAGCGTGCTTGCGTCAATGATTCCATCGCAAAAGATCGCGCCGTTGTAAGTTGGACATTGCGCACCATGACAATGGCAATGGCAGACAGAGTTGCCATCAGCAGAAGTACAACCAACAGCGCGACACCCGCCTGATGACGAGCCTGTCCGCGGTATATTGGCAGTCGCAACGACCTCATCACGCCGAAACCCCTTTAACAAAGAATAATTGTTGAACGGTGCCGAGCGTAGAATGATCAAACTCAAGCGATATGGCACGCGGCGCCACTGAGCCGGGACGGCTCTGCCATTGATTGACCCAGCGAGGACCATCCAGAAAGGTCATTGATACTGCAGAAACATTAGCAAAGAGAATTTGCTCGCTGCGTGGTGTTTCGGCGAGCCTGTCCAGAAATGGCCATACTCGTCTAACCACCTTGCCCTCTACCAGCATATACTCAATATACTGAAGGGAAGACTGTGGATACTGGTTATCCGGGTTGAACCGACCATTACTGACAAGTGACAGAAGAAGTGTTTCTCCCTTATCATTGACAAATGGCTCACCAAACTGAAAATTTCCACCGCGCATAGCCGCAAAGCTGCGCTGCCCCAACTCATCCCGAGTCAGTCTAGTCGATAACTGCGCCAGATCAGACTTGATTAGGGATCTAGCCAATTGGAAGTCTGCGGAAAGCTGTGTTGCTTCCTGCAACTGTTCGTCGCTATCAAGTCCAAGTCGCATAATAACGAGGCAGCTGATTGCAATGACACTGAAAACAGACAGCGCCACCAGCATCTCTATAAGGGTAAGGCCACTCTGGTTTCGATGTACCACTACAGTCCCCCTTCGCGAAATGCTGTCAGGGAACTGATCGCCTGCTCGCTATCTTCGGGGCGCACTGTGATGGTAACCCGGAACATGCCTGCAGCACTTGTTTCGGTCAGATCGCGTTGCCAGCGCCAGACCTGCCCTCCAAGTTCGACTTGCCCCTGTGGCGATAGGTTCGGGGACAGGCTGAATGGCGCGAGAGTCTCAACCATGACATTATCTGCAACAATGCTGGCCAGTAACCGCTGTTCCACATCTGCTGTCGTCCGCACCGACTGTGCAAATAGCGCCAACAGAGCGACAATAGCCGTTGACAGAATAAACATCGCCATGAGTGTTTCCGTCAGGGTAAAGCCCTTTTGTCGGTGACTTCGGCACTGCCTAATCATTAATCTGCCTGACATTGATCTCGCCAGTCGCGCTCTGAACTACAACCCATGTTTCCTCAGGTCCAGTCAAAGTAATCTCAGCCGGCATCACTTCGCCTGTAGGCTGCCAGACGATGTCAGGCAGCACCACCGATGCTTCTTGCTCAGACTGCTCCGTAAACAGTGACGCTGAACGGCTGTTATCACCGGCAGTGCCCGGTTTGAGAAGGTTGACACTTGATAATTCAAAAAGCGTTTCACGATCAGGTATGAACTGCTTTCGGGAACTGCCCGGTACTGTCAAAGCCCGCCAACCATCACGATCGTAAAGCTGGAAATCATAACCGGTTTCCGTGACTTCCAAAGCAACAAGCTGTCCCTTCGTCACGGATAATTCGTACGCCGCTTGCATCTGGCGACCAAGTTCAAAAGCCTGCTGCCGTGTTGCACTTTTCTCTGCGGGTAAAGTGAGGACCACGACACCGGCCAGGAGTCCCACAATCGCCAGAGCAACCAGAATTTCGACCAGCGTGAGTCCCGACTGCTGCGTTTTATTGCCAGTTACCGATATCGGCATTGTTTCCTTCGCCGCCTTCCCGACCATCCGCCCCGTAGGAATAGATATCAATCT
>JALEGM010000056.1 GCA_022763145.1 Aquisalinus sp. | reverse complement strand
TGCCTCCATAAAACAGACCTGTGAACAGGTCGCAGATTTCTCACGCATTGAGGGTTAAACGCATGAGTACAGAACAAAAATGGGTGTATAATTTCGGTGGTGGATCATCTGATGGTGACGCATCCCTGAAAAACCTGCTGGGTGGGAAGGGCGCAAACCTTGCCGAAATGGCGAGCCTCGGTTTGCCGGTACCGCCAGGCTTCACCATCACCACGGAAGTCTGTACCCTGTACTACAAAAATGATCGCGCCTGGCCAGCGGGGCTTGATGGCATGGTCGATGAGGCCGTGAACAAGATCGGTGAGGTCGTCGGCAAGGTTTTTGGTGACACGACCAACCCGCTGCTGGTTTCTGTGCGCTCGGGTGCCCGTGCGTCCATGCCGGGCATGATGGACACGGTTCTGAATCTTGGTCTCAATGATGAGACGGTGGCAGGTCTGGCTGCGCTGTCTGGTGATGAACGCTTTGCCTATGACAGTTATCGCCGGTTCATACAGATGTATTCTGATGTTGTCCTTGGTGTTGGTCACCACACCTTCGAGGATATTTTGGACACGTATAAGGAGGAAAACGACTTCTTCCTTGATACGGATCTGAAAGCGGCTGACTGGAAGAAAGTAATCTCGGCTTACAAGCAAGCTGTTGAAGCTGAGCTCGGCAAACCCTTCCCTCAGGATGTGCGCGAGCAGTTGCATGGCGCGATTGATGCGGTGTTTGGCTCCTGGAGGAATGATCGAGCGAACACCTATCGCCGTTTGCACAATATCCCGGAAAGCTGGGGCACAGCTGTGAATGTGCAGGCCATGGTGTTCGGTAATATGGGCGAGAGTTCGGCCACGGGTGTGGCTTTCACGCGCGACCCTTCGACCGGTGAAAATGCCTATTACGGAGAGTTTCTCATCAACGCACAGGGCGAGGATGTGGTTGCGGGCATCCGCACACCGCAAGCCCTGACCAAGCGGGCCCGCGAGGCTATGGGCGATACTGAAGTGTCACTCGAAGAGGCCATGCCTGAGACGTATAAGGAGCTTGAAGCGGTTTTCCAGAAACTGGAAAAACATTACCGCGATATGCAGGATATCGAGTTTACCATCCAACAGGGCAAACTGTGGATGCTGCAGACCCGCAATGGCAAACGCACCGCCAAGGCCGCACTGAAGATTGCTGTTGATATGTGCGATGAAGAGCTGATTACGGAAGAAGAAGCCGTAATGCGCGTTGAGCCAGGCTCCCTTGACCAGCTGCTGCATCCGTCGCTCGACCCGGATGCGCCGCGTGACCAGCTGACCAAGGGCTTACCGGCTTCTCCGGGCGCTGCTTCTGGTGAAGTTGTTTTCAATTCAGACGAGGCAGAGCGTCTTGCACAAGAAGGCCACAAGGTCATTCTGGTGCGTGTGGAAACCAGCCCTGAAGACATTCACGGGATGCACGCTGCAACAGGCATCGTTACGGCGCGTGGCGGCATGACGTCACATGCTGCTGTGGTCGCCCGGGGCATGGGCCGCCCATGCGTCTGCGGCGCGGGCGACGTGCGGATTGAAAAAGATGGCTCCAGTTTCAACGTTGCGGGGCGTCAGGTTGCCAAAGGGGAAAAGATTACAATTGATGGCAACACCGGGCAGGTATTCTTCGGTGAAGTTAAGACGGTCCAACCTGAGCTTTCCGGCGACTTCGCCAAGGTCATGACCTGGGCAGACAAATGCCGTCGTATGAAGGTGCGCGCTAATGCAGAAACCCCGCTTGATGCGCGCACGGCACGTGATTTCGGGGCAGAGGGTATTGGCCTGTGCCGGACAGAGCATATGTTCTTTGATGCCGAGCGCATCATCGCTGTACGTGAAATGATCCTCGCCGAGAGCAAATCAGGTCGCGAGGCGGCATTGGCAAAACTGCTGCCCATGCAGCGCGGGGACTTCAAGGAACTCTTTGAGGTCATGTCCGGCTTGCCGGTAACCGTACGTCTGCTTGATCCACCATTGCACGAATTTCTACCGCACTCTGACAATGAAATTGAGGAAGTCGCCAAGGCTTCCGGCATGGATGCAGAAAAATTGAAAGCGCGGGCACATTCCCTGCAGGAGTTTAACCCGATGCTCGGTCATCGTGGTTGCCGCCTTGGCGTGTCGTATCCGGAGATTTACGAGATGCAGGTGCGGGCAATCATGGAAGCCGCCTGTGAAGTCTCCGCCTCTGGTGAGGCTATCACGCCGGAAATCATGATCCCGCTGGTCGCCCAGAAAAAAGAACTCAGCCTTCTGAAAGAGCGTGTTGACGCAGTGGCGAAAGCTGTGCTGGCGGAAAAAGGGCAGCAACTTGATTACATGGTCGGGACCATGATCGAGTTGCCGCGCGCTGCGTTAACGGCTGACAAGATCGCTGAAGATGCAGAGTTTTTCTCCTTCGGTACCAATGACCTGACACAAACTACATTTGGCCTCTCTCGCGATGATGCAGGAACATTCCTGCCGGACTACATCCGTCAAGGCATTCTGGAACAGGACCCCTTCGTTACGATTGATCAGGAGGGTGTGGGCGCGCTTGTTGAAATCGCGGCTGAACGTGGACGCAAAACCCGCAGCGATATCAAGCTTGGTATATGTGGTGAGCATGGTGGAGATCCCGATTCGATCAAGTTCGTCGAAAAAGTGGGTCTGGATTACGTTTCCTGCTCACCATATCGGGTGCCTATTGCTCGCCTGGCTGCAGCGCAATCTGCGCTTGCCAAATAAAAAAGCGAATTTAAATCAATGGGTTACAAGTTTGTTGCGTTGCAAAAAAGACACGCCTGTTGAATTGTGGATAATGGTTCCCACGTTAACCATTAACATTCCTGCAAATAATGCAGAAAATGCTTGGCATGGCCTCTACCGGGAGGCATAAGCCGCCTTCAGTTTTGTTGCGTTTACAACTTTTTGGGATAATCCTGCAAAGTTTGTCGTGTGAAGCGTTCAAGGGTTGGATACGGGGTTGTTGGGGAACACCCCCCCGAAAACAGGATAGACGGGCTGTGCGTCCGGGACGATGTAATATGATGTTACACGCTGAACATAATTCGGGCCTTAATTGGGCCATGCGTGGCTGGATAGCCTCCTTCGGGGTTATTCTGTGTATGGTGTTGTTCGTGTTCATTGGCCATGCTGATTATCAGAAAGCTGTTGCTGCCAGCATACAGAACGAAGAGGATGCGGCACTTGCTGCCATTGCGCAGGAGTTCACGGCCTGGCAGCAGGCGAAAGCTGAAGAGGGGCAATCTGCCACAACCTTCCTTGAGCTGGTTCAGGATACATCCAAAGATCTGGCCCAGCTGGTCTCATTCGATTTCTCTATGATTGACCGCGCAGCTGTGAATGCCAAGGAGCAGAAATGCCTTGGTCAAGCGATCTACTACGAAGCAGGGTTTGAGCCTGTTATTGGCCAGATGGCCGTAGCGGATGTGGTGCTGAACCGTGTGGCGAGCAACTCTTACCCGAATACGGTTTGTGGGGTTGTTTATCAAGGCTCGCATCGCCGTACAGGTTGCCAGTTCTCCTTTACCTGTGACGGTTCTCTAACTCGTGCACGGCATGAACCGACCTATCGTGCCTCCCACAAGATGGCCGGAGCCATTCTTGCCGGGGTTCATATCCCGGTCAGTAATGATGCCACGCATTACCATGCGGATTATGTGTCTCCGTACTGGGCACCACGCCTGACCAAGACGGCTGAAATTGGTACACACCGTTTTTATCGTTATCCTGACAAGGATACGCTAAGGCTTACTGACGCAGCTCAGTAACCTGACTGCAAGCTCTTCTAACTGATATAATCAAGCCCCAAATCTAGATTAGGGGCTGAGTGTGTAATCCATCCGGATGATATAACGCCCACGCCTGTTTCTGCGACATGGCGTACAGTTTCGAGGGTGATGTTGCCTGAGGCTTCAAGAATGGCGCGGCCTTTTGTCAATTTGACGGCCTCGCGCAACTGATCCGTTGTCATATTATCAAGAAGGATCACGTCTGCCCCTTCCAATAATGCCTCTTCGAGCTGTGACAGGGTATCTACTTCAATCTCGATTTTGACCATGTGGCCGAGTCGCGCTTTGGCGGCACGCAATGCCCCGCTGATGCTACCACAGGCAGCAATGTGATTATCCTTGATCATCACCGCATCATAAAGGCCAAAGCGGTGATTGAACCCTCCGCCACAGGTGACAGCGTATTTTTGTAAGGTGCGCAGGCCTGGTAGTGTCTTGCGTGTGCAGACTACTTTCACGCTGGTTCCATCAACAGCATCAACCAGAGCGGCAGTTGCTGTGGCAATGCCCGACAGGTGGCCGAGAAAATTCAGGGCAACGCGTTCTGCACTGAGGATGGCGCGAGCAGGGCCCGAGATTTCCAGTATATCTTTACCCGCTGACAGCTTTGCCCCGTCCTGACAATGGCGCTGCAGTGTCACGTCAGGAGATACGAGCCTAAAAGCAGCCTCAGCCAGTTCGATGCCAGCAAGGTTTCCGGGTTTTCTGGCCCGGACCATCGCCTTGCCCTGCGTCTCAGCGGGGATAGTCGCGCGTGTCGTAATGTCACCGGCATCGCCAAGATCTTCATCGAGAGCAGCCTGTACGCGCGCCTCGATCAGGCTTTGTGGTAAGGGAATATGTCTTGTCATATCAGGTCTGCTCCGGGATATTTTGTACTGGTCGGGACCATATCTTAATGTCAAGATCGGCGGTCGAGCGAGTAAGAATGCTATGCGTCGCTGCGGTTGAGGGGGCTGAATAATCAGT
>JALEGM010000055.1 GCA_022763145.1 Aquisalinus sp. | reverse complement strand
CGGCAGGCGCTGGCGACATATGCCGCAATCAAAAGTGTTAACTCTTAACTGGCCTCCTTGTGATAGGCTTGTATGACGGAGCCTCGAGACGACTAGGCCCATAGTTCGGGAGAATGAAAATGCGCGGTGACGACACCAGCAAGACAGAGCGGGAAATTTTTGGCACTGACGGGGTGCGCGGTATGGCCAATGCCGGGGCCATGACGCCGGCCAATATCTTGCGCCTTGGCATGGCAGCAGGCCGCGTGTTCCGGCGCGGTGATCATCGGCACCGGGTCGTGATCGGCAAGGATACGCGCCTGTCAGGCTATATGATCGAGCCAGCCTTGACGGCAGGTTTCACGTCTGCCGGCATGGATGTGTTTCTGTTGGGGCCCTTGCCAACGCCTGCCATGGCGATGTTGACCCGCTCGCTGCGTGCAGATCTCGGGGTGATGATCTCCGCGTCGCATAACCCGTTCCACGACAATGGCATCAAGTTTTTCGGGCCAGACGGGTACAAACTCTCTGATATGGTTGAACTGGAAATCGAACGCCTGATGGCTGATGGCCCGGATGTGGGTCTTGCGCCAGCCGGTGATCTTGGCCGTGCAAAACGCATAGAAGATGCAGGCGCACGCTATATAGAGTTTGCAAAATCCACTTTCCCCCGCGGTTTGTCACTTGAGGGTATGCGGATTGTTCTCGATTGTGCCAACGGCGCTGCCTACAAGGTGGCCCCGACCGTCCTGTGGGAGTTGGGGGCTGATGTAAAGACCATCGGCGTCGAGCCAAACGGCTTCAACATCAACAGGGCAGTGGGATCAACCTCGCCCAAAAACATGACGGAAGCCGTGCTTGAATATCGTGCCGATATCGGCATAGCGCTGGATGGTGATGCGGACCGTGTGGCGATTTCCGACGAAAAAGGTCGTCTGATTGATGGCGATCAGATCATGGCAACGATTGCAGAAACTTGGCAGGCGGAGGACCGGCTCAGCGGGCCAGGTGTTGTCTCAACTATCATGGCCAATATGGGTTTCGAGCAGTTTCTTGCTGACAGAAAGCTGGAACTTATCCGCACAAAAGTGGGTGATCGCTATGTTGTTGAAGCCATGCGCGAGCGCGGGCTGAATATTGGTGGTGAACCATCCGGACACGTTGTTTTGAGTGATTATGCTCAGACCGGCGATGGATTGGGAACCGCATTGCAGGTTCTGGCAGTGCTCGCTGCTGGCAATCAGCGAACCAGTGAGATATGTCATCGCTTCACACCGTATCCTAACCTGTTGCAGAATGTGCGTTATGGAACAGGTGATCCGTTGTCAGTAGAATCTGTACAGAAGGCGATCAAGGAAGGCGAAGCCGCCTTCAACGGCAAGGGCCGTGTCGTGATCCGCAAATCCGGCACTGAGCCAGTGATCCGCGTTATGGCGGAAGGCGAAGATGAAGCTCTGGTCAAACGCGTAGTTGGCGATATTGTCCGCGAACTTGAAGCGGTCTGTTAAGGTCTCTTTAGTCGTATGAAAGGCCGTGTCCTCATTATCGCGGGCTCCGATCCATCAGGCGGTGCGGGCATTCAGGCTGATATCAAGACGGTCACTGCCCTTGGTGGGTACGCGATGACGGCGATCACAGCTGTCACGGTACAGAACACTACAGGTGTTACGGATATTCATCCAATACCTGTTTCCGTGATCCAGGATCAGGCGGAAGCCTGCCTGCAGGATATCGGTGCTGATGTCATCAAGCTCGGCATGCTCGGCTCTGTAGAAGTTGCGAGAGCCATTCATGAAATATTGCGGCAGGTGCCGGATATCCCGGTTGTCCTGGACCCGGTGCTGGTGGCAACCAGCGGTGACACGTTGTCTGGTAATGATGTAGCAGAATATATCACTTCGCATCTGTTGCCCTTGTCAGCTGTCGTAACGCCAAACCTGCCGGAGGCGGCTTTACTGTCAGGCGTTGAAATTGTGGACAATGGCGCCAGAAATAAAGCTGCAAGCTTCCTGCTGGCTCAGGGCGCCGGAGCTGTCCTCCTGAAGGATGGTCACGGCGATAATGCAGAAATCAGGGACGCTTTGTACACGGCTGACAAAGTTGAGATGTTCGCTAGTCCTCGCATAGAAACGCGGCATACACACGGCACGGGCTGCACCCTTGCGTCAGCTCTCGCAACAGGCCTTGCGCAAGGTCAGTCGCTTGTAGCAGCAACAAAGCAGGCGATTGCGTATACTCAAGAAGCTATCCGTACAGCACCGGGCTACGGGCAGGGGCATGGTCCGTTAAATCATGGGCACACGGTGACATAAAAAAGCCCGGGCAGTTTGCCCGGGCCACTAAATTCAGAAAATTTCAACTCGCTTAGTTATAGCTTTTCTTGATTTCAAAACCGAATACCGGAGGCTCGTTTACGAAACCGGTCAGGTTGTTGAAGTCGATGCCACCACGCAATGATTCATCATTGAAAATGTTGCGACCGAACGCAGCTATTTCCATGTCACCATCCGGGCTGACATAGCCAACGCGGACACCAACTTCTAACAGCCCATCACTCTGGAATTCTGCACTCTCATACAAGAAGAAGTTCTTGTCGCTCTCATATACTAAGTCAGTGAAGACGAATGTCTCGCCACCGTTTGCCAACGGTTGTGAAAAGCGTGCCGTCGCATTAGCGATGATTTCAGGTGCGTGCGGAAGGTCATTTCCGTCGATTGAAACAAGACCAGTTGGTGCGCCGGTTGAGTCCAGCTGTGCTGGGTCAAGTACTGTACAACCACCACCACAAGGCTGGATGAACAGATCAGGGTCATCGATCTCCGTGTTGTTGTAGCTGAGACCTGCTGTGAAGAACGCGTTCTCCGTCGCTGCGTAGCGGGTTTCAAATTCAAAACCGT
>JALEGM010000054.1 GCA_022763145.1 Aquisalinus sp. | reverse complement strand
GGGCGATAAGGCGGATTCAGTTATATGCGATGTTGCTGACCCTGAGGGTGTCAAAGCAGCTGCGGACAAGACGATTGAACGGTTCGGCAAGGTGCATGTTCTTGTCAATAATGCGGGTGTTGGTGGCGGCGGAAAACCCGGGGAGACCACTCTGGAAGACTGGCGCTGGGTAGTTGATATAAACCTGATGGGGGTTGTCTATGGCGTGGAAACCTTCGTACCACTGATTAAATCGCATGGGGAAGGGGGGTATATCATCAATACTGCCTCCCTCGCTGGACATGCTGTCGGGGCCGGTACAGGCGGACCCTATAATGCCACAAAGTTTGCCGTTGTTGGATATTCCGAAACGCTGCGCGCCCAATTGGCAAAGCATAATATTGGCTGCAGCGCACTCTGTCCGGCTTGGGTAGATACAGAGATACATAAGAGCGGTTTTCGCGCGCCTTCCAGTGCAGGCATTGATGTTGAAGCGGCCATGCAATCGAGTCGTTTCCAGCAAATGGATGCAGTGCTGAAATCAGGAATCTCCCCGAACCTTGTCGGAGAGTGGGCCGTTGAATGCATGCTGGCAGATCGGATGCATATTTTTACACATCCACAATTCGCGCCAGGCATTGAGGAGCGCATGAATCAAGTGCGTGCAGACTATCAAGCCTGTGCCGATGATCCGAGGTTCAACGAATAGATAACATCCTTTCAAGTGAACTCACCCAAACTCCATTAACATTTAATGATATACAATTAATAAAATATATATCTTGGATTAGTTTTGGGTAAAGTATTATTATGTGCTGCGTCATGCGAATTAAAGTAATTTTTTAAGAGGTAGGGGCAGAATTATGGGACTTTACAGCGAACATATCGAACCACGCCTTGTCAGCTTTGCTTGTTCGTCGCCAGCCATCTCCAAACAGCGCGCTAAAGTTGTGCCGCAGGCGGAAGGTGTGGTGCTTGAGGTTGGCTTCGGCTCTGGCCACAATCTGCCGTTTTATGATGAAAGCAAGGTCAGTAAACTGTTCGCTCTTGAGCCCGAGATGAAAATCCGCAAGTTGGCAGAAAGGCGCGTTGCGGAGTCTAATCTCGACATTGAATATCTCGATCTGCCAGGCGAGGGAATTCCGCTGGAAAACAAGTCAGTGGATACTGTGTTGGTCACCTTCACCATGTGCACCATTCCTGACCTGCCCAAAGCTGTTGAGGGTATGGCCCGAGTCCTCAAACCGGGTGGGCGGATGTATTTTGCCGAACACGGGCTTGCGCCGGATGCGGGTGTGGTCAAATGGCAGAACCGGTTGAATGGTGTCTGGGGATGTCTCGGCGGTGGCTGTAATCTCAACCGGGATATTCCGGCTTTCATCACGGGTAATGGCTTCCAGATGGATCATCTGGAAGCGGATTATGCGAAGGGCACACCGAAATTTGCCGGTTTTATTTATGCTGGTAGTGCGAAAGCCGCCTGACCTTATCAGCTGAATACTTCGCGCAGGAAGGTCTTGAATGCTGACCACGAGCGTTGATCCGCATCGGCACTATAAACAGTGCCAAAATCCGGATCATTTGCCTGTTTGTTGGTGAAGGCGTGCATGGTGCCGCCATATGCATGAAGCTGCCAGTCAGATTCTGCAGCACTCATTTCCTGGGTGAAGTTCATCACATCTTCAGGTTTGGCCATTGGGTCATCCCAGCCATGAAAGGCGACAACTTTGGCGTTGATTTTCTGACCGTCCGTGTTGCCCGGTTTCATGAACAGGCCATGGAAAGAGGCGGCACCTTTCACGGCAGCACCGGAGCGGGCCATATCAAGAGCGCAGAGGCCACCAAAGCAGTAGCCGCATACGGCGATATTATCTGCCTGCACATAATCAAGGTGTTGTGCGGTGGTCAGAGCTGTTTTCAACCTGCCCTGCAACATGGCCCGGTCTTCTACAAACGGCGTCATCAGGGCGTTACATTCTTCTGTCGTTTCTCCGTGCACGCCTTTGCCATAGACATCCACAGCAATACCGACATAGCCCAATTCTGCGAGCCGCCTGGCGATGTCTTCTTCATGTGCAGACCGTCCGGCCCAGGCATGACAGACAAGCACGCCAGGCGATTCGCGCTTGCTGTCGTCACGGGCAACAAACGCTTCCAGCGTGTCACCATTATGAGTGTATTCGACGAGTTCAGTTGTAATGGCCATTTCTCTCCTCCCACAGGTTATCCGACCAGACGTTTCTTCGCAGCTTGGTACTGCTCGATAAGATCGGCGACATAATCTCCAGTACCTTGCACCTTATCAACCGCCCCGATGCCTTGGCCAGCACCCCAGATATCCTTCCAGGCTTTTGCTGTCGTTTCCTGCTCCGTATTGAAGTTCATCTTGGTCGGGTCCGCCACGGGCAGATCATCCGGGTCCATGCCAGCGGCCTTGATGGAACCCTTATGATAGTTCCCATGCACACCGGAGAAATAGTTGGTGTAGACAATATCTTTCATGGCCCCGTCGACAATGCCGGTCTTGTACCCTTCATGGGCATTAGCCTCATCCGTCGCGATAAACGCAGAGCCGATATAACCCGCATCTGCGCCCATCGCCTCTGCGGCAAGCACCGACTCGCCGCGGGCGATACAGCCGGAAAGCCAGACCGGCCCGTCAAACCATTCGCGAATTTCCTGCATCAGCGCAAAAGGTGACATGGTGCCTGCATGGCCACCGGCCCCGGCGGCGACTGGAATCAGGCCATCAGCGCCTTTCTCGATCGCCTTTTTGGCAAACTTGATGTCGATGACATCATGAAACACAAGGCCGCCATAGGAATGAACAGCTTCATTCACTTCTTCGCGCGCCCCCAGCGACGTAATCACAATCGGCACTTCATGTTTCACGCAGACTTCCATGTCATGCATCAGTCTGTCATTTGAGCGATGCACAATCTGGTTCACGGCGAAGGGGGCGGCAGGTTGATCCGGGTTCGCCGCGTCATGCTCTGCAAGTGCCGTCTTGATCTCGGTCAGCCATTCATCCAGCGCCTCTTTGGGGCGTGCATTCAGCGCCGGAAAAGACCCGATGATGCCAGCCTTACATTGGGCAATGACCAGTTTTGGATTTGAGACAATGAAAAGTGGGGAGCCCACCACCGGTATGGAAAGTCTCTTCTTGATCTCGGCGAACTTCTCGCGCGCTGATCTGCTGTCTGTCATCGTTCTTCCTTGCTGTATAATTGTACTGTTGTTAGATAAATATGAGCCGATGCACGCTGCAAGCATCCACCGCAGTCAGATATTCCAGAAGTCGAGACCTGTCGCCTGCAGGATCATTAGAGTAGCTGCAGCAATGGCCAGAGAGGGTCCAAAAGGCAGGCCTGTTTCAAGTCCCACGTCCTGCCCCCGCAGCTTGGACAGGGCGATAAATATGAGCCCCGTCAAGGAAGCCAGCAGAACAATGAAGGGCAGGGCAATCCAGCCGAGCCAGGCTCCAAGACCAGCCAGCATCTTGGCATCTCCCAGCCCGAGACCATCATAGCCGCGCAGACGGTAAAACACTTCTCCGATAAGCCAGAAGCTGATGAACCCGGCAGCAGCAGCTATCAAGGCATCCTGCAGCGGCACAAACAGCGGCACCGCATTTGCTCCCATACCCGTGATAATAAGCGGGAGTGTCAAAGCGTCTGGCAGGAACGAGGTTTGCTGGTCAATAAAAGCAAGTGAAATCACAAGGCAAAAGAAGCAGAATATCGCCAGCGCTGTCAGGCTCGGGCCGTATATAAAGTATGGCACAAGGGCGCTTGCACCACCCAACACCTCCACCACCGGATACCGCCAGGGGATGTGCTGACCACAGGCACTACATCGACCCCTCAATAAGATGAATCCAACGATTGGGATCAGGTGAATTACTTTTATCTGTTGCTGACAGGCTGGGCAATGAGAGCGGGGATGTGCAAGAGAGTACGGCTTATCTGGCGCAGCCGTCTTGACCAAGCCCCAGATCGCAGGGCCGCGATGAATCACCACATTCAGAAAACTGCCAATGATCAAGCCTAGCAGAAAAACCAGCAAACAGGCTGAGATCGAGAGAATTTCAGGCATCACAGGCGTAATTTCCGAAAACTTTCACAAAATGCTGACTATTCTATAAGTCCAAGCGCGCATGACTCCAAGTGCTGGTTTTTTAAGGAGATTTAGGGATGTGACGCCAGCAAGGCGCAATTTGTGCGTATGCAGAATCGCCACACTCTGTCGGTGACATAAAAGCTGTAACGAATTGTCACAAAACTGTTGCGAGTAAAGGTTATGGCGACCCTAACCATAGGGAAACCGTGGGTTCTTTTGTTTATTCGTCAACTCTTGCCTTGGGGGCAAATCAAAATGAAGCTTCTCTCTCAATTCCGTTCTGGTCTTCTCGTTACGTCAGCTTGCGC
>JALEGM010000053.1 GCA_022763145.1 Aquisalinus sp. | reverse complement strand
TGATGGCGCTTCCTGAATTCTCAATGCGTCAGCTGCTTGAAGCTGGCGTACACTTTGGTCACCAGACACATCGCTGGGACCCTAAAATGAAATCCTATATCTTTGGCGACCGCAACGGCATTCACATTATCGATTTGTCGCAAACGGTTCCACTGCTGCATCAGGCACTGGTTAAAGTACGTGATGTTGTTGCGGGTGGCGGACGTGTCCTTTTCGTTGGCACAAAAAGACAGGCTCATGCACCAGTTGCAGAAGCTGCTCAGCGTTGCGCCCAATACTACATGAATGTTCGTTGGTTAGGCGGCACGCTGACAAACTGGGAAACAATTTCCAAATCTATCAAGCGTCTAAAATCAATGGAAGAAACATTGAATGATGGCGGGGCAGGCCTGACAAAAAAAGAGCGCTTGCAAATGACTCGTGAACAGGAAAAGCTTGAAGCTTCTCTCGGCGGGATCCGCGACATGGGCGGTGTACCTGACCTTATGTTCGTGGTGGATGTGAAAAAAGAGGCTATCGCAATCCAGGAAGCAAAAAAACTCGGCATTCCAGTTGTCGCTGTTGTTGACACAAACTGCTCACCGGCAAATGTGGATCATATTATCCCAGGTAATGACGATGCGGCACGCGCAATTTCGCTTTATTGTAATTTGGTTGCAGACGCAGTGATTGACGGTCTGTCAGCTAGCCAGGCATCGCTTGGCATCGATATTGGCGAGATGGAAGAGGCACCAACTGAGGTTCTACCTGAGCCAACAGAGGTAGAGGAAACTGCCGAAGTTGAGGCTACACCAACGGAAACCCCAGCTGCGGAAGAAGAACAGCGCCCTGACGCTTGATCGCTTTAACCGACACAAAACGACGGTCGTCACCGGGTTGTCACAAACTCAGTCTAACGGCTGCATGAATCCAGAATGAACGCTGCGTTGTCTTAGCGGCACCGCACAAATTGAACAGGAGATGAAAATGGCTGCAATCAGTGCTGCAATGGTAAAAGACCTGCGCGACAAAACAGGCGCAGGCATGATGGACTGCAAGGCTGCCCTGAAGGAAACAGATGGCGACGTTGAAGCAGCAGTTGATTGGCTGCGTAAAAAAGGTCTGGCCAAAGCGGCCAAAAAAGCAGGCCGTACAGCAGCTGATGGGCTTGTCGCGGTCGCAACATCAGGCACGACAGGTGTTCTGGTTGAGGTGAACGCTGAGACAGACTTTGTTGCTCGTAACGAAACCTTCCAGAAGATGGTTGCCAACATTGCCGAGACCGCGCTCGGCGTAAATGGTGACACTGATCAATTGAAAGCCGCTAACTATTCGGGTTCTGACAAGACCATCGAAGAGTATATCTCCGAGATGATTGGTCAGATCGGTGAGAACATGACATTGCGCCGGGCTGCCGGATTGTCTGTCGATGCGGGCGCAATTGTGCCATACATCCATACACAGGTTTGCGAAGGTGCCGGCAAGATCGGTGTCATCGTAGCGCTAAAATCATCCGGCAATACAGATGCGCTTAACGCGCTTGGCAAGCAGATTGCGATGCATGTTGCTGCTGCCCGTCCGCTTTCTCTCAAGGTTGAGGATCTCGACCCAAGTGTGGTGCAGCGCGAAAAAGACGTGCTGTCCGACCAGGCCCGCGCCTCCGGTAAGCCTGAGAACATCATTGAGAAAATGGTCGAGGGACGCCTGCGGAAATTCTACGAGGAATCTGTTCTTCTGGAGCAAATCTTTGTGATTGATGGCGAGACTAAGGTTGCCAAGGTCGTAGAAAACGCCAAGGGCGATGTAGGTGCAGATGTCGAACTCGTCGGATTTGAGCGCTTCGAACTGGGTGAAGGTATTGAAGTTGCTGAGGACGATTTCGCGGCTGAAGTTCAAGCGATGGCAGGCGGCAATTAAGAGCGCTGCACAAAATGCACTTAATTTAGAGGGGCACTTTACGGTGCCCCTCCTTTTATATGGAATAAGCTCATGGAAGGGCTGAACAGTTGTTTGCACAAGGACATGGTGAAATAATTACGACTGTGTTTAACAGCACTTCTATCAGGCCAGAAGGCTGGTCGGAATCAGCTAGCGGTGGTATGCGATATAAATCGTCCCAGTATCAGGATATGAGTTCATGACCCAGACGGCTCCAGCCCAACCCTTGGCTCACAGTGCTACTACGCCAGCCTTTAAGCGTATTCTGCTTAAAGTGTCAGGTGAAGCCCTGATGGGACCGCAGTCCTTTGGCATCCATCAGGATACGGTTGAGCGGATCGCCAAGGAGATCAGCGCAGGGGTTGACTTAGGCGTACAAATTTCTCTCGTTATCGGCGGCGGAAACATTTTCCGCGGCCTTTCTATGGCTGAGAATGGTATGGAGCGTGCCAGTGCTGACTATATGGGCATGCTGGCAACGGTCATGAATGCACTTGCTATGCAAAATGCACTTGAAAGTATCGGGGTCCAAACACGCGTCATGTCAGCCATTGAAATGACATCTGTTTGTGAGCCCTATATCCGTCGCCGCGCCTTGCGTCATATGGAAAAAGGGCGAGTTGTCATTTTTGCTGCAGGGTCAGGCAATCCTTTCTTCACAACGGATACCGCAGCAGCTCTGCGTGCCGCAGAGATGGGCTGTGACGTATTGATGAAGGGAACTCAGGTCGATGGTGTTTACTCAGCAGACCCAAAAACGAATCCCGACGCTGAAAGATACGAGACTCTTTCCTATATGGATGTTCTGAAGAACGATTTGCGCGTGATGGACCAGGCAGCAATATCACTGACGAGGGAAAATGCGATACCTATTATTGTGTTTCCGCTTGCCCAAGAAGGCGGCGTTGTCGGCGCCCTGACAGGGCAGGGCACGTTTACAATCATCAAAGACTGATAAAAATTACGAGGTATAAAATGGCAGATGATACATCCGGTCCGGATATGACAGACCTGAAGCGCCGTATGGAAGGCGCAATCGATTCCCTGAAAACAGAATTCAGCGGACTTCGGACAGGAAGAGCATCGGCTAACCTTCTGGATAATGTCAACGTGAATGCGTACGGCTCAATGATGCCGATGAATCAGGTCGGAACGGTCAACGTGCCAGAACCAAGAATGCTATCTGTTCAGGTCTGGGATCAGAGCCTTGTAGGGGCCGTCGAAAAAGCAATCCGAGACTCAGGACTTGGTGTTAACCCTGTGACAGACGGGCAGAATGTACGCGTTCCGCTACCAGCTCTCACTGAAGAACGCCGTGTTGAGTTGACCAAAATCGCCGGCAAGTACGCTGAGCAGGCACGAATAGCCGTACGCAATGTGCGCCGGGACGGGATGGAAAGCCTTAAAAAAGCCGACGGAATTTCAGAAGATGAACAAAAACGTCTGGCAGATGAAGTACAGAAACTGACTGACAGCATGATCAAGGAAGTCGATGCATCTCTTGAGACCAAAGAACAAGAAATCATGCAGGTCTGATTGATACTGCTAACTTTCAAGGGATGACGAAAGGAAATAGATCCGGGTGCCAATCAAGGGTTCAAATAAGCTGGTGAAAGGCATTTCCGGTATTTTTGCCGGATCTGATCGCAAGCCTGCAGAGCATATTCTGGATCTTCAGGCGAAAGTGTCGACTCTGGCAGTTGCCTCACCTGCAGAAGGTGAAAACTTAACAGAGCTAGCGTCCAAACGGCTTAAGCATGTCGCTATTATTATGGACGGTAATGGAAGATGGGCCGAGCAGCGCGGGCTGACCCGACAGGCGGGCCATCGGGAAGGTGTTGCTGCAGCTAGACGCGCCATCGAAACAGCTAAAGAACTCGGACTGACTCACCTGACACTCTACAGTTTCTCGACAGAAAACTGGGGGCGCCCTGAATCAGAGGTGCGCGATCTGATGAACCTGATGCGCACTTATATAGAGTCTGACCTCCCGCGTCTCGTGGAAGAAAACATTCGTGTACGCGTCATTGGTGATAAGTCGACCTTGCCAACCGACATCAGAATTCTCGTTAACCGAGCTGAGAAAGAAACTGCTGATAATACCGGGTACACACTTCAGATAGCCTTCAATTATGGTGGTCGTGACGAGATTATCAGAGCTTTTCGTAACCTGGCCACAGATATCTCGAATGGCACCCTGATGCCTGAAGATATTGACGAACGCAGTATTGCCAGCTTTCTGGATACGGGCGACGCCCCTGATCCGGACCTTGTCATTCGAACAAGCGGCGAGAGAAGGATTAGTAATTTTCTGCTCTGGCAGGCAGCCTATGCCGAGTACATCTTTCTTGATGAGTACTGGCCAGATTTTACACGCGATATCTTCATACGCGCTATTGATGATTACCATGCGCGTGACAGGCGCTTTGGGCGCCGTCATTCGGGCTGAAATGGCGATTAATGCCAGAAGTCACTTCACGATGGCAGGCACTGATTGCCAGTAAGTTCTTCCAACGGACTATCATGGTCCTCCTGCTTGCGCCTATTGCCATCGCGATTGTCTGGATCGGCGGTCGCATGTTTTCGGCCCTTATCGCGTTCACCAGTATTGTTCTCATTTTTGAGTGGACACGGATCGTAGATAGAACCGAATTTTCAACTGCTTTTTATGTTCTGTCATTCACGGCTATATCCTCAATATTCCTTGCTGCAGGAGGCTCTTACGAGCTCGCTTATGCAACTGCAGTCGCCGGTGGGGTGGTGAGTGCTGTATCGGAAAAACTGAAAGGCCGACCTTATCAATGGCCGATGATCGGGATTACCTACCTCATTATGCCTTGTATCGCATTTGTCTGGATACGTAACGGGCCAGAAACCGGACGCAGTCTCACTCTGCTATTACTCGTCGCTGTATGGGCGACTGATATCGGTGCTTACATGTTTGGTAAACTGATAGGTGGCCCATTGATGGCACCGTCCATCTCACCAGGGAAAACATGGGCCGGCGCCTTTGGCGGCATCCTGACGGCGATGACTTGCTGTAGCCTTATCGCACTCCTTGCGAGTGGAAATTGGCCAATCTGGATCATGGCTCTGATTGGTATCAGCCTCTCCATAGCAACCATTGTAGGCGATTTTGCGGAGTCAGCGCTGAAACGGTACTTTGGTATTAAGGATTCTGGCGGTTTCATCCCAGGTCATGGTGGATTACTTGATCGGCTTGATGGGTTACTTTTTGCAACGGTTGCATTAGCATTGGTACTATTCATCTATAGCGTGATGTGATGAGCACGGGGATTTGAATGAGCCTATCCTTACAGACGGCAATGGCTGCCGACCAAGTCAACAATTCAGAGCAAGAGGTTCGTCGCCTGAGTGTTTTTGGGTCTACTGGCTCAGTTGGTGTCAATACTCTCGACCTTATAGATTACGCCCAGAAGCATAGTGAACAGAAACTCCAGGTCGTTGCCCTAACTGCCAACAGCAATGTAGACTTACTGGCCAAACAAGCAATTGCCACAAACGCCCAATTCGCTGTTGTTGCTGATGACAGTAAATATGAGGATCTGAAACAGCTCCTTCAGGGAACAGATATTGTTGTTGGAGCAGGAGAGTCTGCGATGCTCGAGGCAGCTGAAATGGAAGCAGACTGGGTCATGGCAGCAATCGTTGGTGCGGCAGGACTGCAGACCAGTCTTACCGCGGCCCGGCGCGGTGCTGATATAGCTTTTGCCAATAAGGAATGTCTTGTTTGTGCGGGTAGTGTTTTTCTTGATGCTATGAAGCAGGGCGGAGGGCGCCTATTACCCGTAGATTCCGAGCATAACGCCATCTTTCAGGTATATGATTTTGAGCGACCTGAACGCATAACCAGGATATTGCTTACAGCTTCGGGGGGGCCTTTCAGAACCTGGTCGCGAGAGCAGATGGCGGAAGTCACCGTGGAGCAGGCAGTTAATCACCCCAACTGGTCGATGGGCGCAAAAATATCCACCGACAGTGCGACAATGATGAATAAAGGGCTGGAACTTATTGAGGCAGCAAGACTTTTCCCCACACCTTCAGATGATATCGAGATAATAGTGCACCCTCAATCGGTCATTCATTCTATGGTTGAATACGTAGATGGCTCGGTACTGGCGCAAATGGGAACCCCCGATATGCGCACGCCCATTGCCTCAGCCCTTGCGTGGCCGGATCGGGTAGAATCACCCAGCGCAAAACTCGATTTTGGCAGACTGAGCGACCTAACTTTTGAGGCTGCTGATCCAGAAAAATTCCCGGCCTTACGGCTTGCTAGAGAGGCTCTTGAGCTTGATGGCCTAGCGCCCACAGCACTTAACGCGGCCAACGAAATTGCCGTAGAGGCCTTTCTGAATCGTCATCTAAAATTTCTGGACATTACTGCTGTCACAGAGCAGGTTTTGGGTTCATTCGACTTTGTAAGCTCTAAAGACGGGATTACCCTTGAGAACGTACTTGAAATCGATAGGGTTGCTCGCAAAAAAGCATGGGAAGTCATCACAAAACTGTCCGCCTAGCCCCAAGATTATGCATAATCTGCCCAGTTAAAACGAGCTAAAAAATGGATATTATCTTTGGTCTGCTGGTTACGCTGGCATCATTCATAGTTCTTCTATCATTCATCGTATTTTTCCACGAGTTGGGGCATTTTCAGGTCGCCCGCTGGTGCGGTGTTAAAGTGGATGTGTTTTCGATTGGCTTTGGCCCCGTCCTGTTAAAGCGAACAGACAAGCATGGCACGGAATGGCGGGTAAGCGCCCTTCCTTTGGGAGGCTTTGTCAAGTTTTTTGGAGACGCTGGACCTGCCTCTGCTCCTTCAGAGGAAGTCAACGAAGAAAAATCAGCAGAAAATGCTGCAGATTCTCCAGGGATGACGCAGTTCCCAAAAGGCAGCGAAAAAGATCAGCTTGAACACCGACTGACCGCAGAAGAGAAAGCGGTCTGCTTTCACTTCAAGCCATTATGGCAACGCGCCGCGATAGTTGCGGCTGGCCCTATGGCCAACTTTGTTCTCGCGATTGCAATCTTTTTTGTACTCTTGATATCACTTGGTGAAACTATACGAGAGGCTAAGATCGTAGCAGTCGAGCCTGACTCCCCCGCCGCGGAAGCAGGATTTGAACCTGGCGACAAAGTCCTTTCTGTTGATGGCAAAAGGGTCAAAGACTGGACAGATCTTACACAGGCAGTGAAGCTCGGCACAGGGGAGGAACTCTCCTTTGAGGTCGAACGTAATAATAGCCTAATTACTCTGCTAGCAACGCCAGAGAGGCGTGAGATGCTTGATCGCTACGGCAACACGGTCAGCGCTGGCTTTTTAGGTGTAAGTTCGACCTCCGAATTTCAGAATATTCGATATGGCCCTATCGAAGCTATGGGCAAAGCAGTCGCTCGTGTCGGAGATATGATTGGGCTTACGATAAAGTTTCTTGGTCGTATCATCTTAGGTAAGGAAGACTTTTCTCAACTGGGTGGACCCGTTAAAATCGCCAAATATGCCGGTCAATCCAGCATGTCAGGATTCGATGAGAACATCCCCCAAGAGGTCAGTCTGGGCAGCAGATTGCTGATTAGTCTGGTCGATTTCGTTCAGATGGCTGCAATGATTTCTATCAGCGTTGGCTTCCTAAACCTTCTTCCCGTACCTGTGCTGGATGGAGGCCATTTGGTGTTCTACGCTTATGAAGCAATTGCCGGAAAACCGCTGAGTGAAGCCGTTCAGGCAGTAAGCTTCAGAATCGGGATTGTTATTCTGTTGTTCTTGATGGTATTCGTCACCTGGAATGATATCAGTCAGGAATTCCTATCGAAACTGACTGGTTAATTGTTCAAGGCTGGACGCCAAGATAAAGGGTATGAGATGAGTAAAGTCGGGCAGGGGTCTGTAATGAGTAAGCGTAAAGTATCTGGCGTCACAGCAGCTTGCCTGCTGGCCATTTCAGGAGCCGCAACCTTTTTTATGAGCTCGGTTCCTGGGCTCAGCAGTGCTGTAGCGCAAGAAGGTGGTGTTCTCGTCCAGCAAGTTCTGGTGCGTGGGAACCAGCGCATAGAAGCTGATACAGTTCGTTCATATCTTATTGTGCAGCCAGGAAGCCGTGTGGATCAGCAGTCTCTTGATGTGGCGCTCAAAACCCTTTTTGCAACGGGCCTTTTCAAAGACGTTAATATCTTCCTCAATGACAATGTGGTGCTTGTCGAAGTTGAGGAGAACCCGATTGTCAACCGTGTCATCTTTGAAGGTAACCAGCGCACGAAAGAGGATAAGTTTAACGAGGAGATCCAGCTTGCGCCTCGCGCTGTTTACACGGTGGCAAAGGTCCAGTCTGACGTACAACGTGTCATAGAGGTGTATCGTCGTTCAGGCCGTTTCGCTGCGACAGTGACCCCGAAGACCGTTCAACTTCCACAAAACCGCGTGGACGTAATCTTCGAGATTGATGAGGGACCAACCACTGGCGTCGCAAAAGTCAATTTTTCAGGGAACGAGATTTTTTCTGATCAGGATCTCAGAGACGTCGTAATCACGGCTGAAAGCCGCTGGTATAAGTTTTTTGAAAGCAACGACAATTACGATCCCGATCGATTAGAATATGATCGTGAATTGCTGCGGCAACATTATACAAAACTTGGCTATGCTGACTTTCAGGTTGTTGCAGCTACGGCGGAATTGACCCCAGACCGGGAAGACTTTTTTATCACTTTCCAAGTTGAGGAAGGTCCAAAATATGACTTCGGAAAGATTGACGTTAAAACGACGCTATCCAAGGTAAATGAAAACCTTCTAGAACGTACTCTCCCACTACGTAGCGGTGCTACCTTTAATAGTGAACTAATCGAAAACGCTATCGAATCTATTACTTATGCCACAGGCATTTCTGGGTATGCGTTTGTAGACGTAAATCCAAGACTGGTACGCAACGAAGAAGCTAAGACAGTTGATATTATATTTGAAGTTAATGAAGGTCCTCGAGTTTATGTTGAACGAATTAACATAGGCGGCAACACTAGGACGCTTGATCCTGTAATTCGTCGAGAGATAAATCTTGTTGAAGGTGACGCATTTAACCGTGTATTTGTAGACCGGTCAGAACGGCGGGTTAATGGATTAGGCTTTTTCAGTGACGTATCTATTACAGAGTTACCAGGTTCCGCGCCGGACCGAACCATTCTTGATGTTCAAGTTGAGGAACAATCCACGGGGTCATTCTCGGTAGGAGCCGGTATCTCTTCTCAAGATAACTTTATCGCGAACCTTTCTGTATCGGAGCGTAACCTATTAGGTAGGGGGCAGTTTTTGCAACTCGACTTACGTGCAAGTTCTCGTACACAGCAAGCGACAGTTAGGTTTCGTGAGCCATACTTCCTAGGCCGCAACTTAGCCGCTGGATTTGATCTGTTCAGCAGTAGTGTTGATTTTGAAGAGTCTGGCTTTGTTAGAGATAGTTTAGGTGCAGGATTAAACGTTAGTTTTCCAATTTCTGATTCTGGTAGACTTGGCCTCAACTATACTATTAGAAACGATAATTTAGAGATTAGTCAACTTGGCACACAGACAGTTTCAGGAAATATTGATTTGAGCAATCAATCGAATTTAGAAACCATCCTGTTGCCAAATGTTACACCTGACAGCATTACAACTGATGCATTTGGTCAACAGATTGTAAGAGCAGACTTTTGTGATTTTGTTGTGAACCAGCTTGATTCAACTTGTGAATCCAGAGGCGAGTTTTTGACATCTGCAATTGGCTACACGCTAAATTACAATAAGCTCAATAACCCTTTCCTTCCGTCGCGTGGGTGGCGTATTGGTGTTAGCCAAGCATTTTCAGGATTGGGCGGGGATGTTCAAAACCTCAAAACAACCGTCCAAGGTGCTTTTTACAGGCCTCTTCCGTTCGATCTGGTCGGTGCTTTTAAGTTCGATATAGGTTACGTTGATGGTTGGGGGGATGATAACATACGAATTTCTGACAGGTTCTTTCGAGGTGGGGCCTCGTTTAGAGGCTTTGAAGTTGCAGGGGTTGGCCCTCGGAGAGTCTTCCAGGATGGTACAGCTGGAGCTGGAAGAGGTAGAGCGCTTGGCGCTAAAACATATGCTATAGGCTCATTAGAAACACGACTCCCTCTGCCTATACCGGATCAATTTGACATCCAGACGTCGTTGTTCACAGACTTTGGTACAGTAGGTATAATTGATGAAGAAAGTAAAATTCTAAACGATGACGTTGCGAATTTCGTAGACTTCAATGGCGACGGCATCTTTGATGAGCCTATTCAAGACGATTTATCCATCCGTGCATCTGCTGGTATAAGTATAGACTGGCGCTCTCCATTTGGGCCGGTGCGTATTGATCTTGCAGAAGTTCTGGTACAGGAAGATTATGATCAGACAGAAGCGTTTCGCTTCAGCGCGGGTGGTCAGTTCTAAAAACTGGCATGGATTTTTAATCAGTTAGGGGAAAGTAACCTTTTTGGGACAGGTAGTACTATGAGTGTAAAAAAATTGACTAAGATGTTTGGAGTTGTAACGCTTGCTGCAGCAGGTGCGTTTGCAACAGAGCAAAGCTTTATCGCGAGCGCAGCCGCGCAGGAAGAAGCTGCGCCGGTAATACTGATTGTGGATCAGGCGCGTCTTCTTGCGACATCCAAAGCTGGAAAGTCTGTTTCAGAACAAATGGGTGCATTGCAAACAACTGCAAACAAGGAATTGGAAGAAACAATTGGCACAATCATAGCTGAAGCCGAAGAACTCAAGGCAAAGCAGAGCAGCATGGACGAAAATGTATATCTGGAAGAGGCTAAGCGCCTAGCAGTGGCTCAGAATAACATTCCAATGCTGCGTGAGATCAAAGTGCGCGAGCTTCAAGTCGCAGAACAGAGAGCCATTGCTGAGATTAGCGAGGTAATGCGACCAATTCTCAAAGAGATTGTTGACGCCAGAGGTGCTACGCTTTTGCTGGATCGCTCGGCGGTGATGTACGCATCTACGACAACAGATATCACAGAAGACGTTCTTGAAAAACTGGATGGCGAAATTTCAACTGTCAAAGTAGAACGTATTGATTTAATCAAGCAGCAGCAACTTGCCGCGCAGCAGCGTGCAGCTGCACAACAGTAATCTGCACAAAGATGGAAAACTCTTAAAGGCTCGTCAAGTGACGAGCCTTTTTTCTGATTTCTGCTTCGCCCCTTGATGCAACGAACGCAACTAAAGTAGGTATGGGCTTATGATCGATCCACGCTTCTACCATACGTCTGAGCCTCTCCTTACTTCAAAGGTAATAACCGAATTGGGGAGGAAAGTTCTATCGCAGGGGGGGGGCTCCCAAGTCGAACGTGTAGCGGACGTCACAGATGAAAATCTGAATGGGGCAGTGGTTTTCCTGAACGATCCCAAGATGATGACAGAAGGCGTGAAAAGTGTGCCGACTATCTGTCTTGTTAGCCCAAAAGTAGCTCAAAAGATCAACCTGTCTGAAACATTATATGGTGCGACCATTTTAGAGAGTGATAATCCACGTGGTGATTTCGCGATTTTGGCAGCACAACTGCATAAAAGTATTGCTGAAGAAATTGGCTACGGAGATCATCAAAAAGCTACGATTGCTGAAACGGCAAAAATTGATTCAAGCGCCGCAATAGGTGAGGGGGCTGTCATTGAAGATAACGTCACCATTTGCGCAAATAGCGTCATTGGCCCAGGAGTGATCATTGGGGCTGGTTCAATCATAGGACCAAATGTCTCAAT
>JALEGM010000052.1 GCA_022763145.1 Aquisalinus sp. | reverse complement strand
GCCAGTGATGCCGGTTCCATATAGGCTCCTCCTATTAACGGCGTAACAGATCAATCAGACTGCCATACATCTCTCTTGCTTGTCTGAACGTCGCGAGGTTGGCTTCATAGCTGCGTCCAGCCTCCCTCGCATCCGCCAATTCCGTCATCATCGTGACATTTGAAAACGTCACATAACCCTGATCATCCGCTAAAGGATGACTCGGATCGAATTCTCTCTCTCCCTCACGCGTATCGAGTGTTACAGGGCCAACTTCCACTTCACCAGTTTTGGATATGCCATCCATAATCGACTGGAAGGATAACAGCTTGCGCTGATAGCCGGGCGTGTCCGCGTTTGATATGTTTTCACTAACAATCTGTAGACGAAAGGCTTGCGCATCCATACCGCTGGAGGCTGCTGACATTGCTTTTGAGAGCGGGTTCATCTTTCAACTCTCCTTACATTCTACCGACTGCTACCGAGGCTGAGCCGCATCAGGTCCAGTGTTTTCTTGTACACAGCAAGGGCCATATCGTGCTGGCCCTTGGTTTCAGCCGTTTTCAGCATCTGGTCTTCAATGGAAACATTATTGCCGTTAGGAGACTCAGCCCCCCGGGAGGCCACCCGCACTAGATCAGACGTCGTAATCTCAACATCCCTGCCCTGACGTTCCGCGGCTTTATACAGTTCTGCAAAACTCTTAAGGTCTTGCGCCTTGTAGCCCGGCGTATCCGCATTGGCGATATTCCCGGCCAATACCTCGTGCCGCTTGGCAGCATGCTGTGCCATGGCAGAGTAGGTGCGGAGAATTTCCAGATCGGTCGGCACTTCTGTTTACCTTGATTAACGAATAAGTAAAAATTGCACCTATAAGCTGAACAAATGGTTAACAGCTCATTAAGCGCAAAGCGCTCCACCTTGCTGGAACAACAAGCCGGATTGATTTCCGGTCAGCCGCGCATCCGATTTTTCGGAACCGTGACGGCAATTAACGGCGATGCGGTGACGATTGCAGGGCTCAGTCATCATGCAGTACTGAACGATCAAGTCTCGCTCACGGGCATCGACCCGGATGGCGAAATCATTGCGATTAATCAGTCCGACCTGACAGCGATACTTTATGAGGACCCGCGACAGGTTAAAATCGGGGTACCCATATATTTACATCCGCAGCAAAATCCGAAGCCCTGCACTGAATGGATCGGGCACGTACTGAACCATTCTCTGGTCGGGCCGGACGGGCAAAAAATGCCACAAGGCCTTGAAGCCTCCCCCTTGAAAGCAAAACCTCCTGCCCCTGCGTCTCGCAAACGTCTCGGCACACGCCTTAACACCGGTGTTGCTGCATTCGATACATTTCTTCCATTGTGTCAGGGTCAGCGGATCGGCTTGTTTGCGGGCTCTGGCGTTGGCAAGTCCACATTACTTGCAGAACTCGCCAAAAGAACGGATGCGGATATTGTCATCCTGGCGCTGATTGGCGAGCGTGGACGCGAAGTGCGCAACTTTGTTGAAGACACGCTCGGCGCGGTAGGCATGAAGCGCGCCATCGTTTTTGCCGCAACATCCGATGACCCGGCACCGCTGAAAAAACGCACTGCTTATCTGGCAATGGCGACAGCAGAGTATTATCGAGATCAGGGTAAGCAGGTCCTCTTGTTGTTTGACTCACTCACCCGTTTTGCCGAGGCCCACCGGGAGGTCGCACTTGCCGCTGGTGAAGTGCCCTCTCTGCGCGCCTTCCCGCCGTCCACTTTCCGCTCGGTCGCGGCGCTTACCGAGCGCGCCGGACCCGGCGCAGAAGGCAATGGTGATATTACAGCTATCTTCAGTGTACTGGTCGCGGGCTCCAACATGGATGAACCAGTTGCCGATATGGTTCGCGGCATTCTTGATGGCCATGTGGTATTGGAAAGGGAGATTGCAGAACGCGGACGTTATCCAGCAATAGATATCAGACGCAGCGTCTCCCGATCTCTACCGGAAGCGGCAACGACAGAAGAAAACCAGATTCTTTCCGCTGCTCGCTCTCTCATTTCAGCCTATGAAGAAAATGCGCCCCTTATTCGCGCCGGACTATATACAGCAGGCGCAGATCCATTGCTCGACGAAGCGGTGCGCCTTTGGCCACAGCTTGATCAGTTTGTCAGCCTGCTGGACGTTCAAAACGCAGAAGAAAGTTTTGCAGCTTTAAAACAGATTTTACTGGGTGATGCTGCTGGACAGCAAACGCCGGACCAGAGCCAATCAGCTGTTGGACAATAGAAGGTTTTGCGCCGCAGATGCTCCAAAGCCGGCAGCACTTTGCAAGAGGCTTAACGCTGCAAACCCAGGTGTTGTGGCAGATGGGCCATTAGCGATCTGGCTGCGCACCGTAAACAACTTGATGAGACTTTCGATATTTTCAGGATCTGAATAGGCTTCAGCAAAACCAACGCCAAATTCCTTACGGCTCTTTTCCTCAAGAATTTGTTGCTGCTGATCAATGTCAATCTGTGAAAACTCTGTTGGCAGACCAAAAGCCGTTTCAAACACAGCGCGCAAAGGCTGGTCGCCCATGACCTGAAACCAGAGTGCACGTTCCGAAAGAACTGACTGACTGTTGCCTCCGCTAGTCGATGTAACTTCTTCGAGGCGATCCCCCAATTCAGGCAAAGACGTTTTACTGTCCGCTTCCACGGTAAGCAGGTTGCCGGACCTGTTGGTGATCGTGATTTCGGGCTTATCAGTTAAAGGATCTGCAGCCAGACTGACCGTCG
>JALEGM010000051.1 GCA_022763145.1 Aquisalinus sp. | reverse complement strand
GTTACACATTGGTCGGCTTTGTCTTGTTTATTCTCGCCGCTGCAATGAAAGACGGGCAATGGCTGATCGCCAATGTCGCTTTTCTCGGCCTGATGATTTCCGAGCTGATAAAGAATATCTGGCAAGTTACTCTATACCGACGCACAGCCTGAGAAAGCTGAAAGACTTGGCTAAAGTCCCCATAACAAACAACATCCGTCGCTTACGCTTTGACGCGGACGAGATGACGCAAGGCGACCTCGCCGAGCGCATCGGCATGACACGCCAGACAGTCGCCTCCATTGAGAAGGGAAAATATTCCCCCAGTCTGGAGGTGGCTTTCAAAATTGCCGATGTGTTTGGTGTGCCGCTGACAGAGGTGTTCCAGTATCAGGCGGATGGCTAGGGTCAGGACCCTAGGCCTTCAGCTATCCGCGAGATACTGACCGGCCAGCCACAAGCGGGCATTATACTGCTCGCTGAACGAGAAAACCTTCGACTTCGTACCAGACATCCGCAAGATCAGGCTGTAAAGACCGGCCATAATTTTGCGGTCTGAAACAATGGCGTATTTTTTCAACCGCTTCATGAGCCTGGCAAACTCTTCCGCCTCAACGCCGAGTTCTTCGAGATGAGTATTCATACCCGTTGAAATGACGATCCAGTTCCCCCAGCCTTTGTGCACCGTTTCAAGCACATAAAACTGAGGATGCTGCCGCGCCATTTCCAGATAGGCCTCAAGCGTCTTGCTCAAATCTGTGGTCTCATAGCGATCATAAACCTCGATTTCGAGGGTCGCCTGATGGTGATCGAAACGGATATCAATCATTTTGGCCCCATTCTTTTGCAAACACTTAGGTAGTGCCCGTTGCCGCGCATGCAAGGCGGATATCGTTGCGCATAGATGCTCAATTCTGTATTGTTCGCGGGAGATAGCATGTCTGCAAGCGACCTGAGATTATCGCTGGCAGGCGCATAACCAGGGATAAAACTGATGAAAAAACTCCTTACACTCATTATCGCCTCCATTGGCCTTGCATTCGCCGGACCTGCCCTGGCAGAGGAAGCTGAAAGCCGCTCCGCAGCCGAGATCGTCAGCGCTGAACCCGATAAAGAAGGCCGGATCATCCAGGCGAGTGTGGATGGTATGCATTGCGAGAACTGCGCCGACTCCATCTCCAAAGTCATTCTGCGCGAAGACGCTGTGGAAGCCGTTGAGGTCAGCGTTGAGGCAAAAGTCGTTACGATCACCGTGAAAGAAGGCATGAGCCTGTCTGACGAGGTTGTCGAGAAGGCCATCTTCTGGGCTGGATATGACATCGCCGAAATTACACGCGCCTGATGGCAGCTCTCCTAGAAGCGACGCAGGCAATGAGACCAGTTTGCAACGCTGCCCGGAGACTGCTAGATAAAGACTGATGAAAGTAATCCTGATCTTTACCAGCCTGCTCTGGATGCTGAGCATGAATGTCTCTGCGGCAGATATTCATGCCTTTTTCAGTTGTGGTGAGATGACGGAAACAGAAACGATTGCCGCAGACAACACCAGCAATCATGAGCATGAAACGGACTGTAGCGACGATTGCTGCGGCGGCGCCTGCCTGTGCAAGGCGTCCGGCAGTAGCCTGTCGCTTGTGCCTCACCAGCTGGACGGTGCCTCCAGCCACTTGCAATTGAAGACCAGTTTCACAGGGAAACTCGATAGCTTTATCGAAGCCCTTCACCTGCTCTCAGACCCACCACCGCGACCTTTTTCCTGATCTGACATCCGATATTCAGTAACAGGAACAAGGAACTAAATTCATGAAGAAATTATGTGCTGTCGCCCTTGCAGGGGTGATGGCGTTGCAGGCTGCTCCGGCCGGGGCGCGCCCGGTGTCCTATCCGCAAGGCTGGACACTGATGCAGATGAACGAAGCCGAAGCTAACTGGCTGCATCTGCACTACACCACGGACCCTAGAACCTCGATCGGTCTCAAAATCGAGAACCAGGGTTATGCGGACCATGTTTTTGTCGGCGGGCAATATAACCGCTTGTTGAAACGATGGAACGCTCCGAATTCTCAAGGCAACACCTACTTCAAGGTGGGGCTTGGTGTTGCAGATGGTGACTTCAATCAGGCACTTGATGCGACGAAAGCCGCCGGCTTTGTCCGCTTTGCGGCAGACTGGGAAACCCGCCGTTGGTTCACTGCTGCAAATGCTAGTGTCTATGCCCGCGAAGGCAAAGCGATGACCAGCCAGAAAGCCCGTCTCGGCGTTGCACCGTATGTGGCGGACTTCGGTGCCTTGCATACGTGGCTAATGGTGGAGGGTAACTGGACCCAGAACCGCGATGCTGACCAGGGCCAGGATGCTTTCACCGTCACCCCGCTGGTCCGCTTTTTCAAAGGCAACAGCCTGCTGGAAGTGGGGTATTCATCTAATGATGAGCCACTTCTCAACTTCGTCTACAGATTTTAAGTATAAGGAACTACCCGATGAAAAAACTCATCACCTTCGGGCTTACCGCCCTCACATTCACCTTCAGCCCGCTCGCACTGGCACAAGAGGTTGAGAGCCGCCCTGCCACCGAAATCGTCAGTATGGAGCCTGACAAGGAAGGCCGCATTATTCAAGCCACAGTAAACGGCATGGTCTGTGACTTCTGCGCCCAGTCCCTGACGAAAGTGCTGATGCGCGAAGAAGCGGTCGAAACCGTGCAGATCAGTCTTGAGGCGCAATTCGTCACCATTACTGTAAAGGAAGGCATGAGCCTTTCCGACGAGGTGGTCGAAAAGGCGATCTACTGGGCTGGTTACGATCTTGCCGGGATTGAGCGGGCCTGACGGCGAAAGCTCTACTGCATCGCCAAATTATAATGGCGGTGCAGTTCAGTCAGGGCTGATTCAAACCGGGCGAAATTGACGTCCGGAACGATACCGGTTTCCATATTCGCTTGAATGGTTTCGCCAAGTTCATAATCCTCATCGAGCACGCGTTTCGTCAGGTCGTGATTGGTCCTGTAAAGCGTCTCTTCTTCTTCAGACCATGTGTCAGATCCATCTGCTGGTTTCGGCGCATAAGTTATTTCCTCAACGCGCGTCAGGCCCGGCGCCAGCGGCGTCGTCATAATACCGGAGATGTGGTCTGGCTGAACCAGAAAGGTCAGCGTCGGATAAAGACTGACCAGAATGTTGCTGCCCTGACGAATATCCCACTTCTCTTCTGGCTGGTCCTTGCAATCAAGTATCGACTTCTTTGGCAGGATAAAGCGGGAATAATGTCCCCACCCTTCCCAGGTCGACAGGTTGCCGAGAAAGAAGGGGGCAATCGTATCTTTATGGGCAACATTGAAGTGATAGGCTTCGATGCCGCCTTCATACATGATCTTCCAGTTGGATTTCCAATTCTGGTCGTGCACGTCGTAAACACGGTGATTTTCAAGGTCGAGCCATGCCAGTGTTGAACGCATTTCTGCTGGCAGAAAATCATCTGCTATTTTTTGCGTTGGGTCAGGATGCACAAAGATGAGACCGTGCACGACAGCAACGGATAATTCGATGAGCCCGAATTCCTCCATCTGACGATCCGGGAAGCCCGCATCAAATTGCGGTGCTGCAACCAGCCGCCCATCAGTTGCATAAGTCCAGGCATGATAGGGACAGGTAAAGCGCTTGCGACAGCCCTCACCAGGGTCAACAAGGCGTGAATTTCGATGGCGGCAGATATTGGCAAAGGCGCGGATATCACCTTTCTGATCTCGCACTAAAAGCAGTGGAAAGTTGTCTACCCATTCCCGGGCGATGTAGCTGCCCGCTTCTGGCAACTGACTGGTGATCGCCACAGCATTGGGATTAGCCTTGAAAATATGGCTCATCTCGCGCTTGTAGATTTCTTCACTTGTATAGAGATCTGTCGTCGCACCGGAGCTTGCTGGCGCGTACTGAGTCTCGCCTTTTTCATGCAGGTCCAGAATTTCTTTTATGAGTCTGATTTCCGTACTGCGATCCATCTTGTCCTCCTGTCACCCCCCGATGCACTTACCGAGTGGTAAGTGCATTGCCTTTGTACTTACCGAGTGGTAAGTCGTCAAGAGAATCATGGAGGCACTCTTGCTGACCCCCGCCGAGCCACAGCAGCAGATTATAAACACCGCCCGTAGCCTGTTTGCTGCCAAGGGGTTCTACGGCGCGAGCCTGAATGATATTGCGAAAGAGCGCGGCATCACCAAACAAGCCGTGCTGCATCACTTTGGCAGCAAGGAAAAACTGTATGCAGCCGTGCTGGCTGAAATCAGCGCTTCAATGATGGCAGCAACACAAGACGCCAAGTCATCTCAAACCACCCCAGTGGAACAATTACGCGCAATCCTAGTTCAGGTTTATCAGCATACGCTGGACTATCCGGATGCAACAAAGATCCTCATGCGCGAGCTACTGGACGTGGAACGCAGAGCAAATAACGTTTCGACATGGTATATGAAACCGTTTTTGCAGGAACTAACGAGCATCATTCAACAAATTACAGGTGGCAACGAGATTGATGCACTTGGCAAAGTCTACCCCCTGCTGGGGATGATCAACTACTTTTCTGTCTCTGAAACGGTACTGGTACAGATATACGGAAAGCGTAATCTCAAGGCACTACAACGTCAAAATGCGAAAGAGTTTGCATTGCACGCCGAGGCTTTGGTCAACACACTTGATCAGTGAATAACGGCAAAGAAGCGTCGCGCCGCACACTCAAACCCTTCTTCCTCTTGGCAAGAATGGGTAGACGCGAAGATCATTTCCGCACGTCCAATCAGATGTTCAACAGGCACAAACCCAAGCCCTGACAGGAAACGGCTATCCGCAGAATTGTCCCGATTGTCTCCCATCATGAATACATGACCTTCGGGAACGAAATATGGGCCCGCCGCGTCACCACGCCAGGTATCACTGCGTTCTATGATGGTATGTTGCATACCTTCGGGTAAAACTTCCGTATATTGTCGGACACTTGCAACACCACCCTTATGCTCACGATAAGTGTAGGCGCGGATTGGTTTGCGCTCCACGGCCTTGCCGTTCACATGCAGCACACCGTCCACTATAGATATCTCGTCACCCGGCAACCCGATAACACGCTTTATCATGACGATGTCATCCTGCGTATGCTTGAAAACAGCCACATCGCCGCGTTCCGGCAATCGGCTGAAAAGCCGGTTGTGCGCATCAGGTAGTCTTGTAAAAAACGGAAACCATACGGAATGTTTGGAATATCCATAGGGCCATTTGCTGACAATAATTCTGTCGCCAACCTCTAACGTCGGGACCATGCTTTCGGACGGAATGTGATAGGACGCGAAAGCCACTGACCTGAAAAGGCCAAAACAAAAAAGGAAGATCACGAAAAATCGGATATCCCCGCGATATTTTTCCCAGATTTTTTGCACCGCTAGAATTCCTCCGATCAGAAACTCTATCATGCCGCCTGTGAATAGATGCTGCTACTGAAAATTTGGTAGGGCCAAAATAAAAATAGCCAGCAACCCCAGCGCATGAAGAGAGAGGGAGAGAGATGCGCTGTTGTTACTGGCCGCATCACAAACAAAGTGATGAAATAAAGAAATATCATTCTGATAAAATGGATTCAGATTAGGTCCTTAGATAAATGTTTCGTGCGCGTTCATGAGTGCCTCCTTGAGAACGGTTAACTTTTAAAAACAAGTAACAGCCCTGACATAAGTGCTAGTAGCAACCATTCAAGCGGCACTATGTGATGCAGATCACAGGTTCATCTAATAGACGGTGAGGCCCCTTACCGAGAGGTGCGCGTCATATCTGTCAACGCCGCTGCACCCGCCAAAATCAGGTAACTCGCAAGCGCCAGTGGCGCCATTTCCTGTATATTTTCAGGTGGTGGTGCAATCTGATTGTAGGCCTGCAATAACAATAGGAACCCGAAAAGCAGCCAGGGTGCAATGCTCCCAAAGCCGGATTTTGGCGATGTGGTTCTTAAGTAAAATATCATCCCGACCAGAAGCAGGCTGACTTCTGCCACTTGAGACCAGAGCAGACTCTCCCAAAGCCCGAGACCGACTTTTGGCCCCTCCAGCATGATGGGAAGGTCCTGCGTATGCACAACCAGGTCAGTCAGCCAGTGCGAGCCGATCGCAAGCGCAATAATCACAGCGCCAGCCCAGCCAGCTGAAGGCCGGACAAACCGATAAAGCATGAGCCCCGCCAACATCCAGACAAGCGTTGCAACCAGACTATGCGTGTAAGGCATATGATAGAGGTCGAGATGGCTGGCTTCGAGAAAGCCTGGCACAACCCGCGCCTCTTCTATGCCTGCCATGATGAAAATCGCCCAGAAGACGTCCACGATCTGCACCGCCAGAAATAGGTGCCAGAGTTTAACTGACTTCGCAGCAGCCTTGCCCATGAGAGCAGGCCCGTAATGACCAACGAACATCTGTTCCTCCCGACTTATGTGAAAGCGTAACCACTCTTAGGCAGCGCTAGCAATGCCGTTGGAGGATAACCCTTATGCTGTTTCCAGCTTCTTACGCACGGCTATGAGATCTGCCCAGGCAAGTCGCTTCTGCAGAGGCTGGCGCAAAAGGAAGGCCGGATGAAACATTGGCAGCGCAGGGATAGTCTGGCCGTCAGAAGTATGATGTTCCCGCCAGAGACCACGCGCACGCGTGATCCCAGGCGCCCCGTCAAACAGGGCCTGTGTGGGCGTATTACCGACAAGAATAAGTACCTTCGGTTTTGCCAGCTCAATCAGTCGCCACACGAAAGGCATACAGATTGCCACTTCCGCTTTGGTCGGCGTCCGATTACCGGGTGGCCGCCAGAAGATGGAATTGGAAATGTAAGCACTGGCCATCTCGCCCTCAAAACGCGAGTGCCCTATGGCTGCCAACATCTTGTCGAGCAACTGACCAGCGCGTCCGACAAAAGGCTTGCCGATCCGGTCTTCATCCCGGCCAGGCGCCTCGCCCAGCACCATGAGCGGCGCACCATCTATTCCATCATCAATAACGGTATTGCGGGCACCCGGTTTCAACGAACAGCCATCAAACCCCTGAATGGCAGAGCGCAAATCTGCCAGGGTCGTCGCAGATCCGGCAAGCGACTTTGCAAGGGCAATGGCTTCATCTGTCGGCATAGGCGCTTCAAGCCCTGAAACGGGTGCAGGCGCGCTCCGCTGCGGCGTCGATGTGGCTTGTACCTGACCAAGGCCGGCGGGAGGTGCGGGCGCCTTGCGCAGCGCTTGTGGCGCAGTGGCCGTGGCACGATGCGCCCATGTGGAGAAATCAGAAGGCTCTGCCCCGATAACGTCTTCAACACCCATGTCAGCATACCACTGCAGGACGGCACGTAACTGTTCTGGATTGATCTGATTTTCAGGCATGGATAAAACGTGACGTTGGATTCGCTCCTGGTCAAGCGCCTCTTCGACACCCCTCATTTGAGGTTTTGACACTGCGCCGGTGATGGCATTTAATATGGCCAGTTTGGGTATTTGGGGGTTGCTGACAGATGAAATTCATCACCGTTCACGGTACTGGCGATGAGATACCGGATTCCGCTGCCCCAAAGTGGTGGCAGCCTGAGTCCGACTTTTCTAAAGATCTGCTTGAGAAGGCAGGCGGCGGCGAGATCATCCCGTTTATTTGGGATGGGAAGAACGATGAATTATCACGCCGGGACGCCGCTGAAGGCCTGCTCTGGGAATTGATCCAGTATGATGAACGCGAGGAAGATGTTACCCTGATTGGCCACAGCCATGGCGGCTCTGTCATTTCTACAGCCCTGCGACTGGCAACCTCAACAGAGCGCGATTTTGACCACATCAAAGGTGTGATTACAGTCGGCACACCCTTTATACGGATGAAGCCACAGCGCTGGCTCTGGGAGCGACTGGACTTCTCCGGCCAGCTCGCTCTTCTGTACTCGATCTTTCTGACCTTTCTCGTCATCTCCTCAATTATCACGGTTATCATCTTTGGTGTTTCCATGACCGATGCGGGCCAGATGAGCGAAGCTGCCGAAATGGTTCAGCAACGCAAAGGCATGGATGAATATGCTGTGCAGGTTCAGCAGATGGAATCCCAGATTGAAGCGGCCCGCAACGAGCGAACTGTTGCGCTGGCGACCATTGCTTCTTCCCTGTTGTTCATCAGCCTGACCTGGTATCTGCTTTTACGTTCGCAGCGCCGTATCCGTGCACTGCACAGCAAGGAAGTCGCGGCAGATTTTCATGACCAGTTCAGTCCGATCTGGACGGCCCTTTATGACAAGCGCGATGAGGCCATCAATGGTCTGCGCCGGGTGTATGACCTGAATCTGACCTTGATGCAGCCAGCCCAGAGTCGGGGGTTCCTGCGTCTCGTCGTGGTACTGATCGTTGTGTTTTTCCTCGGCAGTGCTGTTGTTGCAGACGAATTACTGGGCGCGATGGAAATCGCTCGTGATTATCTGCCTGGCTGGACTTTCATGACAGACCCGCAGGTGCAAAGCTTTTTGCAATGGTATGCGGAAGAGAGCATCGCGGCAGATGTGCACTGGACATTATGGTATTCGATTGCCGAACCGCTCGCCTTCGAAATCATGCTCTGGTACAATATTAATATTGCGCCGAACCTGACATTCCTGCCCGATTTTGTGAATGCAACAGCTTACGATGATCGCGGCCAACCAACCTTTGCCTTGTCTTTCCTGATTGATGTTATCAGTGTCTTGTCGAAACTCTTGATCGTCATTGCCGTGTTCCCGCTGACAGATATCATTAATCGGCTGTTTTTTGGTAACTTCCTCGCTCGCCGCCTGAATGCTGCCTTTGGCAATCAGGTCAAACGTCAGGCCCTTGGCAACACGACCAAGGGTGAAGACGTCGCGGGTGTTGGCCGGGTACCGCAAGGGTGGGATGACAGCCATGCGGTCGTGATGTCAGAAAAAGCCAGTCTCGCACTGTGTGAGTTTGCGGCAGACCATGCGAAAGAGTCTCTCCTGAATGTTCAAAACGTACTCGCTGATGATACCATTCATACGGATCATAATCTGATTGATGAACTGACCGAGCAACTGAGCTGGCGGGAGCTCATCCACACGTCTTATTTCCGAGTGCCGGAAAGCAAAGAGTTCATAATACATGAAACCTTGCGGCGGGCCGGTATCAGAACTGCGGCGACCACAAGCAAAAGCCTTTCCGGGAAAACATCAGACAAGGCTACTCATCTTCTCCAAAGCGCTCCTCAACCAGCCGAACAAGCGTATCCAGTGCTTCGGCGGCCTGGGGCCCCTCAGCGGTGATCCGGATGCTGGAGCCAATACCGGCACCCAGCATCATCAGGCCCATAATTGAGCAGCCACCGACCTCCACGCCTTCCCGGCGAACACGTATTGCTGCCTCATACGATCCGGCAACTGCACAAAACTTGGCAGACGCCCGGGCGTGCAGCCCCCGCTTATTGGTTATTTCAACATCTCGCGTCAGGATTGATGTCATACTCTAGAGCTTAGCTCGCCTGCTCCCCTGATAAGACCCAAGAGGCGACATTGATGTATTTGCGCCCTGCTTCATGCGCCGCAGTAACTGCATCCTTTAGGTTGTTTTCCGTACGGAACTGCTCGGGAGCCAGCTTGATAAGCATGGGCAAATTAACCCCTGCAATCACTTCCGCACCAACCTTATCCATAACGGAGATCGCCAGATTTGAAGGTGTACCGCCGAACATGTCCGTCAGAATAATCGTACCGTCACCGCTTTCACCAACCGCACTTGCCGCCTGAAGAATGTCTTCGCGGCGACGCTCCATGTCATCATCTTCACCGATACATACAGCTGCCATGTTCGGTTGCGGCCCAACCACATGGACGGCCGCTTTGAGAAATTCGTCTGCCAGATTTCCGTGTGTCACAACCACAAGGCCGATCATATTTCCTGCTGCCCTTTTTCCTGAGTCGAAAGGACATCCTGCCTTTGTGAGTCGAAATGTCTAGCCAAAAATGCACGCAGGATATGACGGATCTTTGCTGGTGCAGAAGGCTCCAAAAACGCGCAAAAACTTACGGGGATCTTCGCTTTAGCTGATGCGATCAGTTGTTCTTCGCGAAACTCCGGCAACCTGCCACTAGGCCCGCCCGGCTCTGCAACAAGGTACAAAGCGCTGCTTTCTATGAATGGCACGCGAATAATACCGAAACCTCTGGCTTCCATCTTACCAGCAAGCGAGCCCGGATGTCGCATCGCCAAACGATCGCCTTCCCCGCCTACGATCACGAGGTCATCCGCCACAAGACAGGTACGCCGCCACGGACACTGTTCAATCAATCTTAATGCCAGGTCTGACTTGCCAGCACCGGACAGGCCGCGCAGCAGCACGCCAGCCAGCGGTCCATCCGGATCGACAGCCACGGCGACACCTGTACCCTCGACAAGTTCTCCAAGGTCTGCGCGCATACTCATCCGCGACGCTCCTGCACGGCTTGCAGAGGCAACTGTACATGGAAAACTGCTCCCATCTGAGTATTGTCTGCCTCCTGACGGTTTTCAGCCCACACCTCACCACCATGAGATTCGACTATCTGCCGGGAAATCGCGAGACCAAGGCCGGAATTATTTCCGAAGGCCGTTCCCGCAGGGCGCTCCGTGTAAAATCTTTTGAAAATACTCTCGAGGTTTTCCGGAGGGATGCCGGGGCCCTCATCAAGAACTGATACATGCACCTGGCGATCTCGGTCTTTTTCAGAGCCTGTAGTCGTGAAGGTAACAAAGACCGTTTTGTCGGCTGGGCTGAACGAAATTGCATTATCAATCAAATTACGAAAGACCTGTCCCAGAGCGGTTGGCGAGCCAAGCACAAATAATTGCCCGGCTGTATGAGGCGGTTGAAACTCAACCTGCGCCCGCCCCTCCTTGTGCGTCGCAATATACATATCGATGATATCTCTGAGGAGTTTTTCAATATCTACAATTTCGCGCGTTTCACGCGCGAGCTCAGCATCAAGGCGCGAGGCGTTGGATATATCAGTAATGAGACGATCCATACGGATGACATCTTTCTGGATAACACCGATAAGTTTTTCCTGTGCCTCTGGTGTCTTGGCGATACCCAGCGTCTCTGTCGCACTACGAATTGAGGTCAGTGGGTTTTTAAGTTCATGTGAGACATCAGCTGCGAAGCTCTCAATGGCCTCAATACGCGCATAAATCGCGCGGGTCATGGCACGTAATGATGATGAAAGTTCACCGATTTCATCCCGCCTGTTGGGAAAATCCGGAATGCGCACCCGGCCAGCCACCGCGATGCCTTCGCGCACCTTGTCAGCCGCTATTGCCAATTGACGGATCGGCTGAGCGATGGTGGCCGTCAACAGCAGAGAAGACAGAAACGCCGCCGCAAGGGCCAGTACAAAGAACGGCAAAATGGCTCCTCGCGCCTCATCGACCAAATCCTGAATGCCGCCGATTTCTGCTGTCACAACACCGTACACGGCTTGCACACGACGCACCGGTACGGAAACCGAAGCCACCAGTTCCCCGTCTTCGTTAAATCGCACGGACGCCACGCTACCGCTGCCGTCAGGCGGCGCGAGAAATGCTTCTGTCAATTCCTGCTCCAGAGTGCGGCTCAGCGCATCGCGCCGGAAACCGGCTGTCGGCCACAACTCAACAATATCCTGCCGGATTGAGAGCATCATCTTTTCAAAGCTGAAGCCTTCTTCTTCAATATCAGGCAGGGTACTGACATCAAATTCATCCTTACGCAGCACAACATCTTCCAGAAGAAGATCACGCGCATTGGGAATAGGCAGTTCATCGTAACTGCGGGGTGCATTAAACACACGCACCCGGCCTTCAAAACCATCCCATAAGCGGTTGAAGACCTCGTTGACATAATCCTCGCGCAAGGCAACACGGCACCCGCCAGCATCTTCCGCCCCAAAATCGACGGGCTGGTCGCAGACATTATCATCTGCGGCTACTTGCGCCATGATGTCCGCGATCACCTGCGCCTGCGCCCGCACACCTTCGAGCTTGGCGGCGATCAGGCCATCACGATACTGGGTCATACCAAGAGAACCAAGCAGAAGAATGGTCAAGCCGATCAGGTTCGCCACAACAATAGTGAGCGTCAGGCGTGAAAAAGTCAGCCCCCCGACGAGAGTGCCGGGGTTTCGCGGCGCCGCATATTTGCGCCGCTCTGCTGTCTCAGGATTCTCCTGCAGAAACCTCTCCTAACCCCTAGAGACCGGAAGACGATCAGCCTTCCTTATATTTATACCCGACACCATACAATGTTTCGATCTGATCGAATTCCTTATCATGCACACGGAATTTTTTACGGATGCGTTTGATATGGCTGTCGATCGTCCGATCATCAACATAGATCTGATCATCATAAGCTGCGTCCATCAGCGCATCTCGGCTTTTCACAAAACCCGGGCGCGACGCCAGCGATTGAAGAATCAGGAATTCCGTTACGGTCAGCGTGACGTTATCACCTTTCCAGGAACAGGCATGGCGCAAGGGGTCAAGCGTCAAACTACCGCGCTTGATGACCTGTTTCTCTTCATCCGCGGAGCTACCGGAGGGACCAGCATCTGCCCGGCGCAGGACCGCTTTAACGCGTTCCAACAGCAAGCGTTGTGAGAATGGCTTTTTGACATAATCATCCGCCCCCAGGGTCAGGCCCAGAACCTCGTCAATCTCTTCGTCTTTTGAGGTCAGAAAAATCAGGGGCAGACTGGAATCCTGTCGCAACCGACGCAGAAGCTCCATGCCATCCATACGGGGCATCTTGATATCCGACACAACCAGATCAGGCGCTTTGAGATTGATTGCCTCCAGCGCCTGCGCACCGTCTTCATAAGTGCTTACCTCATGACCATCAGCCTCAAGCGCCATAGAGACGGAGGTAAGAATATTCTGGTCATCATCGACAAGGGCTATTGTTGCCATTGTTATTATCCCCTTCAGGTTTCATTTACTGTAGCCTTGTTTTGAGCAGGCTGAAAAGACCGCCTGAGGGCAGGCTTGCGGCAGTTTTGGGGCAGATTGTTGCCAACTTACCGGGCCAGGCCATCCATGAAATCAGCCATTTTGACATCAAACTCGGAAAGTCCGTTCACGTCGTGGGTCGTGAGTGTAACTTCAACCTTGTTGTAGACGTTGAACCATTCAGGGTGGTGATCCATCTTTTCGGCCAGCAACGCGACCCGGCTCATAAAGGCGTAAGCTTCATTGAAGTCAGAAAACTGAAAGCGGCGGAAAATCGCGTCACGGCCTTCATCCAGGGACCAGTCAGAGTGACTGC
>JALEGM010000050.1 GCA_022763145.1 Aquisalinus sp. | reverse complement strand
CTGGCCGTGAGGCCCATACTTGGGGAGTCGCATATTTCACAGTCAGAGTATTTGGGGAGTAGAGTTTTGTGTAACGTGCCGCTCGCCAGCTAAATGCCCAGCCATCAATGTAAATACCGATATCAGCGTGATTTTCCGCGGCCAGTTCACCTACCTCGCGTGCCCTCTTTATACCTTCCGGAATAGCCTTCAGGAAGCCACTCAGGCCAATAACTGAGAATGAGTCTGTTGAGAAAGCACTGGTAAAGCCAGCGCTCTTCATGGTCATTCCACCACAACCAATAAAGTGTGTATTATCTGGCAAGCGCTCTTTAAGAACCTTGTAAAGGCTAGCACCCAGCGCATCGCCTGAAGGTTCAACAGCTGCCAACAGAACTGTGAGTGGTTTCGTCAAAGGCTCGCCTCAGTTTCTGAAGTCGCTGTCCTGAAAGCCATAAACAAAAAGTCCGTGCTCATCTGCTAGTTTGGTGAGCGCTTCCCTATCCATAATCAGAGCTGCATCGGCTTCCACAGCAATGCCGGCCAGTCCGGCTGCAGCTGCGCGATTGACAGTCTCTACACCAATCGTCGGTAAATCAACTCTCAACTCTTGTCCGGGTTTTGGACGCTTTAGCAGGATGCCCCTACGCTCTTGTGGAGCGTCTGGGTCAATTCCTTTCACATCAGAGGGTAGATCAGCACAACGCCTTAACATCTGGTCTGTTCCTTCTGCGGCTTCAATCGCCAGAACAAACCCGTTGCGCACCACAGCGCCCTGTCCAATGTCAAATGGCCCCAGTGCACCAATCACATCAGCTGCCTTTTGCATATCTGAAAAATCATTCTGTGTGGGTTGAATCTTACCCAGATGACCGATTGGAGCAAGTAGGTCGTCTGCGACTTCTTCTGCTCCTATTACAAGGAAACCTTCTGCTTCAAAAGTATCGACTAAAACATTTAGTATTGCACCATCTCCTTTACGCGCGGCTGATAACGCTTTCGGGAGTAGCGCTGCTCCACGCCAGTCGGGTTTTAGTGCTGAGAAGTTTGGTCTTGGCACAAGGCCTGCCATCACTATGGCGTCGCATTCCTCTTTTTTGAGAAGACGAATAATCTTACCTAATTCAGCTATACCGCACTCTTCTCCTGTGAAACTAGATAGAACATCATCAGCGAAAGACTTCAAGCGTATCACAAAGTAGGGCTTACCGGCGGCTTTGCATGTTTGGGCCAGCTTTATGGGGAGTTTTCCTCCCCCAGCGATAATACCCAATCTCGTCCAACGCTGCATGACTCAGGTTCTCGGTGTGCAGAGCGGTCTGGAACTTTCCGCTTTGATGAATTGGATAATTCGCGATACCTCTTCGCTATCACTGAACATCTCTGATACATCCTCTATTCTCTCTTGTAATGTACCTTCCTGAGCGAAGAGGAGTCTATAAGCAGAGCGGAGCTGATGAATTACGGGTCTGGGCGTATTTCTTCTTTTCATTCCGACGATATTCAATCCCTCAAGGCTTGCGTGATTACCGATCACAGAGCCATAAGGAATAACGTCTGTAGTCACCAGTGCAGCAGCACCAACAAAAGCATAAATGCCGATGCGGCAATATTGGTGAACAGCTGACATGCCTCCCATGAAAACGAAATCCTGTATTGAGACGTGTCCGCCCAATGTGGCATTGTTAGCCATAATGACGTTGTTGCCGACAATACAATCATGAGCGACGTGCGTTGAAGCCATGAATAGACAGTTATCGCCGATCACAGTCTGCCCACGCCCAGCAACTGTGCCGGGATTCATCGTGACATATTCCCGGATATTATTTTCCTTGCCGACAATAAGTTTTGTGTCCTCCCCCTTATAGCCCAGATGCTGAGGTGCACTGCCGAGTGAGGTAAAGGGAGCGATATTCGTCCGGGTGCCAATCTCCGTATTACCATCAATGACGACATGGCTTTTTAGCGTGACTTCATCCCCAAGAATGACTCTGCCACCTATATGGCAGTATGGTCCAATGGTGACACCTGTTCCCAAAGAGGCGCCCTCTTCAACGATTGCTGTCGGATGAATGAAGGTTTCCACCATGATTATATACTTCCAGGGTCTGCGAGCATCGCAGCATAGCTGGCTTCCGCAACGACCTTGCCATCTACTATGGCTTTGCTCTCATACTTCCAGACTGGTGGGCGACGTTGGGCTGTTTTGACGTGAATTTCGAGTTGATCCCCTGGCACGACAGGTCGGCGGAACTTAACTTTATCAAGGCCCATGAAAAGTACCACCTTGCCTTTCGTATCAAGTTTCTCAGCGTACGCCGTGTAAGCCGCAGCTGTTTGCGCCATGGACTCAATAATCAGCACGCCTGGCATTACAGGTTTGCCCGGAAAATGTCCCTGAAAGAAGGGTTCGTTGATTGAGACATTCTTGATGCCTGTCGCACCATTATCTGGCGTTATATTGATGATCTTGTCTACCATCAGCATCGGGTAACGGTGCGGCAGTAACTCCATCAAAGCCAAGATGTCGAGAGGGTCAAGATAGTCTTTTTGCTCTTCTTCAGTCATAGAATTTTCTCTAATTTTTGCCTGTACCGGCAAGTTTGGTTACTGCTGCTACTTCCTTGAACCATTGTCGTGCTGGTTTTGCCGGGTATCCACCCCATTTTTCTCCATCAGGTATATCCCTCATGAGGCCGGCGCGCGCGACGATTACTGCACCATCGCCAATTGTGAGGTGATCTGCCAGTCCCACCTGACCTCCGACCATGACGTCATCACCAAGTATTGTACTACCAGATATGCCTGTTTGAGAAGCTATAGCACAGCGCTCTCCGAGGCGGCAATTATGACCGATTTGCACGAGGTTATCTATTTTGGTTTGTGCACCGATAATAGTATCATTGAGAGCGCCGCGATCAATTGTTGTGTTCGCGCCAACTTCAACTTCGTCTTCGATTAGCACACGCCCGAGCTGAGGGACACGACATTGCTTGCCATCCACTTGAACAAAACCAAATCCGGCTTCACCAATACGAGCACCACCTGATATTCTGGTATTTTT
>JALEGM010000049.1 GCA_022763145.1 Aquisalinus sp. | reverse complement strand
GTATCCTGCTGTTACTGCGCTCTCGCTCCATGTCGGCAGAAGTCCCGATTGTCAAAGCTGGTGTAGAGCTAGGCACGCTGACAGTTTATCGCGATGTGAACGCTGCTCGACTGTTGCTGATCAAAATCTTGCAGGAAGCAACGATCACCCTGCTGCTTACGACATTTGCCGGTATATTCGCGGCCTGGTTAATCCAGAAACAGGTATCCACGCCCGTGCAAAAACTGGCCGAAACCATGGGGCGCGTGCGTGAGACCGGCAACTTTGACGTATTAGCCGAGCGGGTCAGTCAGGATGAGGTTGGTGATCTGGCTGATGCCTTCAACGATATGCTGGTCAATATCCGCGAGCGCGACGACAAACTCGCAACATACAGACGAAACCTGGAAAAAACAGTCCAGAAAAGAACACTACAGTTCCGCAAGGCGCGCGACGAAGCGGTGAGCGCCAATGCCGCCAAGTCAGAGTTTCTAGCCACAATGAGTCATGAAATCCGGACACCAATGAACGGTATCATGGTCATGGCCGAGTTACTCTCCAATGCAGACCTGGCAGCACGGTATAAGCGCTATGCGAATGTCATTGTGAATTCGGGACAAAGCCTCTTGTCTATTATCAATGACATTCTCGACCTGTCCAAGATTGAAGCCGGCAAGATGGACCTTGAAACCATCGCCTGGAGCCCGATGCGCAAAGTAGGCGATGTCATCAATCTGTTTGAAGAAAAAGCTACCGCCAATGGCTTGGAAATTACGGCTTATGTCGCACCAGACGTGCCGGAAATGGTTATGGGGGACCCGGTTCGCCTGAACCAGATTGTCAGTAACCTCGTCAGTAATGCGATCAAATTTACCCACGAAGGTCATGTCGCAATTGAGGTTATCAGAGAACCCGACACTGAAGACATGCTGCGCTTCAACATCATTGATACAGGCATCGGCATTCCCGAAGACAAGCTCGCCAGGGTATTCGAAAGCTTCTCGCAAGCAGACCAATCCACAACACGAGAGTACGGCGGCACCGGTCTTGGTCTTTCTATCTGTCAGAAACTTGTACGCCTTATGGACGGCGAGATCGGCGTAACCAGCGAGGAAGGCAAAGGCTCCTGCTTCTGGTTCACGATCAGGGCAGAAGCGGCAGACAGCGAAACTTCATTGCCAGACCTTACAGGCAAGAACATACAAGTTGCAATGAAAGGTCAAGCCGTTCAGGCCAACCTTGTGCGGACATTACAGGATTACGGCGGCACCGTTTTCACACAGAACGACGCACCCGAAACTGTGCAAGATCTGGACTTCATCATTGCAGACGCCGCTGTGATCCTGCAACTACCTGACAATCTGTTACCACAAGGGCGCATTTGCCTTGCCGCCATCGGTGACCATGCTCCGGAGCAGCTTGTTCAGCAACAGAAAGCCCATGACCTTCTGTTCCAACCAATCCTGCCGGACGATATTGTCACTCTGGCAGAGCGCATGGCAGCTGGTCAGCTGCTCGGCCTCAAAGCACTGGAAGGTAGCGCCACCAACGTGGCGACTTACACAACATTCTCTGGCAAGAGAATCCTTGTGGCAGATGACAGCGCGGTCAACCGCGAAGTGATCATTGAAGCCATGAACTGTCTTTGTACAGAAGTTGAAACTGTCACCAACGGCCAGGAAGCAGTCGATCGCTTCATGGAAGAAAAATTCGACCTCGTATTTATGGACTGCTCAATGCCTGTCATGGACGGCTATGAGGCAACGCGCCAGATCCGCGCCTATGAGAATGAGATTGCTGCAATGGCAACGCCGGTTATCGCCCTCACCGCCCAAATGGCAGGCGCTGCCACAAACGCCTGGAAAGACGCTGGCATGGATGCGTTCCTGACCAAACCATTCACGCTGGAAGGCATATCCACCATGATGGCGCACCATATTGAAGGTGACTCAGAGCTACAAAAGGTTGTACGTCATGACGAAGAACCTGCCAAAAACACCGAAGTTACGCAGACCACAGCATCCGTTCCTACGACAGCTACTTCGACTATGCTCAACCCGGATGTGCTCGCGGAACTAAAACAGATGGGCGAAATTTCTGGCCGTGATATGGTTGCTCGTGCCCTGACGATATTCAACGAAAGCGCTCCTGGTGCTTTGCGCAATGTCGCGGAAAGCATGAACAGCGGGGATGTCTCCGCTCTAGCCAAAGCAGCTCATGCCCTAAAGTCGATGAGCTATAATATCGGCGCACAAGCTCTTGGTGATACATGTGCACAAATTGAAGAGCGAGCCGCAGCTGGCTCAAAAGCTGATGCACAGACAATGCAGCAACTGACAGACAACTTCCAGGCGACCGTCAACGAAACGACTGCCCGGCTGGCAAGCTAATTCCGCACTGCTCGGTGACAAAAAAAGCCCGGCGAAATAGCCGGGCTTTTCTCAATCTGTAAAAAGACTATTACTCGCCTTCTGGCGCTGTGTGCGTAACCGTCAAGCCAAGTACATCCGGCAATGTTTGCGGTGCGGTCTGACCGGTTTCAGCCAACGTCGCCACAGCAACCGGAGCTTCTGGCGCAACAGCAATTTCAATGGCACCACCTGTGCCAACCCAGTTTGAAATAGCCGCAAGGTAAGACGGGAAAGCCGGGTTCATCTGAGCGAATTGCTGGCCACCCATGTTGATCATGAGCGGTGCACTTGCACGCAACTGTGCAGGGTCCTGCCCCATCTGCGATGCTGCCACAGCAAAAATAACGTCCAGAAGTTTCTCATCTTCGATACGGATTCTCATCCCATCAATAGCAACATTCTGGAAAGCAGCGCCTTCGCCTTCTGTTGCGGATGTGTGGAGTGTTTCCAAAACAGCTTCAGATGCGTTGAAGGAAATATCAAAATTGGCAAACCCTTCAGTCTCTGTGTTGATGACTAAACCGGCATCACCTGCTGTCTCGTCATATGTCCAGAGCATTTCACTGTCACCGGTCAGGTTATCCAGCCCATTTTCCTGGAAAAGAGCCAGCATCTCAGACTGCCCTTCCGGCACATACGCTGTGAGGTCTGTCACCACATCTGTAGAATACGACTTGATCCGTGTCGGAACCAGCCAGGCAAACTCAACAGGTTCCATTACGGAGTAGCCGGTTGTGGACGCAAGTTTATCATTCACATAAACTTCGGCATTACGAGCTTCCAGTTTGCCGACAGACAAAAGATTATCAGCACTCAGCGGTGCACTTTCACCACTTTCCAGATAAGGAAGAAGGCCGGCAAAGCTGAAGCCGTCAAACGTCATACTGCCAATCGTTGCACGCTGTTTTTCCGGCATAATGATATTGCCAAGCGGCCCAGACAGAATTGCCTTCATCTGCGGATCAGCCGCTTCAATCAAGGCAGCTTTTGCCTCATCAGATTGAGTGATCGTATAATCCATATTCTCCAATGAGATCGGACCAAACTTGCCTGCACTGATGCCACCAAAGCGCATGTCAGTCACAGACATGTTGATGCCAGTACCTTCGGCCTCAATACCCTGCATGGAAAGGCCGTCAACATAGATCGCCCCCAGATCGAAAGCTTTCATGGCTGCAGCGAATTCCTGGCCATCACCAAGCTCTTCTGACTCATCCGGTGTCATGCCACCAAGGCGCAGGCCGTCAATTTCAAGCCCGTCAATTGTCACGGTACCGCCGGCTGCCTCTTCACCATTGCCTGCCACAGTCACATCAAACATGCGCACTTTGCGGAACACTTCATCTTTCGCCGCCGCACCGTCAGTATCTTTTAGCGCCTGAATGTGGGCTTCATTGACGCCGTAAAGTTCCATGCGACCAATGGTAAGGGTGCTGTCTTCATCTGTAGTTGTCAGCTGCTCAATGACAGTCGCACCAATGCTTTCATCAAAGTTGGCAGAGTTATAGCTGACATCTGCAGGATCATTTTCATCGCCCATCATGGCAAAGAAAGCATCTACATCAAGCGAGCTGGCACCGGTCAGCTTGAAAGGCTCATAAATCGGGCTTTCACCGCTGAGTTCAACATCTGAAGTTTTTGTGGCTGGTGATGGTGCATCAATAGACTCTGTTTCACCACTGCCTCCACAGGCTGTGAGTAATAAGGCAGAAGCTGCTGTTGCAGCCATGAGTTTCAATTTCAGTGAGTTTTGTCGGGTCATCCTATCCTCCTCGTGACAGTTAACTGCGCCCTCTATAGGTCAAATGGCACTTATTTGCCCGTTCTGCAATGAAACCAAGGCAGATAAGCGGGCCCATCTTGAATTTTTTGCGACGGACCGGACCAGCTTCAGGAAATATCCTCTCCGTCCATGACAGCCTTGATCAAGGACTGTGCCTCAGGGCTATTCCAATCCGCCCCTTCATTGAGGCGCCCCACTTCCCGCCCTCTTGAATCGTAGAGGATCGAGACAGGCAAAGTCGGGTTAGCCCCAAGGGTTGTATTGACGAACTCCAGCCTTGGATCGTGATAAAGTCCGAGATTCTCAACGCCGAGACGCGCCAGAAATGGCGGCCCACGCTCCTCCATGCGTGGCTCGGCAGCAATCGCCACGACGACAAAGTCATCGCTCCCTATCTCGGCTTGTAAAGCATCAAGAGAAGGCAACTCATCAACACATGGTGGACACCAGGTGGCCCAAAGATTGACCAGCACCGTTTTGCCTTTGAACTTGGCGAGTTCTGTCTCTCCTTCCGGTCCCTGGAACCGGGTCAACGGCGCCCCGCGTGGGGGAAAGGCTAACTCGAAGTCTGCCATCTCGCCAACCAGCAAATCGCGGTCAATTTCGGTCACCTGCCCCGGCTTGCCTTGCGGGATCATGGCAGAAACACTGACCCATAACACAATCAAGGCGCCGACACCGCCCCAGATCATCAGCATCATGCGTGGCTGAAAAAGCTGTGAAATGAAGGACTTGGGCGAGGGATCGGTAGAGTTTTGCATTGCGGAAATCTGGTTCGAGTCTATCACTATTGTTGTCAGTGACCCTTAGATAAGAGCATGAGCGAGAAAAAAACAGGTAATGAAATGTGGGGCGGACGATTTTCTGCCGGCCCATCCGCGATCATGGAAGAAATCAACGCTTCCATAGACATCGACAAGCGTCTCTGGCGAGAAGATATCGCTGGCTCGCGCGCTCACGCACAGATGCTGGCGGCCAATGGAATCATCTCGGATGCCGATGTCGCAGAGATTGATCGCGGCCTGACGCAGATCACAAAAGAGATAGAAGACGGCAGCTTTTCATTCTCCGCGGCGCTGGAAGATATTCACATGAATATTGAAGCTCGCCTGAAGGAAATCATTGGCGCACCGGCTGGTCGTCTTCATACCGCGCGCTCCCGCAATGATCAGGTGGCAACGGATTTCCGTCTCTGGTGCCGTCAAGCCTGTGATGATCTGGATACGGCGCTCAGCGCATTACAACACGCTCTAGCAACACGCGCGCAGCAACATGCTGATACCATCATGCCGGGCTTCACCCATTTGCAGTCAGCCCAGCCAGTGACCTTCGGTCATCACTGCCTTGCCTATGTGGAGATGTTCGCACGCGACAGAAGCCGCTTTCAGGATGCGCGCAAGCGCCTGAATGAAAGTCCGCTGGGCGCGGCGGCTCTTGCCGGCACATCATTCCCGATAGACCGCGCCGCAACTGCGCAGGTATTGGGTTTCGAAGCGCCAATGGCCAATTCACTTGATGCCGTTTCCTCAAGGGATTTTGCTGCAGAGCTTCTGGCCGCAGCCGCCATATGTGCAACGCATATTTCAAGGCTGGCTGAAGAAATCGTCATTTGGTCCTCCGCACAGTTCGCGTTCGTAACCCTGTCAGATGATTTCTCAACGGGCTCCTCCATTATGCCTCAAAAGAAAAACCCGGATGCCGCAGAACTTTGCCGGGCCAAAGCAGGCCGCATCATCGGGGATCTGAACGGCCTTCTTATCATGCTCAAAGGTCTGCCCCTCGCCTATTCCAAGGACATGCAGGAAGACAAGGAACAGACATTCGACGCGATTGATGCTCTTGCCCTGTGCCTTGCCGCCATGAGCGGCATGATCGAAGGACTGACTGTCAATCAGTCCGCGATGCGAGATGCAGCAGCCAGCGGATTTTCAACAGCCACAGACCTTGCCGACTGGCTTGTGCGCGCACTCGGCCTGCCATTCCGCGAAGCCCATCATGTGACCGGCGCGCTTGTCGCCATGGCTGAAAAGAAAAACTGTGACCTGCCCGACCTGTCCCTTGAGGAGATACAGTCCGTACACGCTGACGTGAGTAGTGACGTTTTCTCTGTTCTCAGTGTCGAAAACTCGGTAGCGTCCCGCACATCATTTGGCGGCACAGCACCTGAAAATGTCAGGCAACAGGCAGTACGCTGGTTGAAAGAACTGGAAGGAACCGGATCATGAAATTACTTACTCTCACACTACTCGCCTGTTTCGTGCTGACAGCCTGTGGCAAGAAAACAGAGTTAGTCCGCCCGCCTTTACCAGGTGAACAGCAGGAACAACCGGATAACCAGGACGGCTGATCCCAATGCACCATTTTGATTATCGCGACGGCCATCTCCATGCGGAAGATGTCTCGCTTGATGCACTTGCGAACGAAGTCGGTACGCCCTTTTATTGCTATTCAGCCGCTACCTTGCGCCGCCATTATCGCGTCTTTGCCGACTCATTTCAGGGTTGCGACACGCTGGTAGCCTTCTCGGTTAAATCCCTTTCCAACCTTGCTGTGCTTACCCTCTTGAAAAAGGAAGGTGCTGGCGCAGATGTTGTCTCCGGCGGGGAATTGGCGCGCGCTCTGAAAGCAGGCATCCCAGCTGACAAAATTGTTTTCTCTGGTGTCGGCAAGACCCGTGATGAGATGGCGGCGGCTCTGAAGGCCGGTATCCACCAGTTCAACGTGGAATCAGTACCCGAATTACAGGCTCTGAACGACGTTGCCCTAAGTCACAATACAACCGCGCCGATTGCACTCCGCATCAACCCTGATGTCGCCGCTGGCACTCATGACAAGATTTCGACTGGCCGGGCCGAAGATAAATTCGGCATTCCCTGGGCACAGGCCCGGGAAATCTATAATCTGGCTGGTACCCTTGAGGGTATTTCGATCAAGGGCGTGGATGTCCATATTGGCTCCCAGATCACAGACCTTGCGCCCTTTGAGAAAGCCTTTATCCGCACAGCAGACCTTGTGCGCACCTTGCGTGAGGACGGCCACCAGATCACCCGCCTTGATCTCGGTGGCGGCCTTGGGGTGCCTTATCAGCATGGGGACGATAAAACTGCGCCGCCCCACCCGGAACTTTATGCCGAAATGATCAAGCGCATTGCCGGGCCACTTGATGTACAGCTGATCTTTGAGCCAGGAAGGATGATTACCGGCAATGCCGGCATTCTTGTTTCACGCATCATTTATAACAAGGAAGGTGAAAGCCGCCGTTTTCTGATCCTTGACGCAGCCATGAATGACCTGATCCGTCCTGCCCTTTATGACGCCTGGCATGACGTTATTCCGCTTAAGGAGCCTACAAACAAAAACGAGAAAGTCAGTTATGATCTGGTAGGACCAGTGTGCGAAACCGGCGACACCTTTGCCCGCCAGCGAGATCTACCTGTACTGACAGAAGGTGAACTTGTCGCCTTTCTCACCGCCGGGGCCTATGGCGCCGTGCAGGCATCACAATACAATACACGCCCACTGGTGCCCGAAGTTCTGGTTGATGGTGAGAAATTTGCCATTATCCGCAAGCGCCCCGCGACAGAAGAAATCTTGTCGATGGAACAAGTGCCCGAATGGCTTTAATACGCGTAGTGCTGAATTATAGAGCAAAAATCTGCATACAAAAGCCGACCAGTCGCTAAACTGGTCGGCTTCAAAAGACCTGAATTACTCAGCAGAAAATGGCAGTGATGAGTGGTGAAGATTGATTTTCAAGTCACCTTCATCATCAAGAACATAGCCGAATGTGTATTCAACTTTCGTTTCTGAACCATCTGGGCCAGTAAAGTAATAGTTACCCATGGCCATCGCAGAATCTTTATCAGTGTAAACTGCATTGTTTTCCCAGCGAACATTGGTCCAGCCTTTGATCGCAAAACCGCCATCCTCAGTGCCTTCTGTGCCGATAAAGTAAGACAGCGCTTCATCAAACGTCTCACGGAACTGATCTTCCGCAGCCAGCGTCGGCTTGAACATCACATCTGTGTTGTCATAGGCATAAAGTGTGTTGATATGCTCAGTTGCACGTGCCTCGTAGTTCCCGCCTTCTGTGTGTACAGATGAGATAGCGACGATGCCATTACCCCATTGGGTTTGTGCCGCAATAACATCTTCCTTGGTGATGCTTTTCGTGGAACCCGCGCTTGCGCTACCGATAGTTGCCACCATTGCAATAACAGCAACGCTGCTAATGGTCGTGAATCGCTTCGTATTCATGATAATTCCCTTGTTCTGGACGTTGCGGAGGTTATCCCCTTAACTCTAACGATAGTTAGGTATGAGGCCAGACAAGGATTACAATAAATCAAATCTATTATTATCAAATCAATAGATAAAAACTATCAACAATCTAAAACATGCCAGCGATCTGCAGGTTGTTCCAGACCACCATTGCGGTCACGGCAACTGGTACGGTGAAGATAATCAGCACCAGCCGATGCGGGAACCACAGGATCATGACAGTAACAAGAAGCTGAAGTCCCAACTTGGCCAGAATCCAGCCATTGGCAAGATTATCCATGAGGAGGCGCACAAAAGGATTGGCTTCTTCACCAAGCTGCGCCTGCAAGCCCGCCACGGTGGAAATGATGTCCAGCGCGCCAACCAGATTGTAGACAATAGCCAAAGCTGCCGACGCGAGGAACAACTGTCGATCAGCCCGTGCCGCTTTGGCAAATTCCCGAATTCGGGACCATCTGCGACGCATGGTGTTCAACTTTGAAGCAGGTGATGCAGCTGTCTGGGCGGTAGAGCTCATAAGTGGCGTCCGGTGTTATCCTGTTAATGTTTCCTTCATAAAGTCTGCAAAAGCCGGGCCTAAATGAGGCCCGTTAATGTTAACCGACCCGATTTCTCTGAACGGGCATGACGGAAAAGAAAATCGACGCGGCGTGCCTGACACGCTAGATATGCTCCCTATGGCAAATCCTGTGCATTCAAAAGACAACAAAACACCAACGGGGTATCGTTGGAAAATACGGCGTGCACAGATAACGCTGTTTACGGAAAAGTTCTGGCCGGCAATCCTGCCAGCCCTGGGCGCACTTAGCCTTTTCCTGCTGCTCAGCCTTTTCGACTTGTGGCAGGTAACGCCCGGTATCATGCATTATGCCATTCTGGGGCTGCTGATCGGATTTACGGTCTACAGCCTGGTCCGCGATGTCTCCGGTCTCACCTGGCCAACTGAAGTCGATGCCCTGCAAAGACTGGAACTGGATAGCGACCTGCCACATGCGCCGCTGCAGTCTCTTAAAGACCGCCCGTTTAATAGCAGCGCATCACAGGATAACCCACTCTGGCAGGCGCACCTCGCGCGAATGCAGTCGCTTGGGCAGGACCTGCGTGTTGGCAAGGCACGCAGCATCTCAGCAGACGAGCGCGATCCGTGGGGCTTGCGCTATGCCGTCATCCTGCTGATGGCCTTTGGCCTGTTCGTTTCCTGGGGCGATATGGCGCCACGTCTCGCCATGGGTCTCTCTCCGCAAATGAACAAAAATGCACCGATCAGTGTCGACCTCTGGATTGACCCCCCAGGCTACACAGGCAAGGCACCAGTCATATTGCTGCAATCAGCCAGCCCACCGCAAGGTAATGGTGAGCAGGTGAATGTACCGGCAGGCTCTATCCTCCACGCACGGATCGCAGGCAGCCGAGGCTTCAATAGAGGCAGGGTTGATATCCACACAGAAGACGGTCGTAGGCGCGCCGGTCTGGAAAATACAGATAACACACTGATTGGCGAAGCCGAGCTAACAGCCAATAGCGCCGTCGTTCTCTCTGTTCAGGGCCGTAAAAGCAGCTGGCCTGTCGTCGTAACGCCTGATCGTCCGCCAGGCGTGGTCTTCCGTGAAGCACCATCTGTTACAGAAGAAAACCGTGTACGTATGGTCGTTGAAATACGTGATGATTATGGCATCACTGCTGCCACGGCCAAAATGACCCTGGACCCGGAACAACCCCGTCCGCTGGACGCGCCGGCCCTGTCACAAGCCGCGCTGACAAGCGCCGAGCGTATTTCCGTGACAACTGTCACCGGCATCGAAGGACCACGCACCGTGGATCTGGATCTGACCGACCATCCATGGGCCGGGCTGGATGTACTCGTCCGGCTGGAAGTGACCGATGGCGCAGGCAATATCGGCGAAACTTTAAGTGAAAAGGTCACGCTACCGGAGCGGGAATTCTTCAACCCGCTTGCGCAGGCTGTCATTTATGAACGCCGTAATCTCGCTATCGCACCAGATCACTGGCGTAATGCGACACGCGCCCTTGGCGCCCTCACCCTCGCCCCGGACCGCTTTTTTGACCGTCCAGTGGACTATCTTCTCTTGCGAACAGCTTATTGGGACATGTTGCAACAATCCACCGCCCTGAATGTTGGCCTGACAACCGGAACAGGTAGCAGCGATGAAGCAGCGCTTACGGAGGTTCGCGGCGTTGTGGACAGCTTCTGGCCGCTTGCGCTGCAACTGGAAGATCAAGCGCTCGAACTGGCCCGCCGCGCCCTCGAGGCGGCACAGTCCGCACTGCGTGAAGCATTGGAACGCGGCGCGCCTCCCGGTGAGATTGCCAGCCTCGTCGAGGATTTGCGCCTTGCCATGCAGAACTACATTCAGGCTCTTGCAGAGTCTGGTCAGGCGGTCGCCGACCAGTCTGCGCCAAGCGAAGAACTCGGACAGAGTGATCTTGATGAAATGCTCGATTCCATCAACGACCTGACGCAGTCAGGGGCTAATAATGCCGCCCGGCAGATGCTGTCCTCACTGGAACAGATGCTTGAAAACCTCCAGATCAGTGGACAGAGCTCCGCTGACGGATCAACCGGTCGCAACGGCCAACCGGGCCAAGGGGGGGAGGGTGAAGCTGGCAGTGGTCAACCTGGCAACGGTGCTGCAGGTGGCAGCCCCGGCAGCCAGAGCATGGGCGCAGCTGGGGAACTGATCGGACGCCAGCGAGAACTGGCAGATGAAACATTCGATGCCTTGCGCGAACAGTTTGGTCTGGACGGCGCCGGCAATGGCGCCCGCACACCCGGTGAATTGCGACGCGATCAGCAGGCGCTGGCAGATGAATTATCAGATGTTCTGGAGCAGCTGGGCGATGTTGATGCCACTGAAAATGGCGAGGAAATCCGGCGCGCCTTTGAAGAAGCACGTGACTTCATGAATGAGGCTGTAGAGGGCCTGACCGCTGATAACCCGAACATGGCAAGCCAGGCGCAGGAAGGTGCACTCGACGCCCTGCGCCGCGGCGCCGAAGGTATCGCTGAAGAAGTCATGCGGGCCCAGAATGACGGTGAGGAAGGGCAGAACGAGCAAGGCTTCTCCGAAAACGCCGATGGCACCCCGGCAGAAGTTGATCCCCTTGGCCGCCCTTACGGCGCAGCGGTTCCAGGTAATGCCATAGGTATTCCCGATCTCAGCGATCCTGAACGCGCCCGCGAGTTGGTCGAGCGCTTGCGCCAGCGCCTGTCAGAGCCCGGACTTTCCCGAGATGAAATAGAATATCTGGAACGCCTGCTTCAGCGCTTCTAGTGAAGCGCCTGCAGTATGCTATTCGCCTCGAAAATAGGCTTCATCCGTCAGCAATTCAGCGTCTTTAAGACTAACGATTAGCAATCCGAGATCAGCAGTACCCTCAAGACTCTCACTCTCTGTAGACTGATTATCAATCTTGGAAGGTACCAGCGGTTCAAAATCTTCCATCACAGATGCCGCCACGACACGGTTTTGGGAGGCATACCACTCAACAAAAGCAGAAGCATAGCCCATGAAAGTACCGATCTCTCCAGCAAGCCCACCTGCAGTAACGCCATTGAATGTTGTGATCAGGCGCTGGATGCCTATCTCGCCAGTATCTGGCGCATATCCTGCGTTTCCTTGCGGGCGAGGCCCATTAAAACTGTTGAAGTCAACAGTCGTGGGGTCCGTACCCTGACTTTGAATGAGAGCGACGAAATGCAACCCTCTACAAATACCACCATCACACGCAAAGGTCGTCGCAAAGAACTGACCGCCGGCACCAGTGTCAAAAATCACAACTTCACCGAAATTGGTCGACTCAACCCGCGCCCTAGCCATGCCAGAAGCCTCAGCAACCTGCACGACCTGTCGCAGATCAACGCCGTTTTGCATAATAATGTCATCAGGCTCTACAGTCGGCGATGGCAGGGCATTTGATGTGCCCTGTGCATAAGCCCCAGTTGAACCGATCAAAAGTGCACTGACAAAAGCGGCAAGAAACTGTTTTTTCACTGTCTTAAACTCCAAACGAAGTTGAAGCTTGGTCGATAAAACACAGCCGGTCAACCAGATCACCATGGATGATGGTCAAAGGTGCCGGTCAGCGTCTAACCTCATCAAGCAGCAGCCTTGCCACCAGGACGGTGCCGACCACGCGCAGGAGAGGAAGGTTTCCCGGATCTTGGCTTGTTGTTCTTAGGCTTAGCCGACTTTGGTTTGCCTGAGCCGGACTTTGCAAAACGTGACTTGTTTGTCTTGGAGCTGGTTCTAGGCTTGCCCCCAGGAGACTTTTTCCCTCTCGAAGGAGTATGAGTGCCAGATTTACCCTGCCCGGTGGTGTCGCTTTGATTTGCTGAGTCGCTATTGCCCTTTACCTCGTCATCCTTCTGCAATGCCGGTTTCTTTTTGCTCCAATCAGGCTTGCCGGCATTTTTATTTCGCTTCGGCCGGTTACGCTTTTTGCCTTTTGTTGGCACCGGCATTTCTTGAGGAACTTCACCACTCGCAACACTGATCTCTAATCCCATCAGCTTTTCGACATTACGCAGCAGATGCACGTCGTCCGCTTTGCAGAACGCAATCGCCTGTCCACTAGCTCCTGCCCGGGCGGTCCGGCCAATCCTGTGCACATAATTTTCAGCCACTTCCGGCAAGTCGTAGTTATAGACAAAGCGTACGCCCGGAATATCTATTCCGCGTGCCGCTACATCTGTTGCAACCAGCACACGGATGTTTCCGTTACGAAACGCCTTGATGGCACGTTCCCGCTGGTTCTGGTTCTTGTTTCCGTGCACAGAACCCGCAGCAAAGCCAGACGCCACCAGCTGCTTCATCAACTTCTCTGCACCATGTTTGGTCCGGGCAAAAACCAGCGACCGTTCATCCGGTGAACGGGCCAACAAAGACTTGAGCAGGTCCGCTTTGCCACGCTGGTCAACAAAATGAACCTGTTGACGCACTTTGTCTGCCGCCATGCCGGGCCGGGCCGTTTCAATCCGTACCGGGTCAGTCAAATAGGTCTGTGCAAGTTCGCCCATTTGTTTCGGCATCGTCGCAGAAAATAACAGCGTTTGGCGAGGTGTGCCCAGGAGCGCAGCGATTTTGCGCAGTGCATGGATAAACCCGAGATCCAGCATCTGGTCTGCCTCATCAAGAACCAGAAACCGTGTGTCAGACAATGTCAGGGCACGTCGGTCCAGAAGGTCCAGAAGTCGCCCTGGCGTTGCCACCAGAATGTCAGTCCCGCGAGAAAGGTTCCTGACCTGCACAGTAATAGACGCACCGCCGACGACAGATTGAACCTTGATGTGACCACCACGTACATAATCGCGCAGATTACCTGCGATCTGATTGACCAACTCCCGGGTTGGCGCAAGGACAAGGGCACGAACAGACTTCGGCTTTCGCTTGTCGTGATTGTCCATAAGGTGCTGAACAAGTGGCAAGCCGAAAGCCGCTGTTTTGCCTGTACCGGTCTGAGCAAGACCCATTATATCACGCCCCTGCAGGACAAGGGGTATCGCTTCCTGCTGGATGGGCGTTGGCTCAGTAAATCCAAGTTGCCCAATAGCCTTCAGAACAGATGGCTGGAGATCAAAATCAGCAAAGCTTTTTTTCGTCTGTGTCAAAATAATATCTTTCAGTCTGGCGCTAACAGCACCACGATGGATCGAATAATCTGATGCGTACCACCAAGATTACAACGGCGTTTGCGGTTACGATGCTGATTCACCCGGGACCTGATGTCCTGAGGGCCATCTCATCGTTATCACCCCGCGTGAATTGGGAAATCTCTATGTGGCGTATACTGCCTCTGAGGCATTACGCTGGCTTTAGTTTGTCATCTTGCCCTTAAAGGTCTGCGCAGTTGTCTAACATTATGACATTCAGATCTTTGGCGAGCCGCTCACGCGTCGGCCGGATAACATGGGCACGTCATCGTTGTGCAGCGCAACAATGTCAAGAAATCATTTGCCCGCTAAAACTGACCATGCCGCCCCTTGCCACCGGCGAAGGCACTGGCCCCGGCGAGCGTCTCACCGGAACTGATGGTGTTGAGACCGTGGCGCATTTCGTTGCGGATCGCCTCAGCCTCAGACAGATCCCATTGTTCATACATTGACTGGCGATCATTACGCAGACACAATTGCGGAAAAGCCGCAATTTCTATTGCAAGCTGAACAGCAGCAGCCCGCGCCTGACCATCCGGCACCAGTCTGTTCGCAAGCCCAAAGTCAAGCGCTTCAGCACCCTTTACTTCTCGCCCGGTCAGGATCATATCCGCCGCGCGCGACTGACCTATCAACCGCGGTAACCGTATCGTACCAAGATCAATCAATGGCACCCCGAACCGACGGCAAAAGACACCAAACACGGCAGAATTGCCAGCAACCCTCATATCAGCCCATAGAGCAAGTTCCAGCCCGCCAGCCACGGCAAAGCCTTCCACCGCCGCGATAACAGGCTTTGACAAACGCATCCGCGAAGGTCCCATCGGCGCAAAACTGCCTTCTTCCTTTACTGTCTTACGTTCCCCTTCCGAGAGAGCCTTTAAATCTGCCCCGGCACAGAATGTGCCGCCTGCCCCTGTGAATACCGCCACGGACAGCTCAGGGTCAGCATCAAACCTCTCAAACGCCGCGACCAATTCTTCTGCCGTCTGCTGATCAACAGCATTACGACGTTCAGGCCGGTTGATCGTCACAATCGCTACAGGGCCTTCCGTCTCATATGTTACCTGCATTATCTGCTCCCAATATTCTCCAGGCATTATAGATCTTACATATCCTGATATAGGCAGGAGAATAATTCGCCGGACATGTTCTTTTCCGATAGAGTGATACTATGCTACACGGTGTGCTCCAATAATCATCAACAGTGAGCGATATCATGAAACGCATCGGCCTTATCGGTGGCGTCAGCCCGGAAGCAACCATACTCTATTATCGCCATCTTAATGCCGCGGCGCGGCAGCATCATGGCGGCCAGCATTCCGCCAATGTGCTATACTACATGCTTGATTATGGCGTGATGATTGATCATTACCACAATGATAACTGGTCAGCTTTCATTGTGGAGGTCGTCAAGGGAGCTGAAGTCCTCAAAGCTGGCGGCGCGGAAGCACTTGCTATTACATCTGGCACCACACATGTGGGCGCCGCCGCAGCAGCAGAGCAAACCGGCCTGCCTGTGATCCATATGCATGATAGCCTGACCAAGGCCATGCAGGATAAAATGGTTCGACAACCGCTGCTCACCGGGACTCCCTGGGTCATGAGTGGAGATTTCTTTCAGCCCGAACTCGCTACACGCTACGATGGCCAGATTATTACGCCGTCTAAAGAAGACAGGGATCTGATTGGCAGGGTCATATTTGACGAACTTGTCGAAGGCATCGTGAAGCCGGAGTCACGTGCAGATATGGCAGCGATGGTCTCGCGATATCAATCTGATGGTGCTGACGGCGTTATTCTCGGGTGTACAGAACTTTGTATGATTCTGGAGCAAGCCGACTGTACTATTCCAGTTCTGGATGCAACTGCCATCCATGCAGCGGATATTGCTGGCTGGATGCTGGCCGAGTGAAATCTGCAACTGAAAAAATGTGAAAGAAAATGAGCACGCCTGATATTCATCTCTATACGGCAGCGACCATGAATGGCTACAAGCCAGTCATATTTCTGGAAGAAGCAGGCGTGCCTTATGATCTCACGCATATCAACTTCTCCAAACAGGAACAGAAATCACCCGCTTATCTGGCGTTGAATCCCAACGGCAAAATCCCGACGCTCGTTGACCGGTTTACAAATCGCACCGTCTTCGAAAGCGGAGCTATCCTGTGGTACCTGGCTGAAAAATACGGCCAGTTTCTGCCGGCAGGCGCGGCCGAAAAATCTGACGTGATGCAATGGATGTTCTTTCAGGCAGCCCATGTTGGCCCGATGATGGGGCAGGCAATGTATTTTCAACGTATCGCCGCCCCAAATGGCCAAGAGGAACCCTTCTCGATAAAACGCTATGTCGATGAAAGTCGACGCATTCTCGAGGTTCTCAATAATCGCCTGGAAGGGAGAGAATGGATCGCCGCAGATACCTACAGCATCGCTGACATGATGATTTACCCATGGGCCAGAGCCTATGTCTGGGCAAAAGTAAGCATCCATGGTTTGGCCCATCTGCAGACATGGTTCGACCGGATTGATGCGCGCGAGGCAGTACAAAAGGCGCTGACCATCCCCAAGGCAAACCCACAATTCTGGGATGAGACCATCTCCGACGAAGCCTTCGCCAAAGAGAATGCGGCCCGGTTCGCCTCAGACGTGAAGAAACCCTGAGAGCTACATCTCTACATTGTGCACCACCTCTTTTGCACGCCTCAACTGGCTTTCCAGGCTCGCTTGGCGTATGGTTAATGAAAAATAGAGGAGCTTGGGGCGCATGATTTCAGAAATCTTCAACGACATCTTCAATTCGGTTGGCTATATTTTTCAGGGCTCGTCCCTTGTGGTGTTACTGCCCATAATCGCCATTTCCATCTTTGCCGGATTGCGGATGCAAAAAGTCACAGCCATTTTTGGTTGGCTTTTTGAAGCCACGGTTCTCCTTGGCTTGTTCGTCTACCTCTGGAACTGGCTCACAGCACCGGGGTGGTTATCTTTCGGTGTCTGGGAAGCGCAGACCATCGAATCCTGGAATGCTGTTATGCGTATGTCACTTCAGGAACTGACCGGTTACCTGGCGGTCTTCTTCTTACTGATCATGCTGATCTTCGTCGTCAAGCGCTTCGCCAGAGGGTGACATGACGGGCTGGCTCACAAAAACCTCAACACTGTGGTGGCTGTTTGGATTGTTTATCCTGCAAACCATCGGTTTCGGCATCATCATGCTGGTCTGGGAATTCGAAGTCATTGACGAATTCAGTGATCCTGATTTTATCCGTGCGCACATTGACGCCATGAGCGAAGTCCAGCGCCAGGTTCACATCTGGACAACCGCGACCCTGGATGTAGCCTATCCGCTGACATATGGCGCACTGTTTTTCGGCCTGGCATTGCGCTTTCTCGGGCCTCTTTTCACGCTGCCAGCCATCGCCGTTATCATGACAGATCTTGTTGAGGGCTTCGTGCAGGTGCAATTGCTTTCGGGCAATATGGACCTACTCTGGACCAAGGCATATCTGACGCCGGCAAAGCTTATGCTATTCTACCTCTGCACTGTGCTTGCCATTGTCGCATTGATTGTCGCCTGGCGCAGACGGGGAAAGAAAACCGCATAGTCGGGGCCAGCCGTTTCACCTCTTGAAACGCCCTGCCCCTCGCGGTAAACGCCATTTTCCCTGATTTGAACTCCAATTAACAAAAGAGGCGCGGCATGGCCGGACATTCCAAATGGGCAAACATTCAACACCGCAAAGGCCGGCAGGATAAAGCGCGATCCAAGCTTTTTTCCCGCCTCTCCAAAGAGATCACGGTCGCTGCCAAAATGGGTATGCCCGACCCGGATATGAATCCGCGCCTGCGCCTGGCCGTTCAGAATGCCAAGTCCCAGTCCATGCCGAAGGACAATATCGAACGCGCAATCAACAAGGCGAGCGCGGCTGACGGTGAAGACTACGAAGAGATCCGCTATGAGGGGTTTGGCCCGTCAGGCGTCGGCATCATCGTTGAAGCATTAACAGACAACCGCAACCGCTCTGCTTCTGATGTGCGCTCAACCTTCTCCAAAAATGGCGGCAATATGGGTGAAACCGGCGCCGTCTCATTTGGCTTCGACCGGGTGGGTGAAATCATTTATCCGGCTGACAAAGCCTCCGAAGACGAGATGATGGAAGCTGCCATCGAGGCCGGTGCTGATGACGTGGAAAGTTCAGAAGACGGCCACACGATTTACACAGCCGACACAGATCTCATGGACGTGGCCAAAGCCCTGGAGGACCAGTTCGAGGATGCAGAAAGTACAAAGTTGATCTGGAAGCCACAAAACCTCATTGAAGTAACAGGCGAAAAAGTCGGTACACTCATGAAACTGATGAACGCCCTCGAAGACCTCGATGATGTCCAGAACATCTACGCCAACTTCGACGTCTCTGATGAAGACATGGAACAATACGGCGGCTAGTGACTAGATGTGTGTGACGCGATACGTGCAGCGCCTGGCGCCCTGAAGAATGTGCTCTTCGCGCGCCACTGTAACGTCAGGCCCAAGCACATCCTGAAACACCTTCAGTTCATTGGCACACAGGCCAGTGCACGCCTTCGCCGCGGAACAGACCGGGCAGTGGTTTTCGATCAACAACCAGTCACGCCCTTCGCGTATGGCTTCAGCCATATATCCTTCGTCAGTACGTGCCTTTGCCAGTTTTTTGACACGCTCAGCAGTGGTCTTGGTGCTGGACAGCATGCTGGTATACGCCTTGCGTTGACCATCAGCATGACGGTCAACCACTTTCTGCAAGCCGTCAGCTCCAAAAATACTTTGTACGGAGTTGATTAACTCAACGGCCAACCCCTGATGAGCATCGGGAAACAACCTGGCCGCAGCTTCTGTAAGCTGCCAGCGCTTCGTGGGGCGCCCGCGCCCGGCTGCAACCGATCGCGCCTCAACCAATCCTTCTTCTGCCAGATCATAAAGTTGCAGGCGCACCGCCATGGCCGTCAGTGAGAGCTGCTCGGCCAGATCAGCTGCTGACTGTTCGCCCTCTCGTTTCAGACGATCCAGAATAGCACTGCGCGTTGAGGAAGGCTCTGACGGGGTGGAGGTTTCGTTAGGCATGATTTTTTATAAAAGGTATTGCTTTATAAAACAAGCCCCATTAAAGAAAGATATAACTTTATTAAACAGGAGGAACGACATGCCAAAACTCGAACATATAAATCTCGCCGTCAGAAACATGGAACCCACCCTGGGCTTTTTGAAAGCCGCCTTTCCGGCTTGGCGCATACGCGGAGAAGGCGCGCGCCCATGGCACGGCCACCCTCAAAACTGGCTACATTTTGGCGATGATAACTTCTATCTAACCCTCAACGATAATGCCGTGGGAGAGCATCGCGACCTGACGGGACACACACCGGGCCTCGCGCATATTGGCTTTGAGGTTGCTTCCCTTGATCGACTGATTGAACGCTTGCGTGCTGCGGGCTACGAACCAGATCACATGGGCGAAGATCATCCGCACCGACGCAATGTCTACTATCTTGATGGAGAGGGCCTGGAATTCGAGTTCGTCGAATACTTGAGTGACATCCCGGAAGAGAAGAACCTCTATGTCTGAGGCAGAAGAGAGGATCCTCTTTCTGCTCGGCACTAGCAGCCAGCAGGGTAACACACATGCCCTCGTAGAGGCTGTCCGTGAGTACCTGCCCGCAAGTAATCTTCTGGATTTGGGCACATTATCCATCGCGCCTTATGATTATAACCATCGTCATGAGGCGGATGACTTTCAACATGTGGCAGCAGCCATGGACAAAGCACAAGTCATCATCTTTGTCACACCCGTTTACTGGTACAGCATGAGCGCACAGCTCAAGCTCACTTTCGACCGCCTGACAGACCTGACGGAAACCGGAAAAGCCATCGGCAAAAGGCTCGCTGGCAAAACTGCCTTTACTCTCATCAATGGCGATCCGTTACCGGAAGGGTTTCTGGTGCCCTTCTCCGGTACTGCCGATTACTTCAACATGATCTGGGGTGGCAACTTAAATCTTGCGATCACTGACCGACAGATTCGGGAAGATCAGCAGTCCCCCATAAAAAACTTCGCCGCCCGGATTATCCAGGCGGCGAAGAAATAAAGATAATTCTGCGAAACAGGGTTAGAAGTTAGACCCTGTATCACCACCAAATGCGTCTTCCTGATTATTCGGGCACTCACCCGGACATGGGCGACGACCTGGACCACCCGGAGGTGGAGGACGCCGTAAATCGCGCAAATCAGGCGTGTCACGAATTACTGGTCTTAAATCCCGTGGGGGACGCTGGCTATCTCCACTGACTTCAGTACCCATGTCACCAGCGATGGAGAAGAACAGGCTATCCTCAAAACGGAATGGGCCAACCACCTGTCCACCCGCGCGAGGAACAAAAGCGGCTGTGCCACTTTTCCATAAGGTGACTGTATTGCCGCCGGAAGAGACAGATGCACCGCCATCCTTATTCAGACCGGACTGTTCGCGACCAGGTCCGCGCAACACCACCAGCGTTGCCCCGTCTCCGGCCGCCGCCGCATCAATACCGCTCTGCCGGGCAGCGTTCAGCGCGTCGCCCCCAACAACAACATCCAGTACGGTGCCCCGCACACCGATATTAGCCGTCGGCGTCACCAGCGTCACATCTTCCGGGTTGGCCTGTGCAATCTTGCCAGACATGAACCGGAACGCGCCCTTCTTCACGGTTGCGGCCAGAGAACCGCTCTGCGCAGATGGATCGTACACGAACTCATCAATGGTCATGTCCACATTAGCGCCAACTGTGAATACGGTTTCGTCCTTGAGCAGGATCTGCAACGCAGAATCTGCACCAGAGACAACCGCATCCCCGAGGAAGACGCTTTCTGCCGGCACAGCAGGCCGCACGGCATCAGCCCCGCTTTGCAACGTCACCTGATTACGCACTGCTGCGTTCACGCCAACATCAACACCTTGCGCAAGTGCAGACGTGGACATCAACAAAACAGAACCAAGGCCAGCGAGGGCGCTTTTACCAAAGGCTGTCATTATCATCTTCCTCATTGGCCGAACCCCCATACGAAACGCAGTTGCGCGCCTGTGTTGTCATACTCAAAGAACTGCGCCCCAAAGGGTGCGTCAGCATCGCGGCGTTCATGAAAAATTGAACCCTCCACTGTCAGCGCTTCAAGCTCCTGCAACGTCGCGCCGTCGCCACCGCCAAGAATTGTTTTAAGCGGCGCGCCGAGGCTGGCGCGAATATAATGCAGGTCCTCCTCACGCTGAGTAAACTGCCCGGAGTAATCCCGCTGCTGATAAGCGTAGTCAACTTCGGAATAAACACCGCGCCCCCATTCGCGATCCAGCGAAAGCCCGGCACTCCAGCCATCATACTCAAAAGCCTGTTGATCGGCATTACGCTCAATCAATCCGAGTTCTGCACCGACAGCAAGGCGCGGCGTATAACGATGGTCTATGCTAACTACTGCGGCAATCTCCTCGCCGCTGCGCCCTGTCTCGCCAAAGGTCTGGAAGCCGTTGACCTCGATATTGTCGAAATCAAGGTCATCATAAACCAGATCAAGACCGATGGTCGTCACCGCCGAGACATCGCGGCTGATCCGCCCGCGCACACCTGTCGCTGTCAGATACTGGTCGCCATCCACGTAAGTGGTGCGTGCCGTCACAGCGCCGCCCACATCATAACTGCCAAGCGTGCCTTCCAACCCAACATTACCGGCCAGGATCGAATAGCTGAACTGATCGAAGTCGAAATACTGTTTCGTGAACGCCTGCACGCCCGCCACGAACCGCACATCGCGCACATCGCTCAGGTCCTTCTCGAACTGAACGCTGCCGCTGAAAATACCGGACGTATCGCTCTCGGCATTCACAAAACCGAAAAAGTCACTCAGTGTACCGAGCACCGTGTCGTCGTACCCAAGACCCGCGACAAACTGTCCGGAGAAACGTGAGGTCTGCCGCCCCTCGCTCACCCGGG
>JALEGM010000048.1 GCA_022763145.1 Aquisalinus sp. | reverse complement strand
GTCCGCCGCTGAGAGGGTTTTGACCAGGTGTGTTTCATGATCATAATCAACCATGACATTGGTTCGGAACTGGCGTGAATATATCTGGATACCAATCGTCGGGGAGGTGACGTCTTCGTAAACGATCGTTTCCGTCCCCCCCTTGGTATAAATGCGGTCGTCAGTTTTATAAGTCACAGTCTTGTCGTACTCGCACCGTAACTCACTGTCGGCTGACTTATCATTAGTCAGCAATGGCGCGCGCCAATGGGAGCAAGTGAAGCCCTTTGATTTCAAAATCCTCAATGAAATATCACCTGCCGAAAAGTTGATCGTCTCATTCATCCGCCCCAATTTTTTCTGGGTACGAAACTCGGTCGGGTCGAAAGCAATTAGCATCACCAATACTTTAGGATGGTTGATGAGAACCCAGCCTGTGACCGCCCCGGTGTTCAGGGCTGTCATTGGTGAATAATACAATGGAAATGATCTGTAGCGACTTGTTTCGAAATCGATCAGCGGCTTGATAGCGTCAAAATCCAGATTTTCTTCAGCAATACGTATGATGTCTTCTGTAGTAGGACCTGATAATGCCTCTACAGACTCTATCGTTTTGGCAATCGGCGCATGCTCGCGGTAGAAATCTCGCGTTTCTCGCTGCAACGCAAAGAGCATTTTCAAATAGGTATCGGATTTTTTCAGATCAGATTTTCTGTTATCCGATTGGACTTTTGTGAAAACAGTCATCGGTTTTTCCAGCTCATAAGAAGTGCGCACCAACCGTGCGGCGCGCACTTGTACTCATTTAGTCCGTTAACAGCACGATAATGCTGACGATCACGCCCGTGACAGCACTGGAGGACGTTTCCCCCCACCTGGTGTCAGGGATGCCGGCGTCATAGGAAAGAACCGGAATATCATTGATGTCGATTTTCTGCATGTCTTGCTCCTTACAGAAGTCACGCTCAATCAGCGCATGTGCAGTAAGGCACATACAACCCATGGTTGTAAAGCTATATTTACTCCACCTAGCCGGATTTCAGCAGCTTCACAGCATCATTACGGCTAAAAAGGTACAGCAGGGTCTTCAATGCCTGACCTCTTTCAGTTGAGAGAGCCGGGTCCTGTGACAGAATCATAGCGCTATCATCTATCGCCATGGAAAGTAGGCTTGCGTGTTTGCTCGCATCGGCAAGACGAAAATCCGGAAACCCTGACTGGGCGGAACCAAGAAAATCTCCTGGGCCGCGCAAGCGAAGATCTTCTTCGGCAATCACGAAGCCGTCATCGGTCTCGCGTAGAACATTCAAGCGCGCTTTTGCGGTTTCGCCCAATTCACCTTTCTCATTCGCTTTGTATAATAAAAGACACGTAGACTGACGGTCTCCACGACCCACACGCCCACGTAACTGATGCAACTGGGCAAGGCCGAAGCGTTCTGCATGTTCGATGACCATAATCGTGGCGTCGGGCGCGTTCACGCCAACTTCAATGACCGTTGTGGCAACCAGCAGACTGATCTGTTTATTATAAAAAGCTGTGACCACAGCGTCTTTTTCAGCTGACTTCATTTTGCCGTGAACAAGTCCAACTCTATCCCCCAGATGCTGTTGAAGATGTGCGTATCGGGTTTCTACGGCCGTGAGCTCAATATCTGCATTCTCCTCCACCATCGGACAAACCCAATAAACCTGCTCGCCGCGCTCGATCGCGCGGCTGACCGCGCTGGATACTTCCGCAAGTCGTTCAAGCGGGATGGCACGCGTGTCAACAGGTTGCCGTCCTGGCGGTTTTTCCCGTATCTGGCTGATGTCCATATCACCATAGGTTGTAAGCGCCAGACTACGGGGGATTGGGGTCGCGGTCATGACAAGTACATCAGACCTGAGACCCTTTTCTTGCAGAGCCAATCGTTGAAACACGCCGAAGCGATGCTGCTCATCAACGATAATAAGACCCAGATCATTAAATGTTACATCGTCAGAGAAGATCGCATGTGTGCCAATCAATATGTTGATGTAGCCTTTTTCAAGGCCAGCCAGCTTGGCTACACGTTCCTGCCCCTTGTCGCGCCCCGTGACTAGTTCGACACTGAGATTCGTGCCCTCAAGCAGTGGTGCAATAAACTCAAAATGCTGCCGTGCCAGTATTTCGGTAGGAGCCATCAGTGCGCCTTGTGTGCCGGCTTCAACGGCACACAGTAGGGCCAGTAAGGCTACAACGGTCTTGCCGGACCCCACATCGCCCTGCACCAGACGGATCATTCTCGTCGGTGCCGCCATATCTTTATAAATGTCCGCGAGCACCTGTCGTTGATCGTTGGTCAATGAAAAAGGCAGAGCGCGCTGAACTTCGTTTCTGAGCGACTCATCTCCCTGCAGGACGCGGCCTTTTCCTTTCTGACGGTTCTGACGTGTTAGTGCGAGGGCAAGCTGATTGGCGAGTAACTCGTCATATGCCAGTCGCTGGCGGTGCACATTGTCATCAGACAAATCAAGCTTGCTTTGTGGCTGGTGCACACTTCTTATGGCTTCTCCCCATGAAGGCCATTTTTCCCTACTGACAAGGGATGCATCCAACCATTCCGGTAAATCAGAGCACTTTTCAACTGCTCCGCTTACGGCTTTCCTCATAGTTTTTGAATGCAGGCTGGCTGTAAGCGGATAAACGGGTTCGAAAAGAGGTAGCTCGTTTGCCTTCTCCGGATCGATAATATGGTCCGGGTGCACAATCTGCAGGCCACCAGAGAATCTTTCAACCTTTCCGCTTATCAGTCTTTTGTCACCTTCCGGCAGCATTTTAAGAAGATAGTCCGCACGTGCGTGAAAGAAGGCAAGCGTGATAAAACCGCTCTCATCCGAGCACAGCACCTTATAGGGCAGACGGGACATGCCTTTGGGCGGAGGCTGATGCTTCTCGATACTCACCTCCAGTGTGACAAGTTGTCCTTCTACAGCCTCCACGATTTTTGGACGTGCTGACCTGTCAATCAGGCCTGTCGGAAGGGTGAAGAGCAGGTCAATAACACGCGGTCCTGCGACCTTGTTAATAAGCGCAGCAACCTTGGGACCCACACCCGGCAAATAGGTGGTATCCGTGAACAGCGGGTTGAGAATTTCTGGTCTCATTAAAGCCGTTTATCCAGGAAAAGGTGACTGATCGAACTTATCATATTACATAATGCAAAAAGGAGAGCACGATGATGGATTCGCGCCGCAAGAAACTTCTGTACCGTGCCATGCATCGCGGCTTCAAGGAAGCAGACATTGTTCTGGGCACATTCGCAAAAGAGAACCTTGAACTGATGTCCGAGCAGGAGCTCGACCAGTTCGAATGGCTGCTCGAAGTGCCTGACCGTGAGTTATACTCATGGATCATTGGCGAGATACCAAACCCGCCGAATTATGATTGCGAGATGCTGGAGAGACTAAAGGCTTTTCCGTTGTCAGATTACGTAATGAGTGGGGCAGTAGAGTGAGCGCAACTGATCCGACCCGCCGAGATATTCTGGTCTCCTCAACTGTGATGGTTTCAGCTGGTTCTGCTTCTGCATCGATCGCACTAACTGACGTCAGTGCGGCTAAAGAGCAAAATGATTATGCAGCCTTTGAAACACGTGAACTTTTCAAGTTTGAAGACATCCAGCATCCAATCTATATTGCTGGCGAGGGCCCCGGCGTTTTATTGATGCATGAACTACCAGGTATGGTGCCGGAGTTCTGGCGGCTTGCACACTGGCTCGTCGAAGCAGGATTCACAGTTTACGCACCTGATCTGTATGAGGATGAACTCAAAGGGCCGACAAAACCTTCCCTTGGAGGTAATCTGGTCAGAGCATGTATATCAAGAGAAATTCACCTTTTTGCGCAAAATAACTCCAGCCCAATCACGCAATGGCTCCGTCAACTCGCCGCATACATTCATGAGCAATGCGGTGGCCCGGGCGTTGGCGCAATTGGCATGTGTATGACAGGTAACTTTGCGTTATCGCTTGTACTGGAGGCACCTGTTATCGCGCCGGTCGCATCACAACCAGCCATGCCTGTAGGTCTTCTAACCAGAAGATCGCGAGCAGCACTGCATATGTCTCCGAATGAGAAGTCTGCTTTAAAGGAGGCAGATGACATTGATGTGATGGCACTCCGTTTCAAGGGAGATCCCAGCTGCACTAAAGCGCGTTTTGATGCTATTGAAGCACTGGTTGGAAAAGACCGCTTCAAGCGAATTGAGCTGGAAGACCGACATCAGAATCCGAATGGCAATCCATTCCCTCATGCTGTGCTTACGAGAGATCTTATTGATGAAGATGGATCAGCAACACTTGCCGCACGGGATGAGGTATTCAGTTTTCTAAAAAGCAGACTGATGACGTGATCTTAATTCAGCCTATGAAAGCTGTCTGGCCCCCGCTAAGATCAAAAACTGAAGATTATGAGGAGAGAAATTATGCGTTTTGTTTTGGTTGCTCTGTTGAGCATTATGGCCTTGCCATTACTGACATCGCCAGCGATGGCACACTGCCAAATTCCCTGCGGAATTTATGATGACAAGCGCCAGTTCGATGAACTGGAAGAACACATCCGAACTATTGAGAAGTCCATGATGGAAATTGACCGCCTGAGTGCAGCGTCTCCAGCGGACTATCACATGATCGCGCGCTGGACATACAACAAGGAAAAACATGCGCAGGAAATTCAGGACATTACGCATGCTTATTTTTTGACCCAAAGAGTGAAAACACCGGCAAGTCAGTCTGGCTCTGAATGGTCTGACTACGTTGAGCATACCACTTTACTGCATCAGATTCTCGTCGCAGCGATGAAAAGCAAACAGACAACTGATTTGCAGTATGTGGAGAAGCTGCGTGATCTCGTTGCCAGCTATGAGGCACATTACTTCAAGGACCATAATCACGACTGATTGTCCTAACCGGT
>JALEGM010000047.1 GCA_022763145.1 Aquisalinus sp. | reverse complement strand
GACAACACCCCTCTATCACTTGTAGCAACAATCAGAATAACGCCATACAAGAACAATAAAAGGATGATTGAGGAAACCCTGAATCGCCGTGTAAAATAGGCAAAAAAAGGTATCACAACCATGAGTAGTGGAAGCACCGCTGCCGCAACGCTCATAGCAGGTGCCTGTTCAAATGTTGAGAGACCGACAATCGCACCGGACAGGGCGCCAAAAATACCAACCGTGAGGCTCAGCACAACCAGAAGCCGTCGCCGAGCGAGGTCCAGAATGTCGCCGTCAACCTTGGTGGGCCAGATGATTTCCAGCAGGGGCATGCTGCGTCAGCCTTGGAAGTGTCTACTTTCCACCAGCATGACGTGTATCAGTTAATATAGCATTATCCCAGATTGCGGGGCATTGCAGTGTTAACCACGATTTTTGCCAATCAAATCAATGACTTGCCACATGGCGTCCAGAGACGCTACGCCAAGGCGGATACATCGTCCCGGTGACCAACCAAAATCAGGGTCTGGCGTGATCTTGCTGTCCTTGAACGGCATCTCAAGAGTCATGGCCAGACAACCAAATTTCCAGGCCATATAATTGGTGCAGATAGACAAATCTGCTGTGCCCGGGGCATCCACAGGATAACCAAACTCAGTCTGGAAATCCGGGCTGATCTGCACAAGTGCAGCTTTATATGCATCAAGCAGTCTCTGCTGATAATCGGTGAACCCCGGCGCGCCTTCCCCACCCGCAATAAAATTGTAAGGCAGGTTTTCATCGCCATGCACATCCAGCGCGAAATCCACACCTGTTTCTGCCATTTTCTGTAGTATACAGAAAACCTCAGGACTTTTCTCAAGGCTGGCTTTGTCCCATTCCCGGTTGAGGTTGATGCCCGCAGCGTTCGTGCGCAAATGCCCACGCCGCGATCCGTCCGGGTTCATGTTTGGCACAAGATAAAAGACGGCGCGTTCCAGCAACCGGCGCGCAACAGGATCAGTTTCATCCAGCAATCGGCCGATGAAGCCCTCCATCCACCATTCGGCCATGGTCTCGCCGGGGTGCTGGCGCGCGGTAATCCAGAATGACAGCTTGTCTTCTCCCGGTGTCCCGATGGTCAGCAGATCCATATCCTGCCCGTCGAGTGTGGTACCCAGAACGGAGACATGCGTCAGATCGCTGTCTGCGGCAGAAGCGACCAGGTCATGGTGACGCTCCATCGTGTACGGCGCAAAATAGGCATAATAGACAGCATTCAGATATGGCGTGTGTTCAATAATGAGTTCGCCATTTTCATATTTTGTTGGCACGCGGAACCAACTCTCACGATCATATGACGCAACAGCCTGATACTCTTCCCAGCCAGGCGTATAGGCAGAGCCACTGGCGTTCATCAGTCGCATCCGGCAATCCTGATCCTGCGCGCCTGTCAGGCGAAAGTAGAACCACTGGTAGAAATGGCTCTCATTGTCATGGCGAATATCAAGCTGGATATCATCTGCCCGTTCTGCACTGCGGCAGATAATGTTGCCCCCGTCAAATTGGCTGGAAATCCGGATGTGGTCGGTCATGGTTCATCCTTACATAGGAAGTGGCTATATTTACGGGCTACTGCTTTCTGGCGTCATAAACAACCTTGCCATCGACGATCGTCATGACGGCTTTCACGTCAGGAATTTGCTCTACCGGGATCGTCATGATGTCTGCTGACAACACGGTAAAGTCTGCTTTCTTGCCAACTTCAATCGTCCCGAGACGGTTTTCCATAAAAGCTGCATAAGCAGGATTTTTCGTGAAGATCGCCAGTGCCTCCGCGCGGCTTAGAGCCTCTTCCGGGTGCCAGTTTGCGCCCTGAAAGCCTGCGAGGTCGGTACGCCCCACCGCCGCATAGAACTCAATCATCGGGTCACCGCGCTCGACCGGTGCGTCAGACCCGCCGGCGATGACAGCCCCAGCATCCGTCAAGCTACGCCAAGCGTAAGCCCCGCGCAGACGCTCATCCCCGAGACGCGCAGGAGCAAAATGCAAATCGCCGATGGCGTGTGATGGCTGCATGGACGCAATAACACCAAGTGCCGCAAAGCGCGGAATATCTGCCGGGTCGATGACTTGCGCATGTTCGATGCGCCAGCGCGGCTCACCGTCTTGGTCCGCGAGCACTTCCTCATACCAGTCGAGCACAAGCGTATTACCCCGATCGCCAATGGCATGGGTTGTTACCTGAATATCATTGGCCAGCGCCTTACGGTAAGCTCCTACTGCCTGCTCTTTGGTGATGAGTTGCAGCCCTCTGGTCTTTTGCTGATCTGCATACGGCTCTTTCAGAAGAGCGCCGCGTGAGCCGAGAGCCCCATCAACATAAAACTTGATCGCGCGCGTGGTAAGCTTGCCGTCATTCATTTCCCAGAAGCCTGTCTCCGCCAGATCATCGAGACCGGCTGGCGTCAGAGAGTTGTAAACGCGGATCGGCAACCGGCCTTCTTCTTCGAGCTGAATCAAAAGCTCCGTATCGGTTGGGTTGACGGACATGGAGTGTACCCCTGTCCAGCCATAGGCTGCATACACCTCAGCACCTTTCTGCAGCGCTTCCTTGCGACGCTCTGTCGAGGGTGCTGCAATGAGACCGCTGACCAGATTTTCCGCATTATCTATCAGCATCCCCGTAGCGACACCGTTTTCATCCCGCTCAATGGCACCGCCGGACGGGTCCGGCGTGTCATCCGATATCCCTGAGAGCTCAATTGCTCTGGAATTGACAACCGCCGCATGACCATCTGCCCGGCCCAGAATAACCGGGTTATCCGGCGCGACCTCGTCCAGATCATAGCGGTTGGGGAAGCGCCCCTCCGGCCAGCCGGTTTCGATCCAGCCGCGCCCATAAATGACACCTCCCGGCGCAGTCTGCTCTACTTCCTCCGCAAGGCGGGACTTCAACTCCTCGACAGACGATGTGCCTTCCAGGTTCAGGGTCAGCTCACGAAAGCCGATACCATCAAGATGCGCATGGGCATCTGTGAACCCGGGGAAGATGACGTGGTCGTTAGTGGAAATGACTTTCAAACCATTCCCGTCAACAGTCATTTTGTCTGCATCTTCAAAGACACCTGTGATGTATCCATCCTTTATGGTGACGAAAGAAACAACTGGCATATCCTCTGTACCGGTATAGATTTTTCCACTTAGCACGAGGTCAATATCCGTTGTTCCGGTTGGTTCACTCTGACCACAGGCAGAGAGAGATAAGAAAACGACGCCAGCTATCGCTGGAAATAACTTATTCATGATACTCTCCTGAAAAATCTTTATAGCTGGCACTGAACTTTATTGGCTCAGCCAGTATCTGGCCTTCAAAGTATGGATCATCCGCTGGTGCGGTCTGCGTCAGGGCATGGATTTCCTGCACTACATCCATGCCCTTAATGACACGCCCGAAAGCAGCAAAGCCTTGCTTGTCCGGATTACGCATTCCACCATAATCAAGGCTGGGATTATTACCGATAGAGATGAAGAACTCTGAGGCCGCAGTGCCGGGCTCAAGCCGCGCCATCGAGATCACGCCATCCGTGTGAAGAATGCCGGTCTTGTCCGTTGTCTCATGCTCGATGGATGGCAAGGGCGCTGCCTGATCCAGATTCAACCCGCCCTGAATTACATTGATTTTGGGATTACCCCGGTCATTATCAAAACGCACCACGCGGTATATCTCACCCTTTTCGTAATGCCCCGCATCCACATAAGCGAGAAAATTAGACACGGAAACAGGTGCCTTTTCCGGATAAAGTTCCAGCGTAATGTTACCCAGGTCAGTTAATAATGTGACTTGTGTCCGAGACACTGAGTTATTGCTGTCAGTACACCCTAGCAAAGCAACCGCAAGACAACACAGGCAAAAGGCTCGGCTAATCTTTTCGAGTATCATATCTTTCCCTCATCCAATGACATCGTCAGGTGCGTGCTGACCTCTGTCAAGCCGCCGCGATTTATACTCGACCTCCCTGCCAGTGTCCTGTATGGCGACGTCTGAAATTTTTGCACTGCAGCATAAAGGCACTCCATGACTGACCAGTCCCTCAGAAACATCGCCATCATCGCGCATGTTGACCACGGTAAAACCACAATGGTGGATGAGCTTCTGCGCCAGTCCGGTGCAGTGCGCAAAGGTGCCGCCATGGATGAGCGCGCCATGGATTCAAACGATATCGAGCGCGAGCGCGGCATCACCATTCTCGCCAAGTGCACCAGCGTTGAATGGGATAGCCCGTCCAGCGGCCTTACCCGCATCAATATCATCGACACTCCAGGCCATGCGGATTTCGGTGGTGAAGTCGAGCGTATTCTCTCCATGGTAGATGGGGCGCTATTGCTGGTAGATGCCGAAGAAGGCGCCATGCCGCAAACCAAGTTCGTTCTGTCAAAGGCGCTAGCACTAGGTCTCAAACCCGTCGTGGTTCTGAATAAGGTAGACCGCCCCCACGCTGACCCCGACCGCGTGCTGGATGAGGTGTTCGACCTATTTGCTTCGCTCGGTGCCAATGAGGACCAGCTCGATTTTCCTGTCCTTTATGCCTCCGGCAAAGAAGGCTGGGCGACCACGGACCTCGATGGCCCGCGTGAAAACATGTCTGCCTTATTTGAGACAGTGATCGAACACGTTGCGGCACCCACTGTCGAAGGTGGTCCTGATGCCCCGTTCCGGCTGCTGGCGACGACGCTCGAAGCGGACCCCTTCCTCGGGCGCATCCTCACAGGGCGGATCATTGCCGGCACGCCAAAGCCTGGTACAACCTATAAAGCCCTGTCGCGCGATGGCTCACTGGTCGAGCAAGCACGTGTTTCCAAGATACTTGCCTTTCGCGGGCTAAAGCGCCAGCCCATTGAGCAGGCCATGCCCGGCGATATCATTGCTATCGCAGGTTTTCAGAAAGCATCAGTGGCCGATACGCTCTGCGATACTTCTGTAAATGACGCGATCCCGTCACAGCCAATCGATCCCCCAACCCTGTCCGTTTTCATTTCACCAAATGATTCGCCATTGGCGGGCCGCGAAGGCGATAAGGTACAATCCCGGGTAATTCGTGAACGGCTTTATCGTCAGGCAGAGGGGGATGTCGCAATTCGTGTCACGGATTCACCGAATGGTGACGCCTTCGAAGTCGCGGGCCGCGGCGAATTGCAACTTGGTGTCCTGATCGAAAACATGCGCCGGGAGGGCTTCGAGCTTTCCGTGTCACGCCCTCAAGTTTTGATGCGCCGCGATGATGATGGCACACGGACTGAGCCATTTGAAGAAATTGTCATTGATGTGGATGATGAATATTCCGGCGGCGTGATTGAGAAACTGACACAGCGCAAATGCGAACTGGCTGAAATGAAGCCGACTGGCGGCGGCAAGACCCGCCTGATCCTTCACGGTCCAACACGCGCCCTGATTGGTTATCACGGAGAATTTCTGACGGACACACGCGGTACTGGCGTGATGAACCGCTCTTACCTTGAACATCGTGCCCATAAAGGAGCTATTCAAGGCAGACGCAATGGTGTCCTGATCGCCATGGGCACAGGGGAAGCGGTGCCGTTTGCATTATGGAACCTTGAAGAACGCGGTGTCATGTTCATAAGCCCAGGCGAGAAGGTCTATCAGGGCATGATTATTGGCGAGAATGCCAAAGATAATGACCTTGATGTGAATCCGCTCAAGGCCAAGCAGCTGACAAACATCCGTGCAGCCGGCAAAGATGATGCCGTGCGCCTGACGCCTCCGCGCCGTCTCTCACTGGAACAGGCCATCGCTTACATAGACGATGATGAACTGGTGGAAGTAACTCCGGAAAATGTACGCCTGCGGAAAATCGAACTGGAACCGCATATGCGTAAGAAACGTGCAAAGGCCCTCGCGGAAGGTTAATGAGCGATCAACCCCTGCATTAATAGGGCACTGTGGCTTCGGTGCGTACAGGGCTATTAATAGATTGTTCAAAAAATATTCATTCTTTTTTAAGATTCGCCGAAAAACGGCACACCTCTTGAATACTTCTCCACAAAGGCGAAAGGCCGGTGTGCTCTGACTTTCCTGTCTGGGGGTCGATGTAAAATCGATCAGGGTAGGGGCGCGGTCATTCGTCTCAACGCACATGATAAATAAGGAGAAGATTC
>JALEGM010000046.1 GCA_022763145.1 Aquisalinus sp. | reverse complement strand
GACAATGAAAGAGCTGCCCCGGCTGCCGCGCCCATGACAACAGAAGAACGACTCACTGCCCCGGCCAATGCGGAGAACGGGCAAAAACTGTTTATGGCCTGCGCCATTTGCCATGACGTGAAAGAAGGTGTTGGCCACCGTGTTGGCCCGAACCTGTTTGGCGTCTATGGCGCGAGCGCAGCTCGATTTGATGACTTTGCCTACTCCCAGGCCCTTTTGAATTCCGGCCTGACCTGGGATGATGCGACACTGGACACGTATCTTGAGCGGCCAACGGCTGTGGTGCCGCGCGGGCGCATGGCTTATGCTGGTGAGCCGAATGCTGCCAACCGGCGCGATATGATCGCCTACCTGAAAACTCTAAAGTAGGAGTGCTACAATGACGGGACAGAATGTTGGTCACATACTTTGGACAGACCTGACAGTGCCAGATGCTGAACCTGTCAGAGCATTTTACGAGGAAGTCATTGGCTGGTCATCTCATGCGGTTGAGATGGAAGACCGCACGGATTACTCGATGATCGCGCCAGGGGACCTGCCGGAAAAATCTGGCGACCACGCCAAGGTCATCGCAGGCATCTGTAACAAGGTCGGTGAACTCGCCGATTATCCGTCGCAATGGCTCCCCTATTTCGGTGTCGCGAACCTGACCGACAGCCTCGCTGCCTGCGAGCGTCTCGGTGGCAAGCAGCTGACAAAAATTACCACAATGGGTGCCAGCAGCTTCTGCGTGATAGAAGATCCAGCGGGCGCCGTATGCGGATTGTTCGAAAACAATCCGACTGAAAACAGCTAAGCGCTTCTGCAACCCACTTTCAGGTTAATGATCGTAACCCGGATTCATGCGGTTGAGGCGCCGGATCAAACCTGGCCATACCAGATTATCCCCCAGACCTTCTGCAAAGCCGGCAGCCCCCTGTTGTAGCACGCGAGACGACATATCGTCCGTTTCTTCAATCAGGCCATCAGCACTGCCGACAGATTGTGCGAAAATCTGCGTCTTGCAGGCCTGCTCTAAAAAGTACATACGCAAGAACGCTATGGCGCAGTTCGGACCAGTGGTCAGCGTGCCGTGATTGCGCAGAATGATAAGGTTTTTGTCACCCAGATCCTTCACCAGGCGCTCGCGCTCATCAAGGTCCAGTGCGATCCCTTCGTAGTCGTGATAGGCCACATCATCATGCACAATCATTGAGAATTGGGTATACTTACGCAATCCCTCTTTCTGTACGGAAACCGCGACACCATACGGCGTATGAACATGCATGACGCAGCGCGCATCATGGCGGTGCATGTGGACAGCACTGTGAATGGTAAAGCCTGCCGGATTCACAAAGTAAGACGTATCCTGTTTAATGTTCCCATCCACGTCGATTTTAATGAGGCTTGAGGCTGTCATCTCGTCAAACATGACGCCATACGGATTGATAAGGAATCGCGGCGAGCCATCTTCATCCGGCAAGCGCACGGAAATATGCGTGAACACAAGGTCAGTCCAACCGTAAAGCGCTGTCAGTCGATAAAGCGCTGCAAGGTCAAGCCGCAAACGCCATTCCGCATCGCTTACTTTGCCTTCAAGACGCTCAACCTTGGTCGGATCTGGAATATCAAACCCTGCTACCACACCGGCAATTGCTGCCTGATCGACCTTGCTGGAATCCTGTACGTTCATCTGGCGTCTCCTTTGAGAATTTTGAGCCACTGTATAACCGCTGGCGCCATGAAGCCAGTCCTGGTCGCATACATTGCACAGCAACATAATCCGGCTGGACCGTTTGCCCCCAGGGCTGGTAAGGGATGAGTCGCGGAAGAGAGATACAAATGAAAATAGCGTTCTCAGCAAGTCAGAAACCGGATGCCCAGACGGCCATGGACACGCTGGTTGCCCGTTTTGGCAATGTGTCACCGGAAGAAGCCGACATACTTGCCCCCATTGGCGGTGATGGCTTCATGCTGGAAACGCTGAAAACTCATATGGATCTGGGCAAGCCAGTGTACGGGATCAACCGGGGCACGATCGGCTTCCTGATGAACGGCCTTGATCCGGAGAAGCTGCTGGAGAGAATTGATGCAGCAGAACGTGCTGTGATCCATCCACTCGAAATGCGTTGTACGTCTATCAATGACAAGCAAGACACGGCTATGGCCATCAATGAAGTCTCCCTATTTCGAGAAATACACCAGACCGCACATCTCTCAATTTACGTGAACGACAAATTGCGACTGGAGGAGCTGATCTGTGATGGCATCATGTTGGCCACACCAGCGGGCTCTACCGCTTACAATCTTTCAGCTCATGGTCCTATTCTGCCTGTGGGTTCACAGCTACTCGCGCTGACACCGATTAGCGCATTTCGGCCACGGCGCTGGCGTGGTGCCTTGTTGCCCCATGACGCGACTGTGAAGATTGAGGCACATCAGCCCGAATTTCGCCCTGTTTCCGCTGTAGCCGACAACTACGAGGTTCGGCGTGTCCGGATGGTGGAAATATATGAGCGTCAGGATAAGGAAATGACGCTTTTATATGATCCTGAACATTCCCTGGAGGAGCGTATCATCCGCGAGCAGTTTGCTTATTAGTAAGTAAGCGGTTCTGTGAAGGCATGATAGGACGATTTGAAAGGGAATGGGTATGGCACGCCCGCTAACAGATTTCAGCCAGTCTGAATTAAGGAAGCTTCAGGCTTGCGGCGCGATCATTGTTCGCGCGCTGTGGCAGTATGTGCGCCACCCCGGAAAGCTTATTCCCGGCAAAAAAGCCATTATCGCTTTTGCGATATGTGCAGCTTTATTGGTAGCGCCGCTCGCCGTTGGGGTGCCATATATGAACGCCTTGCTCAGCGCACCACTACCTGAGCGCACGCCCATCAACAATACACGGAGTGTCATATTCTACGACACTAACGGGGACGAAATCGGCATTCGCGGCGCACACCGCCGCGCCGTCTCTCTGGAAGAGCTTCCCGATCATACAATCGCGGCATTTATTGCAATCGAAGATCGGCGCTTTTTCAACCATCTGGGCGTTGACCCGATTGGTATTCTGCGCGCGCTGAAGTCGAATTATGAAGCAGGCCATATCGTCGAAGGCGGCAGTACGATTACCCAACAGCTTGTCAAAAATACCTATCTTGACCCGGCAAAAACCGTTTCCCGCAAAATGCAGGAAGCAATCATCGCTCTGCAACTGGAGCGGCGCTGGTCAAAAGAGCGCATTCTGGAAGAGTATCTCTATACTGTCTATTTCGGTAATAACGCTTACGGCATTGAAGCAGCCGCTGAGAGTTATTTTGGAAAAAAAGCCGCTGACCTGAGCATCGCAGAAAGCGCCCTACTCGCCGGTTGCATCAAAGCGCCCGGGCGCAATGCCCCGCATATCGCTTTGCAAGCGGCCCGTAACCGGGGTCATCTCGTACTGGATGCAATGATTGAAACCGGAGAATTATCTCTCATCGAAGGTCAGCTGGCACATTATGAACTCGACCAACTTGAGATACTGCCGCCGAAACCAGAGCCCAGGGGATATTTTTTGGACCACGCTGTGGCGACGCTGACCAAAGTTGACTCAGACGATATTCTGCATGTCGAGACAACACTTGACCCGGCTTATCAGTCAATTGCGCATCAGGCTCTGGAGAAAGTACTGACCCCTTCGGTCAAAAAGAATTCTGCTGTTTCTGAAGCTGCCCTTATCGCCATGCGTCCCAATGGTGAGATTGTCGCGATGGTCGGGGGTCTGGATTACACCAAAAGCCAGTTTAACCGTGCAACACAGGCGATGCGCCAACCTGGCTCCCTGTTCAAGGTCTTTGTATACGACGCAGCTTTACGCCAGGGCTGGCACCATGATGACATTCTTGCAGACAGTCCGCTGAGCCTGGCAATTCCTGGCAAGTCTGAGCTTTATCAACCTACCAACTATAACAACGCCCAGCGCGGCTTGCTGACGACGCGGCAGGCCTTCGCCACATCAAGCAATGCAGCAGCACTACGTCTGCAGGAATGGGTTGGGCGTGGCCGTGTGATAGAGGCGGCGAAGAGGGCTGGTTTCGACACAGACCTTGAGACTTATCCAAGTCTTGCCCTGGGTGTCACAGAAACAACATTGCTCGACCTTGTCTCTGCCTACGCGTCTATCGGCAAGGGTTACATAGTCGAGCCATACGTGCATATGCAAAACAAGCCCCGCCCGGCTCTGATCCGTTCAGCGCCATCTGCTGACCTGCTGCAGTTGATGTATGACAATGTACAGGCCGGAACCGGCTATGGCGCACGTATCAACCAGCCTTCCTTCGGCAAGACCGGCACAACGCAGGACCATCGCGACGCCTGGTATATCGGGTTTACGGATGAATTGATTGTCGGTGTATGGCTCGGCAATGATGACTACACCCCCATGAACAAGGTCACGGGAGGGTCTTTGCCTGCCAGCATCTGGAAGACCTTCATGACTGCAGCGGCACCAGTTCTGGCCCAGGAAACCAGCAGCCCGAAGTTTCAAAAAAAACCGCTGCTGGAAATCGCTCAAAATACGCGCAATGACGACCAGCCATTCTCCAGTTGGCGCGAACACAAGCTGAAGTTGATCGGTCCTGCGACTATATCAGAATACGGATACCTGTCGGTTGTGGATCAGGAGTTATATCTGGAGCACATCCAGCCTGTCTCACCTTATGGGTCTTATTATAGTGTCCATCAGGAGATGACCGAGCAATTTCAGGATATCGAAGTAACCTGTGAACTGGTCAATGGCTATGCCAGTTGCCGTGCAGGGGATGATAACCTTGCAGAAATGTTACTGGAAAAAGGCTGGGCCAGAACCCTCTACGGAGCCCCCTCTTCCTACCTGGCCGCGGAAAGCAATGCGCGCGATAAATCCTTGGGAATCTGGGGTGACGATCTGTACACACGCTATGCCACTTATGAACGCTATGACATGCGGGGCCTGAGCTGGCGACAACGCCTTGAGCTTGAGCAACAGCGCCGCCGCGAAAACGATCGGCTCGAACGAGAACGGCGCTATGGTTATCGCTCAGGTACGGTCACAGGCAGGGCCGCCAGCGGTATTGTTCGGGAAGCTCCTGCGCAACCTGCAAGACCTGCTAACAGATCGGGCCAGGTTGTGGGCCGGGTCGGTACACCACCTGGCTAGTAAGGATACCTTTCCAAAATCAGGCAGCTTTCATCTGCTCGACAATTTTCTCAGCCATCATAATTACCGGTGCATTGGTATTACCACCCATAATGATGGGCATGAGTGATGCGTCCACGACGCGTAAATTCTCAACCCCGTGCACTCGGCCCATATTGTCCGTTACGGCCATTTCATCCTCATGTCTTCCCATTTTAGCTGTTCCGACAGGATGGTATATTGTTTCTGCCCGTGCACGGATAAATCTGGCCCAATCAGCTTCACTTTCGGGCCGCTCTTCAGGCGCCCAATATCCGCTGATAATTTCTGAAAGTGCTGACTGTTGGCTGATGTCGAAAGCCTGTTTGGCCCCTTCAGTCAGAACAAACATATCCTCTTCCGCATCCAGATAATGCGGGTCAATCAAGGGGTGCTGCTTGGGGTCATTAGACGCAAGCCTGATTGTTCCGGCAGACTTCGGGTAAAGGCAACAAGCATGGATGGTCAGGCCCTGCTGACCCCACACTTTTGTCTTCGCATGATCTTCGCCAAAGGCGGGCAGGAAGATAAATTGAATGTCGGCCTTCGGCAAATCTGGTGAGGACTTCGCAAACCCTGTGGCCTCGGCAAAGTTGGACGCAAACAGGCCGGTCTTATGCCGCATGTAATCGCCAACGCCTTTAACGATCCCTGGCACACTGCCAAACGTATAACCGAAGGTTGAACCCGGCTTGGTTTTAAACATCAGAGCCACATCCAGATGGTCCTGAAGGTTACTGCCAACGCCAGGCAGATCACTGACTAACTCAATATCGTGCTCAGCCAAATGATCTGACGGCCCAACACCAGACAAAAGGAGTAACTGGGGAGTGTTAATTGCACCGCCACAAAGAATGACTTCTTTTGCCGCAGTGAGCTCAGTTATTGTGCCGCTGATGGCAGTACGTACAGAACCTGCGCGCTTACCCTCAAAGTGAACCCGACGCGCCAGAGCTTCTGTAAAGATCGTCAGGTTTGGCCGTGCACGCACATCTTTTGGCAGATAGGCCGTTGCGGTGGAGCATCGCTTGCCGTTGCGGATGGTTGTATCGTAGTAGCCGACCCCTTCCCGACCATCCGCATGGAAGTCATCTATACGCCGATAACCGGCTTGCACGCCCGCTTCAATAAAGCGCTCGGTCGCAGGTTGCACCCAGTCAGCCTTGCGCACACCAAGGGGGCCGCCTGCCCCATGCCACTGACTTTCACCACCGGAATAATCTTCTGACTTCTTGAAATAATGCAACGCATCCATGGCTGACCAACCCTCAGCACCCGCATCAGCCCAGTCATCATAGTCTGTAAGGTCCCCACGCTGATAACACATCCCGTTCAGACTGGACGAGCCGCCAAGCGTCTTGCCACGTGGCCAGAACAGGCGGCGACGGTCGAGATTTTCCTGCGGCTCAGTGTAATAATTCCAGTCAATTACAGTGGAACCAAGTAACTCGGGTAGCATCGCCGGAATATGGATACGGAAATCCGAATCATTCTTGCCTGCTTCAAGCAGGCAGACCGAAACGCGCGGGTTTTCAGACAGTCTACTGGCCATTACACACCCGGCAGAACCAGCGCCCACGATGATATAATCAAATGTTGTCTGCATTTCTCTCTATCCATCTCCAGCACTCACACAAGCACATTTTGGGATGAATCAAAAACACCTGACGCAGCAGCACATGAAGGCCATGGAAGCCTAGTCGCTCAGTTCTCCGGCTCGCCTGGTCGCAGCAGCAACAGCCTGCACCATGAGCTCGCGCATACCACCTGCCTGATCGAGCACATTCAGGGCCTCTGCCGTGGTGCCCCCTTTGGAAGTGACAGCTGTTCTTAATGTCGCGGCAGCGCGTGTATCAGCTGCCATCAGAGCCCCAGCCCCGATCACTGTTTGCCGTGCCAGCAGGGCCGCTGTTTCCGGCGCAAGCCCTGCCGCAATGCCGGCCTCTTCCATGGCTTCAGTCAGTAAAAATGCATAAGCTGGACCACAGGCCGATACACTCATCCCGGCGTCAATCTCACGCTCGCTGCGCATCCAGACCGCCTGACCGGTCGCTTTCACAAGCTTTTCTGCGCGAGTTTTATTTGCAGCATCTACGTTCTCATCAGCATAAAGAAGAGAAAGTCCCTTCCCGACTGAAACAGGCAAATTGGGCATGACGCGTATGATGGATGCGCTTTCAACACCGGCCTCTTTCAGGTGTCGATCAATTGAGGCGATGGATTTTCCGGCTGCAATAGAGACAAACAGCGTGTTCTCAATGGCGGGCCATGACAAGGCCGGGATCACCACAGGAAACAATTGCGGCTTAACCGCAAGAACACAGATCTCATAAGAGAGATCTGTTGCCGGATTTACGGCCAGCCCATAGCTTTCAGCATCCTTCGCCAAAGCGTCAGATAGGTTCGGATCAACAACAGCAGAGCGATCCGGATCAAGGAGACAGGCACCAAGCCAGCCTTTGAGCATTGAGCCGCCCATGGAGCCGGCACCAATGAGTACTACTGAATATTTTTCTGTCATGGCAGGAAACTAGACCCGCCCTACAGTTCCTGCAAGCAAGGCACAACGCCTTTCGTCAATCAGGCCGATCCCTGCACTTCAAACAAGGATGCCTCCAACGCCTCTTCAGCGGTCTTACCGCCCCAGATCACGTAATTGAAAGCAGGATAAAACCTTTCGAAAGCCTCAGAGGCACCGCGGATGAGGATTTCTGCCTGCACCTGATCAAAGTCAGCCATTTCCGACAGGACAGCACCATTGCGATACACAATACCGTTATCATCCGACCACAGGTCAAAATGGCCAAGCCAGACGCGTTCATTCACAATCGCAAGCAGCTTACAGACTTCAGCTGTCTTTACAGCGGGCACTTTCAACTCAAGCGGTGCGCCCATTTGCAGCACGCGCATGTCTTCCCGCCAGGCAAACCAGACGGCTATATCCCGCCACACCCCGTCAACGTTGACGTGGAGTTCTGTCGCATCAACCCGTTCCACATTCATGGAAGACTGGGTAGCGACGGTTTCGATGACATCAAGGGGGTCGTTAAGTTCAACTTCAGTTGTGACTTGTAAAGACATGCAATTTTCCCGTTTTGCCGGGGCAACGGTTGAGCCCGTCACCCGCCATCACATAGCGGGGCGAGTCGCACACTTACTCAATGATTCATCATGGGCGGTTGAAAACCAGTTGTGCATTGCACCTGAAAAACCACACCGGCGGATTTATCCAGCCAGTTTTGCTTCCAGCGCTTCGATACGGACACGCAATTCATCATTTTCTGCGCGCGCTTTAGCAGCCATTTCCTGTACCGCTTCAAACTCTTCCCGCTGTACCAGATCACTATCTGCGAGCAGGCGTTGTAACTGGCTTTTCATGACAGTTTCCGCTTCACGACGCACACCATCAGCAGCGCCTGCCGCTTCTGTCATCGCCTTGGCCATCTGTTCGAATATCGGGTTCTGGGTCTGCATCTGTCTTTCCACTTCTTCTATTTTCACTTAAGCGCATCGCGCGGAAATGCAAACCGGCCTGATGGGTTAAAGAGCCGAAAAATCAAATTCCGACTTGACAAATACATAGCATGTTCTATATATGTTCTTTATCAGAAAGGTGACTTTCTGAACAGGTCAGCACCGGCTGGCGGCTCTTTGACATTATGGCGTTTATTCCCTGTGCGGTCTCATCCTGGCTTCTGGCTGGCGTCATGATACTGGCGGATGAATAGAGATGAATTTGTGTGCGCTCCCGTAAGTTTATACCGGGACGAGCAGGCAGCAAAACTGCGTCTGCCGTAACAAAGCCTCTTACATCAAGAGAGGGCGTGAACATTTTTCGAAACTGTAGCAGATCCTGCCACGCCCTCCCTGATGAAGCCTCTACAGCTAGAACTTCTTGCTGACAGAGATGCGTGCGTTCAACGGTGCCCCAACAGTTGCCTGATGTGTACTGTGCGCGTTCGGGAAGTAGAGCTCATCTGTCAGGTTCTCGACATTGATCCGCACGCGCAAGTCATCTGATACATCATAATAAGCAGAGGCATCTAACCGTGTGTAGGAAGGCAGTCTCGCCAGCGAACCATCAGTAATCAGCGATTCATCCTGATACGTGGCACCGACACCAAAGCCGAATTTCTCCGTTACCTGGAAGGCACTCCAGAAAGAGAACATGTTCTCAGGCAATTCACGCGGTGTCAGACCAGAGGCAGTTTCGCCATCAAGAAAACTGTATCCCGCTGAGATATAGACGCCTTCCGTGACATAGCCCTGAAGCTGCAGTTCGAAACCATCAACTTCCAGCCCTCTTACCTCAAAGTTTTCACCCGTCACGTTATCTCTGGCTGCTCGTGTCTGTTCATTCTGGAAATAGGCTGCCGTGAAACTCAACTCGGGTGTGAAATCCCACTTGAGGCCAATTTCAGCGTTTTCAAAGACATCCGGATCGAGTTGATCGTTCGTACCATTGATATTGGCGAATTGCTCACCACT
>JALEGM010000045.1 GCA_022763145.1 Aquisalinus sp. | reverse complement strand
CACATTTAGCAGACGAACTGCTGGGAACAATTTACCTGCCCAAGGGGCGGATATTTGTGAAGTCGCCAAGCTCAGTGGGGCAGGACTCGGCATTTACAGTCATCGTCGCCTGGATGGTCCATGTAAGAAACAAATCATCGCTATTTCTGAATACGGATTACAGCGCGACAGATGTCCCCGTCCCGGAAGGTATCGGGCCTGTCAACGGTTCAATTTACTTAACAAACTGAGCTCACAACATTCAGTTTACACCTTATTAACCATACCTATGAGCCGTTTATTAAATTCGCAACTGTATACCTGCTGAGGTATGAGAGAGCTGATCCGTAATTTTCTGCGTGATACAGGTGGCAACTTTGCGATGATTGCCGCCCTTGCCTCTCCTGTACTCATGCTGCTGGCTGCTGGAACAATGGACATGGCGCGCTACCGCAGCTCAGTTGACGACATTCAGAAGATCGCAGATTTTGCAGCTATTGCTGGCGCGCGCGAAATGGTTCTCGCCAACTCAAGCGAAAGCAGTATCACCACAAGAGTCAATAATGTCCTCTCAACCCGCATGAATTCGGCATTTGATGGCCAAACCTATACCAAGCAGGTCTTTGTCAGCATTGAGGAAAGTGAGATTAATGTCTCAATCTCTATACAGGTGAATGGTATGCTGGGACAGAACCTGTTTCCTGACAACGGTCTGGTTAAGGCAGACAGCACGGCTGTGGCGACAGCGTCAGCCAAAATTTGCGCGATCACTCTGGACGAGACCGACTACGATACTTTCTATGCGTCAAATCAGGCCTCTATTGAAGCTACCGGATGCAGTATGTACGCTAATTCAACGAACCCCCATGCTGTAGATATCGACCGGAACGCGAAAATTATTGCAGACCTTATGTGCTCTGCGGGCGGCGTAGATAACGATTCACGTGACAGCCGCGTTGTTATCGTGACAGATTGCCCACAGATTCATGACCCATTGGAAGACAGAAGCGCCCCTGCGATACCGTCGACATGTGACGAAAATAATTTCCGGGTCGAGAATAAGAGAACAGCAACAGTCTACCCGGGGCGCTATTGCGGCGGTCTAAGAGTCAAGCAGGACTCAACTGTAACATTCATGCCCGGCACATATATCATCGATAGCGGATTACTGTACATTGACAAACGCTCGGTCATCAAAGGCGATGGTGTTTCTTTCTACTTTACCGGCGACGGTTCAAGATTGTTCTTTGACAAGGGAGCGGAGATCGAGTTCTCAGCGCCTGAGACAGGGGATATGGCCGGCATGCTTTTCATGGAAGACTACAATAATGATGTAGCTGCAAAATTCGAAATTTTCACCGGCGAAGCCAGAGAACTGCTCGGAACAATCTACCTACCTCAAGGACACCTTGTTGTTGAAACCAGCCAGCCCGTAGGGGAAGACTCAGCCTTCACTGTAATTGTGGCGCGCGAAATCCACTTGAGAAAGCAAGCCGCACTCTACCTGAACACAGACTATTCAGCCACAAAAGTGCCGGTGCCAGATGGTGTAGGCCCAGTTGGCGGTTCTACATATCTGAAACAGTAAATGGCATTACAGTCTGTTTACTGCTCATTAACTATGCTCATGAGCCGTTTATTAAATTTTTAGCTGTAGTCTCAGACCTGACATGAGAGAGCTGATCCGTAATTTTCTGCGTGATACAGGCGGCAACTTTGTGATGATTGTTGCGCTCGCCTCCCCTGTGCTCATGCTCCTGAGCGCTGGCGCCATGGATATGGCGCGCTATCGCAACTCAGTAGACGAATTGCAGAATATCGTTGACTTTGCGGCTATTGCCGGTGCCCGTGAAATGATTCTCGCAAATGCCGACAAGACCAGCATTGAAGCGCAGGTCAACAGCGTTATCAATTCGAGAATGACATCCAAGTTCTCTGGCAAGAGCTTTACCAAAAATGTTGATGTGCGCATGGATGATGCAGAAGTTTTTGTCTCTCTCTCCATGCAGGTCAACGGGATGCTCGGTCAGAATCTGTTCCCAGACAACGGGCTCGTTAAAGCGGATAGTACGGCGATAGCCACAGCCTCCTCCAAGATCTGCGCTATCTCGCTTGATCCAACCATGCAAGCCAATGCATTTCATACTGATAATAATACAAGATTGCAGGCAGAAGGCTGTAGTATTTACGCAAACTCCAAACATCCCAATGCTGCTGAAGTGAGTAATGGAGCCGAGATAACGGCAGATTTATTATGTGTCGCCGGTGGATTCAAATCTAATGGACAAACGAACAATCCTGGCTTCATTGATGGCTGCCCTCAATTGGAAGATCCACTAAAAGACCGCGCAGCCCCAAATTTCTTTGGCGGGTGCAACGAAGTCTCGATGAAAGTTGACCAATACGCTTCAATAGTTTTGAACCCTGGCGTTTATTGCGGTGGAATTGAGATTGAGGTCGAAGCTTATGTCACCTTTCTTCCAGGCACTTACATTATCAAAGAAGGACCTTTCCTGATAAAACAGGAAGCTGTTGTGAAGGGACAGGGGGTCAGCTTTTATTTTACAGGCGAAGATTCTTACATGAAGTTTGAGGAACTCTCTGAAATAGAGTTCTCAGCACCTATCAACGGCGAAATGGCCGGTGTTCTGTTTATGGAAGATCGCGACAAGGAAGACGTTGAAGATTTCGAGATACTGACAAGTGGCGCCAGGGAGTTGCTTGGTACGATATATTTTCCAAAAGGAAGATTGACAGTAGACACCAATAATGCTGTCGCTCAGGATTCAGCCTTCACCGTTATCCTTGCCAATGAACTACACCTCCATGGAAATGCGTCTTTATTCCTGAACACTGACTACGCTTCTACACCTGTACCTGTGCCTGAAGGCGTCGGTCCAGTAGGTGGGTCAGCATATCTGAAAAACTGATCCTTACAGATCATTTAGGAAACTGCAAAAGCAGAAATCAGGTTTACCTGAATCAGGCCCAGGCTTTTGTCGTGCGCCTGACGATACGTGACGCAGGCAAACTGGCCGTTACTGTAAGACCACCTTCAATGCCATTGCTGAACCGAACCTTGCCACCATGCGCTTCAGCAATCAGGGAACAGATTTTCAACCCAGCTCCCATACCTTCATTGGCACGGGAAAGATCCATATCGATCTGCTCAAACATCTTGCCAATATGTGCGCGCTTTTCTTCCGGAATACCGGGGCCCTGATCACGCACAAAGAAGATCACCCGTCCGGTCTCTTCATGCACCGTAAAGCCGATCGTCACTGTTGACTGCTCGGGCGAGAACTTGATGGCGTTATCGACCAGTTTGGACAACATCATGACAGTCAGCTTCTGATCACCGAAGATATCCATCTTGGCAGCTTCGCTCGCCACATGAATAGTGATGTTCTTCTCAGCTGCTTGCTCTTCAAAAGCAGAGGCCACGGCTCGAAGCGTGTCTTGAGGGCTAAGCTCAGTCTCATCGAGGCTGATACCATCCGTTTCGGCTGCTGCCAGAAACACCATATCAGACGTCAATTTCAGCAGGCGTTGCCCACCAAAGACAATATGATCTGCATATTGCTTCTCATCCGGATGACCACTTGCACCCAGAAATTGACTGATAACCTGACCAAAACCAATAATATGATTGAGCGGTGTACGCATCTCATGATTGAGATTAGCCAGAATAGCCTGCTTCAGCTTGGCTGCAGATTCAGCTTCATCACGGGCAACCCGGAGGGCTTTCTCGCTCATGGCGGCATTGTGCACAAAGCGAACAGATCTGGCGAATAATTTCCAGTTTAAAGGTTTTGACAGGAACGATGTGGCACCAGCCGCATAGGCCTCGTCAACAGCCTCTGTCTGGTCCTTGCCTGTCACAATCATCACGGGCAGGTTTTGCAACCTCGCATCAGCACGAATTGCTGCCGTTAACTCCAAGCCATTCATCACTGGCATTTCAAGGTCGGTCACCAGCATGTCAAAATCGCTTTCGCGTAATTTTGACAGCGCTTCCTTGCCGTTTTCGGCGGTGACAACATCATACCCTTCAGACGTCAGCGTTGCCTCACCCAGCTCCAGAAGAACCGGATCATCATCCGTCATCAGAATGCGTGATGGTTGGGCGGCGTCAGTCATGGTGTCGTCGATCTATCCCTCATTAGCCGTCTGTTATAGTAAGCAAAACTTAAAAACAGATTGATGGGCTCTTTTCCGCCCCATCACGGCGATCAAAGCCTTAACGGACATCATACCCTGCGCCATTAACCATATAATGACGCAAAAGCCGTATGCTGCTTGCCTGAGATATGGCCAGGAGCCTGTGACTTATGAAATTTATCCAGACCTCGATTGCCCGGAAACTTACGGTCATGATCGTTGGTGTACTGCTGCTGGCTGTGGGGATTTCTACGGGTGGCTCTCTACAAAGAGAGCTTTCCGGCTACAGTAATGCCCGGAAGACGGAACTGACCGGTATTGCCCGTGTCCTCGCAACTTCTATCGCGGTGCCCATGGCAACCCAAAATCGTGGTGAAGCACAGGGTGTCCTGACCACAATTTCTACGATGCCGGATGTCATGTTCGTACGTGTGCGTGATGCCAATGGGCGGCCCTTTGCAGAAATGGGCAGTGCCATCATCATGCCAAACCAGAACTTCACCGTGGAAGAAGATGCCGGTATCCTGCTGTTACTGCGCTCTCGCT
>JALEGM010000044.1 GCA_022763145.1 Aquisalinus sp. | reverse complement strand
TGTTGATTGGGTTTGGAATGGCACAAAGGACAACAGAACTAAAGCCATTCTAGATCTAGACGATCAGCTGATGGGTTATCTGGTCGCTTCGCTGTACCTGTCTCTGGACGCTGTCTACAATGGCGATCGTGAACGGTTTATCAACGCCCTGACTTCCGATGAAACCAGTCAGGAATTTGGTCGCATTCTTCGTACCGGTGTCCTGTTTCTCCACAAATATCGCAGCGAGGAAGCGGCAGAGGTGATGAAAGCGCTTCAGGCGCTGACGTCCGGCCTGGCGCTTGATCTGCCCGACGAAAACGGCGCTCAAGAAAGCGTGACAAATAAGCGATAAGCGGATGCGGTAACCGCCGCAAATCCTCAATCGAAGGCAAATCGTCACTCATACTATCAGCCTGAATGCTGACATCTGACTCTTGTTCAAAATTTTCACTAGGCTCCCCGGACATAGCAACCGACAATATATGCCAAACAGTTAATTGCAACCGTTAACTCAATATTAAACGGCTTCCGTCTCTCCTTTTCCACAGCAAGTTAAGGAGAAACGTTGATGTCCATTAAACGCCTGCATGTCAAATATCTGAAGATTGAGAAGAATATAGAGGACGCCGCACCGGCAGCCGCTAAAGGCAATAAGGCGGCACTTGCAACCATCGCCACCAGTATCGCCGCCCTGCCTACTCTTGCCGCAGCCGCTCCAGCGGAAACAGCCGCAAAGATGCAGGAAATGGCAGAGGCAACAAGCACCCGCTTCGAAGCAGTCATTGCATCTGATAACAAGGCCGAAGCAATGCTGAGTTTCATGACAGACTGGTTTGCAGATCATGACTTTCTTGCCATGCTCTATCAGGTTCAGGGCTCCGACAAACTGCAGCCACCGGAAGCCGCCGCGAGGCTGTTCGGACTTCTCTGAAGTAAGATATTCTTTACGGACCGGATTTTTTTCCACATGAATAACCTCGCGGCCTACCTGCGAGGTTATTATGTTTGAGACATGGGTCTCTCAATTAACAGCATTTTTGATAGCAGGCGCCATCATCAGCGCCCTGCTGGCAGGCCGCCAACGCATCCAATTTGGAGCATTCGTTGTTTCTTCAACCTGGGTTTTATCCCAGTTGCTCACTTTTTTTCTTTCGGATCTCGCACCTGAGTGGCTGTTTTTCATCCTGAACATGTGGACCCTGGCCGGGATGTTATATGTCGGCTGGCCTACAAGCGCAGAGAGAATGCCGCCCCCATGGACCCGGTGGGCTCTTCTGCCAGAATTCCTCATGCTGCCAGCACACCCCTTGTCAGACGATTTGAAAGATTGGCTTGGATATTATGATGGCACCAACGCCTATATTGGGTGGGTAAATATATGTTTCTGGTGGACAATTAGCGTGATCATTTTCGCCGGGATAAGTGTGATTTGGAAAAGGGATACAGAAGATGCATCTTGAGGGAGTTCTAGCAGTTTTTGGTTGGCTGGTAATCCTACTGCACTTTCCACTCATTCTGCCATCTGCCGCATGGTGGCTAACGTACCTGAACGGCCATAAATATCAGCCAAAAGTCACTGCCGCGCTATCTGGCTACATCACTTCGATTGCGGCGCTAAACATTGTGCGCCTTATCCAGGATGAAGCTATCCCGGTTTGCGCACTGGACACATGCGTCATCAGATCAAGCGCATTGTTGTTTTGGGGGATACTGACAGCCTTCTTGTTCCCGCCAGTTTACTGGTACCTGCGCAAAACAGTCCGTAAAGAATTCCACTACCAGCGTGAAGATATGACCTAAAATGTTTTTATTAAAACATTTTTGTTGACTTGCTCTTTGAAATACCGGCAATGTTTCACGTGAAACCATAGCGGTTTCGCACCTGCCAGTTGTTTTACTTCCTCCCTTTTCACCTGGCAGGTGAAAACCGTCCGGCAGCTGGCTGTAAATTTTCTTCAAAAAACGCCAGCTGCCGGGCCCCTGCCAGGAGCAAAGGAAAAAAATGCAGCCCGCAAATGATCAATCGACAACACAAGACACTTCCGGCCCCGGCGGCATCAGCGGCGTCATGACCCTGAAAGAAGATGATCTCATTTCCATCATCGATGTACTCGACAAGGTTGCTGACCAGATAGAGCAGCAACTTTACTGCGACACCACAGACCTGCGTCCGGAGAGTGTAAAGATCACCGCACACGTCAACGCCATGAGCGAGGTCTATCTGCGCGCAGCGGCCGCACAGATCAGCACCTACAAAATTCCGGTGCAGGCGTTCGAAGATCTGTTCAGCATCATGCTGGGCAAGGTGATGGCGGGCTTTCCACCACATACACGCAGGCCGGTGCTGGCGAAGATCTCAGAGATGGCGATCATGCGCGCGAATGACATGACCGCTCTTGGCCCAGAGCCAGCAGAACACTAGGCGGAGGAACACATGCTGAACCACACGGAAGAAACCGCCGACATTTACAGCCTCGGCATTCAGGAAATGATTGAAGCCAATAGCGATCTGCCGCTGGACAAGAAGCCCGAAGTGCTGATCCGTACGGGAACGGCCTTGGTGATTGAAGGGCTGAAAGGCTTGAAAACCCGCATCCAGCGCATGCGTGCCGGCAATCAGGTGACCCATCAGATCTTGTCCGCTGTCTTCGAGGCCAACAGGGAGCAGGCCGCGAAGGACAAAGCAAACAAGAGATCATCATGAACCTGACCGACGGCCTGATCTTTCTGATCCTGTTTCCGGTCGCCTCCCTCGCGTTTTACTGGATGCTCTGGAGGGCAACTAAATGACTGAGCCGGTGTTCATGTCAGCCAGTGAAGTGGCGAGCGAGATCTTCGGTTTTTCCGAGGACTGGTTCCGCAAGGTGCGACAGCAGCTGGAAGCGCAAGGCTTCCCGGCGCCGATCCGCCTGCCCGCTCGTGCTGGCGAAGCCGCGCGGCGGGGAACGGAAAAATGGTGCCGACCATATGTCATGGCCTGGGCCATGCAGCATGGGCCGAAAACCCTGGGCGATATGGCCATGCAGCTGGCTGGCGCCATGCCGAAAGAAGATTTTCCGACCGGCCATCAGGCCGATATCCACAAACTGAACAGGAGATTATAATTCATGGACGGAGCAACTGCACCAGAAACTGAGCAGACTGCAACGAAGGTCGGCGGTGTCGCCGCCAATCGATTGAGATCCTTCATCGAGCGCGTCGAGCGCCTGGAAGAAGACAAGGCTGCGATCCTGCAAGACATCAAGGAAGTCTTTTCCGAAGCGAAAGGCGAAGGATACGACACCAAGGCCATGCGCCAGATCATCCGTCTGCGCAAAATGGACCGCGCCGACCGCCAGGAAGCAGAAGCGATCCTGGAACTCTACCTGTCTGCCCTGGGCGAATAACCCGAGGCGCCGCCTTCTCTGCGCCCTTGACAGCTGTAAGGCGGCTTGAAAACGTCACCTGCCAGAGGAGAAAACACCATGCCACGGAAATCAAAGATTTCCCTGCCGCGCTATCTCAAGCTGCGCGAGCATCCATCTACGGGACAGATCCGCCCACGATGGGAACTGGGCGGCCGAGGGGGTAAAGAGCTCCGCAAGGCCGGCTTTCATTCTATGGATCTCAAGGACGAGGCTGGCGACTGGCTGACATTGGGCAGCGCCATGGAAGCAGCAAAGGTGCTCAATCACCAGGTGGATCTCTGGCGCGCTGGCGAAGCAGCTGACGCCCTGGAAGCCGCAGCGCTGGCCGGGCAGAAACAGATCGGCACCAGGCTCGGTCAAACACCGACGCGCGAGGTCCGCCGTGGCAGTCATCAGCTGCTTGTCGATGATGTGCTGAAAGAGTATCTGGGCCGGGAAGCCTTCAAGAGCCTGGCACCATCAAGCCAGCGGCTGTACCAGGTCTATGGGGAGATATTCAGTATCTGGCTGGGAGATATCGGTTTCCGGTCGGTGCGCGTGCGGGACGCGGAGAAACTGTTTTCACGGCTCCTAGATGTCGGTTTTTATGGCGCGGCAAGACGATCGGCCGGTGCCGAAACAGGCGGCCGCCGCAAAAGCTGGCACGAGAATTTCCTGAACTTGCCGGATGCACAAAAAGACCAGATACGCATGGAACGCCAGGATGAATATGGCCGCTTCCCGACGGACATGCCGGGCTACACCATGGCCTATGATACATTCCGCTTCGGCTCGCGCCTCTGGGAATGGGCACTCGATTATTACGACATCCGCGATCGCAATCCATTTTCGAAGCGTGGCATCACAGCGCCGGGCGGCCGCAAGGTGCTGGTTACTCCTGAGCAGATGGCAGCCATCTGGCAGGCTGGCATCGAAATCAATCGGCCGGAAGCCGGAATGCTCTGGGCGCTCGGGATCCATACATGCCAGCGCAAGTCGGACCTGACGGATATTACCTGGCGCCTGCAGACAGAGGGCAGATACGAACTCACCCAGAAGAAGACCGGCAAGCGCGTGGAGTTTGAGTGCACAAACCTGCTGCACAGGATCCTGGAGGAGTATCGTGATCACTTGCAGGCCCGAGGCTTCACACCACACCCTGACATGCCGATTATCATCAGTAGCCGGAACGGCCGGCCATTCTCTCACATCAACACCGCCAGTGACATCGCCAGGGAAGCACGCGATCGCGCAGCTGAGGACAACCCTGCCCTCGGCTGCCAGGACCTGGTGCTGCACGACACGCGCGCCACAGGCATCACTAGATTGTTCATGTCAGGAAACGACACGGTGCGCGTATGTGCCGTCAGCGGACACTCTCCGAAGCAGCTGACCACAATCTGGAACCACTACCTGGTCATGCACTCAGACTTCAGTCGCGACGCCAGAGTAAATGCAGATGCCTGGGCAGAAAAAGAGGGGATTTTATATTGAACCGGTCGGACGGGTCGGACGTCCGACCATCAAAAGGTCGGACGTTCGCATTTGTTCTCGCGCATGAAATTGATTTATGTAATAAAAACAAATGATTAGAAATCCAGCCCATCCGACCAATCACTAACGGGATGTTAATAAAATGGCAAATTTCGGTAACGATTTGCTAACACTTTCGGACCCTCCGACACCTGCAGCTCTCTGTCGGGACTGTCATTTCTGGTTATCTGCACCTTCGCCGCTATGTCCGAACTGTAAAAGTGCCCGCGTGTTGAAACACGAAGAACTGGCCACCCTTTCAATGGCACATCTGGATTGTGACGCTTTTTTTGCCGCACTGGAGAAACGTGATGACCCGACTCTTGCTGACAAGCCTTTAATTATTGGCGGCGGCAGACGCGGGGTCGTCTCAACCTGCTGCTATATTGCGCGGACCTATGGCATCCGCTCAGCAATGCCGATGTTCAAGGCCCTGCAAGCCTGCCCGCAGGCTGTAGTCATGAAACCAAATGGCGAAAAGATTCGTGAAGCATCCCAGGCCATTCGGGCCGAGATGGAGGCGCTGACACCCCTCGTACAGCCACTCTCTTCTGATGAAGCTTTCATGGACCTTTCAGGTACGCAGAAACTGCACGGCACACCGCCAGCCCTGACACTGGCAAAACTCGCCTCGCGCATTGAAGAGAAAGTCGGGATCACGGTTTCCATTGGCCTCAGCCACAACAAGTTTCTCGCAAAACTCGCCTCGGACTTTGACAAGCCACGCGGCTTTTTCATCATCGGCAAAGCGGAGACAACCTCCTTTCTCGCCAAACAGCCAATCAGTCTGATCTGGGGCGTAGGCAAGTCTTTTGGCGCAAAACTCGCGCGTGATGGTTATCATACTATTGGCGACCTTCAGACTACAGATATAAAGAAGCTCGCAGATCAATATGGCGAACATGGCCTGCGCCTAGCCAAGCTGGCGCGCGGCGAAGATCACCGACCGGTCACCCCGTCACGGGAGACAAAAAGCCTGTCTTCCGAGACGACTTTTCAGGTAGATATTCGGGCGTACAAGGAATTGGAGGATATTCTCTGGCAACTTTCCGAGAAAGTCTCAGCCCGAATGAAAGAGAAAGGCTTCACAGGGCGTGTCATCACACTGAAGCTCAAGACGGCTGGTTTTCGCTCTTTAACACGGCGCAAAACACTGGACTATCCGACCAATCTTGCGCGCGTGGCATTTGATACTGGTCGCAGTCTGTTGCGCGAGGTCATTCCCGGTGAAATCTCCCGCGAGGCGTACAGGCTGATCGGGATCGGTTTCTCCGAGATTGAAGTTGCCGGGGAAACAGGCCAATCATACCTGTTCATGGATGATCTCACGCGCCTGTCAGCGCGCGAACAGGCTGTTGATTCCCTGCGGGAGAAATTTGGTGATAATGCCATTGGTACAGGGCGTAACCTGCGCCAGAAGAAATGAAGGAGAGAACTGCATGTCCCTGATCGAAAAGAACCTGTCCGACTACGGCATAACATTGCCAGAGCCTGTCGCGCCGGTTGCCAACTACGTGCCCTTTGTCATTACCGGCAATCTGGTCATGATCTCAGGGCAGGTTTCAATCGGACCTGATGGGCTGATCACCGGCAAGGTTGGCGGTGAGCTCTCACTGGAAGACGGCGTGAAGGCAGCTGAGGCCTGCGCCATCAACCTGCTGGCGCAGTTAAAAGCAGCCTGCGAGGGAGATCTTGACCGTGCGGTGCGGTGCGTACGCCTTGGCGGCTTCGTCAATTGCGGACCGGAATTCACGGATCACCCGAAGGTTATCAATGGCGCGTCCGACCTGATGGTCAATGCCATGGGCTCTGCCGGCAAACATGCGAGAGCCGCCGTCGGCTCATCCTCCCTGCCCCTTGGCGCGGCCGTGGAGGTGGATGGCATTTTTGAGATTGCTTGACCCATGACCGCCCTCATCACAGTCACGGCTCTCTATGACGGCAACGCAGATGCGATTTTCCGTGAAGCGATGAATCTCTCGGAACTGGTTGAGGCCATGTCCGGACTCGCCACTTATGAAGGACTGCCGGAGGAACCGGCCAAAGAAGGCGAGACTTACACCGTTGATGTGACGATGTGGGGATTTCTGAAAACCAGGGGGCATGTGATGCATGTGGAAACCCTGGATTATGAAAACCGCATCATTCAGAGCCGCGAACATAACCCCGCTATCAGACGGTGGGATCATAATCTCTCTGTTCAGCCGCTGGGCGACAAGGTCTTGTGGACAGATCAGATCGAACTGGATGCCGGCTGGCGTACGTTCGGAGCGGCACGCTTTTGCGCCTATGTCTATCAGCGCCGCCACAAATATCGAAAAGCACTGAAAATCACCAGAACCATCGGCAAAGCTGGCTAGCGCGGGGGGCCTTTTACCTGCGGGCGTTACAGTTACGACTGCTAAAGAACCTGTGCCACCTGCAACGTCCAATATATATTCTCCTCAAAGAGAACCTTTTGGGAGGATTAAAAGATGCTTTTCACCGCCGAGCACGAGCAACTGCGCGAAACCACAGCCAAATTCATCGAGAAGGAGATCAACCCTTACGTTGATGAATGGGAGAAGGAAGAGATTTTCCCGGCCCATGAAGTATTCAAGAAGATGGGCGATCTTGGCCTGCTCGGTGTGTCTTACGACGAGGAATATGGCGGGCTCGGGCTGGATTACACCTACAATGTCGTGATCGCCGAAGAATTGGGCATGATAAACTGTGGCGGCGTGCCCATGGCTATCGGCGTGCAGACAGACATGTGCACCCCTGCCCTGCACAATTTCGGCTCGGATGAGCTGAAGAAGGAATTTCTGGCACCCGCCATCGCCGGTGACATGGTGGGCTGCATTGGCGTGTCAGAGCCTGGGGCCGGGTCTGACGTGGCATCGGTAAAAACCACCGCGCGTAAGGATGGCGATGATTATGTGATCTCCGGGTCAAAAATGTGGATCACCAACTCGCTCCAGGCAGACTGGATTTGTCTCTTGTGCAACACCTCCGACGATCATCCGCACCGCAATAAATCTCTTATCATGGTGCCGATGGACTCGCCGGGTATTGAGAAGCAGAAAATCCACAAGATGGGGATGCATTCCTCGGATACCGGCCAGATTTTCTTCGATGATGTGCGCGTGCCACAACGCAATCGTATTGGCGAGGAAGGCACCGGCTTCATGCTGCAGATGGTGCAGTTTCAGGCAGAGCGCATCTGGGCGGCAGCAAATGCCCTGAAAGGTTTCGACAAGCAGATCGACATGACCATCGACTATACCAAAGAGAGGCATACATTCGATCAGCCGATCATCAATAATCAAGTTGTGCATTTCCGCCTCGCAGAGTTGCGCACGGAAGTGGAGCTATTGCGGTCCCTCGTTTATCGCTGTGTTGAAAATTACGTGAACGGAGAAGATATGACGCGGCTTGCCTCCATGGCCAAACTAAAAGCCGGGCGCCTGGCCCGCGAAATTTCTGACGCCTGCCTACAATATTGGGGCGGCATGGGCTTCACCGCTGACAGCCCGATTGCCCGCGCCTATCGGGATGGTCGCCTCGCCTCTATCGGTGGCGGTGCAGATGAGGTGATGTTGGGGATTATTTCGAAATTCGAGGGCACACTGCCGAAGCGGAAGTCGAACTAGGGCTGGTCTGAGAATTCCTCCACATAGTAAAATTCCTTATCGTTGACGCGGTGCAGGAACCAGGCGGGCATTCCGTACACATCGCGAACATAGTTGCGCTGTGAGGCATGGATTTCCCAACCGCGGATTTTCGCATCTGCCTCGCCCGGCATGGCGTGTGTCGGCGCGGGCTGATTGCTGGCAACCAGTTGCCCGCTCTCTCCACCGAAGCGGGACATCATCAGTCGTGGGGCAAGCACATAAGCGATTATCGCCGGCGCGGTCTCGGGCGAGGTTGAACGAATACGATATACGGCATCTCGTGTGGCCTGGCCCATCCTCATATGGTCGGGGTGGTTTGAGAAACCGCTCTCTGGCCAGAACGTGACAACCAAATCCGGCTGCCATATCGCCATGCGATCCATCAGACGGCGGACAAGTTCTTCGTAATCTGCGTCCGCAACGCCGCTGTCCGGATAGTCCCAGACTTCCTGCTCATCAAGCCCCAAGGCAAAACCGCTTTTAAGCGCTTCCGCATGGCGCACCACGCCAAGGTCTTCCTGGCGTGCAACAATGGGCGTCTGCTTGCCCGCCTCGCCTTTGGTGGCGGTTATCATGCGTGTGATCGCGCCGTCCCGGCTCTTGGCCCGCAGGAGAAGGCCCGTCACCAGTTGCTCATCATCAGGATGCGCAAAGACTGCGAGAACGGATTTTGCTTCCAGCACTCCGGCGACTGACGGCACCAGTTCGGCTTCCGGCTCCTCAAACTGTCGATCGAACCAGAACAGAGCAGCTGCGAGCAAGGCGACAACAGCGCCAACAATGAGAGTAACAATACGCATGAGTGTAGCGTCCATCTTATTTACCGTGCCCCACTCTATCATAAACACCCGGGCAGCCCATAAGTCTGGTAGTAACTCGATCAACCAGAGCTTCACGAAGCCGCTAGGCCGATGCTGAAATGCGTGACCTGATCGTGATTAGCTGCCATTCTGCTTTTAGAAGGAGAACAGTCATGACCAAATCCAGAATTACCCCGAACCGCCGCCAAGTTCTGGCAGGTGCCGCCACGATGGCCACCGCTGCAAGTCTCGCAGGCACGAAAGCTGCTGCTGAAGAAATGAACTTTGCCGGTCAGTCCGTGCTGATTACCGGCACAAGTTCCGGTTTTGGCAAGCTCGCGGCGCAGCATCTGGCGCGCCATGGAGCAACCGTCATTGCTTCAATGCGTAACGTCCCGCGCCCGGAAGCGGAGGAATTGCGCGATCTAGCCAATGATGAAAATCTGAAGCTGTCCGTTGTTGAAATTGACGTGACCAAGCCTGAGCAAATTGCCAGCGGTGTCGCTGAGGCTGAGAGCATTGCCGGCGGTGCGCTGGACGTCCTCATCAACAATGCCGGGATTGCCTATGGCGGCCCGATTGAGATTCACGACGAGCAGTCGATCTCCCGCATCTATGATGTGAACCTGCATGGCTACCATCGCATGGCGAAAGCTGTGCTGCCGAAGATGCGCGCTGCGAGCGCCGGACATATCTTCAATGTCTCCTCCCAACTGGGCAGACTGGTCCTCCCGAATCTTGGACTTTATTGCTCAACCAAGTTTGCGGTTGAAGCGATGTTTGAAGCCATGGCCTATGAACTTGCGCCTTTCGGCGTTGAGGTGACAATCATTCAACCTGGCGGCTACCCGACCAAGATCTGGGAGAACGGCACCAAGAATTTTGAAGGCCTGCTGGAGCGGGTCGGTGAAGAACGCGTGGCTGCATACGAGGCACACCTGACCATTGCGCAAGGCATGTTCAACGGAAGTCAAAGCACGGACCCAATGGACATTCCACGTGCCATTGCCGAGATCATGGCGATGCCTGCGGGAACGCGGCCACTGCGCCGGGCAGTTCACCCGAACACGGCTGGCCCGGATGCCGTGAATGGCGTTGCAAAGATGGTTCAGGCAGGGATGCTCGGGAATGGCCCTTATGCCAGCTGGCATAAGTCAGTCAGTGACTGATTAGCTGGTTGTTTCAACTTCCTCAGGGTCGCTGCGTTTTGCGGCGACCTTAACGGCCAGGATCGAAACTTCATATAGCATCCATATCGTCAATCCGAGGGCGATCTGACTGATCGGATCTGGCGGTGTCAGGAACGCTGCGACCAGAAAGATGCCGACAATAGCGAATCGTCGATTGCGTTGCAGGAACCCGGCATCAACGATACCTGCCATGGCAAGCAGCGTGAGGATGACCGGTAGCTGGAAAGCAAAGCCGAAAGCGATCATCAGTGTCATGATGAGCGAGAGATAATCTCCTACAAAGACAATGAGATTATAGGCGAGTTCCTGCCCCTCTTCCAACGGTCGCTCCATACCCAGAGCGAAATTGATCACAAACGGCATAATCATGAAATAAACCAGTGCAAGCCCGAGACCGAAAAGCACGGGGATTACCAGCAAAAACGGCAACACGGCCTGTTT
>JALEGM010000043.1 GCA_022763145.1 Aquisalinus sp. | reverse complement strand
TGTACATTTGTACTGTTTTCTGTTTACACGCTTTTGTCACTGGTTTAATGTTTCTCCGAGCGTTCACCAGGCAGAGCGCCCTCAAGGTTGATTGTGAGCAAGGAAATGGACTTAGAGCTGACAAAATCAGATAGGGCTTTTCGAGAGGAAGTCAGGGATTTCCTGCAACAGGCTATCCCTGATACCCTTCAAGATAAGGTGCTGTCTGGAAAAGAAATTACCAGGTCTGATCACGATCTTTGGTTCAAGATCCTGTATGAAAAGGGCTGGATTGCCCCATCCTGGCCAAAGGCCCTTGGAGGGACCGGCTGGTCCCTCACCCAGAGATACATCTTCGATCAGGAACTTTCCCGCACACCCGCTCCATTGATCATGCCATTCAGCATTCGCATGCTTGGTCCAGTTTTACTGGAATTTGGAACAAATGAACAAAAAGAACGCTTCATACCGGGCATTCTGGATGGAAGCACCTTCTGGTGCCAGGGTTTTTCCGAGCCGGGCGCCGGTTCTGATCTGGCGTCACTGAGGACATCGGCAGTTCGAGACGGCGATGACTATGTCGTCAATGGCCAGAAAATCTGGACAAGCTATGCCCATTGGGCCGACTGGATGTTCGCCCTTGTTCGCACCAGTTCGGAGGGACGCCCCCAGGAAGGCATCAGTTTCCTTTTGATCGATATGTCCTCGCCCGGCATTGAAGTCCGCCCCATCATGACAATCGATGGCCACCATCACCTGAATGAAGTGTTCTTCAATGATGTGCGGGTTCCGGTCGGCAACCGGATAGGTGAAGAAAACAAGGGCTGGGCCTGCGCGAAATTCCTGCTGGGTCATGAGCGCACCGGGCTGACCGGCGTCGCGGAAACCCAAAATCTATTACAGCATTTGCGGATCTTTGCTGAAACCCGGCAGACACCCTACGGCCCACTGTCGGAAACTCCGAGCTTCAAGCGCAAACTCACTCTGCTTGAAACGCGGCTAAAGGCACTGGAAATCACCGAACTGCAATGTCTCGCAAGAGAAGAGCAAACCGGCCATGTCGGACCAGAAGCTTCAATCCTGAAAATGGTTGGCACCAAGTTACAACAGGAAGTCTCCGAAGCAGCGGTTGAGGCAATGGGCGAGTACGCCAATGCGCATGCCCCCGGATCCCAGCTGGAAAACGCGAATGAAGAGTCCATCGGCCCAGGCTTCATTACAAAGACCCTGACCCTGTTCTTCTTCCGCCGCGCCGCCACGATCTATGGCGGCTCAGATGAAGTGCAGCGAAACGTCATCGCAAAACATGTACTTGGCCTTTAGGAGCTGACCCTTGGACCTGAACCTTACAGAAGAACAGCAGGCCTTTCGCGATAGTGTTGTGCGCTTCGTTGAGAAAGAAGGCTCAACAAGCTCAATCCAGGAGACCTGGAACAGCTTTGCGGAACTTGGTTGGCTGTCGCTTGGATTTGAGGAAGAATTCGGCGGATTTCCCGACAGCGATGTCGAACTGATGTTGCTGGCCGAAGCCTTTGGAAAGGGCGGCATCGCAGCACATTATTATTCTTCGGTGGTCTTGTGCGGAACCGCGCTCAGTCTTGCTGGCACTCCAGAGCAGAAATCGCGCCTGATACCCGCGATCATTTCAGGCGAAACACGCGCTGCCTTCGCTCATGCCGAGCCTGAGCGTCACTATGGCCTGGAAAATATTTCTTGTGCGGCAAGTCGAGATGCGGACGGTTTTCGGCTGACAGGCACAAAAACCATGGTTCTGGATGGCCCGCATGCGGATTATTTTCTGACCACTGCCTGCGTTGATGGCAACCGCGATATCAGCCTTTTTCTGGTGCCCGCCGACACAGTTTCAACTCAGCGCCGAGATTTTACCACAACGGATGGGCAGCGCGCCAGTGAGGTCACTTTCGAAGGCGCGCGGATCGGCATAGACTTGCTGCTCGGCAAGGCGCATGAGGGGTTGGCGATCGTGGAAGAAGCGACGGATCGGACTACAGCCGCCCTTTGCGCCGATGCGGTCGGGGCCATGCGACACCTGTTCGAAACGACATTGGACTATGTGAAAACACGCACACAGTTTGATCGTTCAATTGGCTCTTTCCAGGCTGTTCAACACCGGCTTGCCGATCTCTATGTCGAGCTGGAGCTGGCCAAGGCCATATCGCTTTATGCCAATTTGCAGCTTCAAAAGCCCGCGCAAGAACGAAAGCTCGCCATATCACAAGCCAAGGTTCAACTGGTGCAGGCGGCCCAACAGATCAGCCGCCAGGCGATCCAGCTCCATGGCGGAATGGGCATGACCGAGGAGTATCATGTCGGGCACTATTTCAAGCGGCTCATCGCGTTTGAAGCCTGGCTCGGCAACATGGACTACCATGCCCGGCGGATCGAAAACCTGCAGTCCAGCCAATAATCCTCAGCCTTCAGGGTATTCATCATGTCAGCTGCCAAAACCATAGCCGACTTTCCGCAGCACATGTTCCTGGGACGCGATGTGGCATGGCTTCTGCGCACGCGAGCGGAGGTTTCAAAAGACAAGGTGTTCATCGCCTGGGAATCCTTCACAGACGAAGACGCAGAGTGGACCTACGAAGCGTTTCAGCAGATTGCCGAACGCTACGCTGCTGGCCTTGCCGCGCAAGGTATTGGCAAGGGCGACAAGGTCCTCATCCACATGGACAATTGTCCCGAATTTCTATTCGCCTGGTTCGGCTGCGCGCTGTTGGGGGCTGTTGCCGTAACGACGAATACACGCTGCCCCGAAGATGAGGTGGCCTATTTCGCGCGCCACAGTGAGGCCCGTCTGGCGCTGACCCAGCCAAGATACGCTGCAATGGTGCGCAAATGCATGTCACAGGATGCGCCTGTCTTTTGCCGGCAGAGCAATCCCGGCGAGCCCGCCGAAGCAACCATCGCGGATGGCGGGGTACATTCCCTCTCTGCCTTGACGCCGGAGACATTTGAGCCCGTTCGGCGCGCGCCTGATCCAGCCTTGCCAGCATCAGTACAGTATACCTCAGGAACCACCTCACGGCCGAAAGGTGTGGTCTGGACGCATGCCAACGCCCTTTGGGCCGGCTCCGTGAATTCCAGCCATGCGCGCCTGACAGAGCATGATGTGACCCCGGTTTTCCTGCCATTGTTTCACACGAACGCCATCGGATATTCCGTACTCGCAACACTTTGGAGCGGCGGGAGAATCATCCTTCAGCCAAAATTTTCCGCGTCCCGGTTCTGGGACATTGCGACAAGGCATGGCTGCACCTGGGCGAATATGATCGGCTTTACCATTCAGACCCTTCTGGGAAAACCGTTTCCCGAAGATCACAAATTCCGCCTGTGGGCGTGTGCTGCCGACATTACGGCGATTAAAGAGTTGTGGGGCATCAAGACCATCGGCTGGTGGGGCATGACCGAAACGGTCAGCCACGGAACGCTCTCCGATCTGAACTGGACCTGCCCCGAAATGAGCATGGGCCGGCCTGCCCCTGAATACGGCGTCCGCATACTGACTGAGGCCGACGAGCCTGCGAGAGCTGGCGAAACAGGCCGTCTGGAAGTCCAGGGCATCAGGGGATTGAGCCTTTTCCTGGAATATCTCAATGATCCAACAGCCACATCGCAAGCCTTTACCGAAGACGGATGGTTGAAGACCGGTGATCTCGTGACTGTCGCCCCCAGCGGCGATCTGTACTTCGCAGATCGCGAGAAAGACATGCTCAAAATCGGCGGCGAAAATGTTGCTGCATCCGAGATTGAGCGCGTGATTATTGCTATTGCGGGCGTGCAAGAGGCTGCCATTGTCGGCAAATCCGATCCGCTGCTCGATGAAGTTCCGGTCGCCTTTGTCGTTCCCCTCCCAGGGGCCAGCCTGACCGCGGAGGCGGTCCAGTCGGCCTGCGCGGAGCACCTCGCGGACTTCAAGGTGCCGAAGATTGTTCATTTCCTGGACGAACTGCCGAAAGGCACGCTGGACAAGGTTCTGAAAAAGGAATTGCGCGCCCGCCTGCAATCCTGAAAACCATCTGAGTACGTATAATGTGTCCCGGGGGGTTCAGGCGCGTTGCTGGCGCAGCTTCTCACGCAATGTCTGCTTCATGAGCTTGCCCATCATATTCCTTGGCAACTCGTCGCTAGGGATGATTTCGGCCAGCCTTTGATGCTTTGACAATTGCGCATTGACCCACTCAAGCAGATCTTGGGGAGACGCTGCGGCCTTGCCTGACAAAACGGCGAAAGCAACGGGTGTTTCTCCCCAGCGCTCGGACGCAGCGGCGACGACAGCGCAATCCAACACATCCGGGTGCTCACTCAAGACCGCCTCCAGATCTGAGGCAAAGACATTGAGGCCGC
>JALEGM010000042.1 GCA_022763145.1 Aquisalinus sp. | reverse complement strand
TTACAGCGCTTGCCGCCGCAACGGATCGTCCGGAGAAATTCATCGGCCTGCACTTCATGAATCCTGTACCGGTAATGCAACTCGTGGAAGTCATCCGTGGTATCGCCACAAACCAGGAGACCTTTGAAGTTGGTAAGATGCTGGTTGAACGCCTCGGCAAAAAAATGGCGGTCTCGGAAGACTTCCCCGCCTTCATCGTTAATCGCATCCTGATGCCAATGATCAACGAAGCGATCTACACTCTCTATGAGGGCGTTGGTACTGTGACAGCTATTGATACCGGCATGAAACTGGGCACGAACCACCCGATGGGGCCGCTGGAACTGGCCGATTTCATCGGTCTCGATACCTGCCTTTCGATCATGCAGGTTCTCTACGAAGGCTTGTCAGATTCGAAATATCGTCCATGCCCGCTGCTCATCAAGTATGTTGAAGCAGGCTGGCTTGGCCGTAAGACAGGTCGCGGATTTTACGACTATTCCGGCGATGTCCCGGTGGCAACACGCTGAACCAAAACTGTCACAGATGGACCGTTAGACAAATTTCACACCTGCACTGTGACCACGCTGCCAGACCACGAGGCATTTACGCATGATGCCTGATGATGGTGCTTTTAGCAGTATGGTATTCGGTAACTTACTGGCATGTTCCAACACAATGCGTGCGCCGCCAGGACTTACATCCTTGATGACAACCTGGACGGGTTCAAAGTTTCCGTATTTTATTTTGCCGTAACGATAGCATGTCACCCGGTCAGCTTCACGAGGCGCACGCTTTGACCGGACCGGTGGTGCGGTGGACACCACAGGTTGACTACTTGCGATCGAATTGAATCGCTCTGTCAGCCGGTTGTTTTTCTTGCGCATCTCAGCTTCTCGTTGATTGTAGTATGGCAAGTTTCAGTTAACACTCGCTAAAGCTATTGTTCTGATAGCTGCAAAAGCCGTTTCAGGATTAACTAATGTTTTCGTAAGTTTGCGACGCAGGGCGGATGTGCCATAGCGGTACAATTCTGTATGCTCGCGCATATGATCAGGGGATCAAAAAGGGATTATAAAATGCATAAAACTCTCTCCATTCTGCTTGCTACCACCGTGCTTACCGCTTGTGGCGGCGCAGAAAACGAAGCTACCAGCACACCTGCAGAGTCATCAGTTACAGTTGCCGAGATTAATGACGCGGCTGTGACGGAGGCGGAAACTGCCCGTCTGAATGCCTGGTTTGAAGAAAAGTTTGAAGAACAGCTCGCTTTCAGCCCAATCCAGCAGACATTCCTTGGGCGCAAGACAGACTACGATAAAATTGACCAATTCTCGCGCGAAGCCGCTGATGAACAATTAGCCTGGCAACGCCAGAGTGTCGCCGACATGAACGCAACATTCGATTATGATCAACTGACACCAGAAGCTCAGATTTCCTGGGACATCTGGGAATATCAGCTTGAACTGGCCGAGGCTGCCGTCCCATTCCGTTATAATGCGTATATTTTTGAGCAGATGCAGTCCATCCACTCGTTCTTCCCGCAACTCCTCATCACCTTCCATAATGTCGAGACAGAGAGCGACATGGAAGCCTACATCTCCCGTATCAACGAATCTGCAAGAGGTTTGCGTCAGCTAATTGTTCTGTCCAAAGAGAATGCTGAACGGGGCGTGCGCCCACCGCGCTTTTCTTTTGAATTTGTAATTGAGGAAGCAACCAAGATCATTTCAGGTGCGCCATTCGATGACAGCGACAAGGACAGTGACATCTGGGCGGATGTAAAATCGGAACTGGACTCTCTCGTCGAGCGTGAGCAAATCTCTCAGGAACGCGCTGATGAATTTGAAGCACTGGCACGCGCTGCCCTGACTGGCGACTGGCAATCTGCTTATAAAGAGCTGATTGACTGGCAGAAAAAAGATATCGTCAATACATCTGAAGAAGCACAAGGCGTGAGCGCTTTGCCTGACGGCATTGCCTATTATAATGAACGCCTCGCTAACCAGACGACGACCAATCTGACAGCGGATGAAATTCATGAAATCGGCTTGTCAGAAGTGGCACGTCTGCGCACGGAGATGGTGGCCATCAAGGACGAATTTGGCTTTGAAGGGGACCTGCCTGCTTTCTTTAAATTCCTTCGCGACAACAAAGAGGACGAACGTCTTTATTTCCCGAATACGGACGAAGGTCGCCAAGGATATATCGATGATGCGACAGCTGCTATCGATAAAATCAAGGCCGTTCTCCCTGAATATTTTGGTATCTTGCCTAAGGCAGACCTTGAAGTGCGTCGCGTGGAGCCATTCCGCGAGCAGGATGGTGCTGCACAGCACTACTTCCCGGGCACACCAGATGGCGCACGACCGGGCATCTATTATGCGCACCTTTCTGACATGAAGGCATTACCCAAACGGGAACTCGAAGTTATCGCCTATCATGAAGGACTGCCGGGTCACCATATGCAGATTTCGATCGCGCAAGAACTGGAAGACGTTCCAACCTTCCGCACACAAGCCGGTTTCACTGTTTATGTAGAAGGATGGGCGCTTTATTCGGAATGGCTCGCCAAGCAAATGCCGGGCACATATGAAGACTCGCTTTCAGAGTTTGGCCGACTCGGCTCTGAAATGTGGCGCGCCGTCCGTCTTGTGGTCGACACCGGTCTCCACGCTAAAGGCTGGAGCGAGGAACAGGCTGTGGAGTACTTCCTGGCCAACACTGCTGCACCGGAAGCACAGGCTGGCTCGGAGGTGCAGCGCTATATCGTACTGCCAGGCCAGGCAACAAGCTATAAGATCGGCATGCTGAAAATACAGGAATTACGCCGCAATGCGGAAGCCGAACTTGGCGAAGACTTCGATATTCGCGGTTTCCACGACACGGTACTCGGTGGCGGCGCCATGCCACTGGTCATCCTGGAGCGACGCGTTGAACAATGGGTTGAAAGCGTAAAGGCTGCCAAATGAGGAAAGCCAACCCTGTCTGTGACAGATCCGCTGAATAGATCGCATACCGCGCCCAAATTCGCTGCTCCTGATCCGGGCAAACTGGCGGCGTGGTATGCAACCCATCTCGGATTTCCCAAACAGGCTGTTTTCGACAATGGTGATTACGCTATTGTCCGACGTGGAGACATGACGCTGCACTTCTGGAAGTGCGAAGACAGACAAATTGCCGAGAATACAGCCTGCTATACAGAGCTTTCTGATATCGAGGCCCTCAATGAATTACACGCTGAATTGCTGGCTCGCTCCCAGGATCGCGGCTTCGCACCGGGGCGCATAGAAAATGCCCCGGTCGATCAACCAGGGCATGCCATGCGTGAATTTCATGTCTGGGACCCGGCCGGAAACCTGATCGGCTTCGGCGCCAGCCTTAATATTTAAATAGCCTTTACCACCATCGTTGTACCACGAACGTCCGTAATCTCGACCGTAGTACCTTCTGAAAGATCAGCGTCGCTTTCGGCGATCCATTGTGTGTCACCATACTTTACTTTGCCCTTGCCACCGGTGAAAGCGACCGACACGACAGCATGCTTCCCGACTTTCTGTGCTCCCCGTTTATTGAGGTGCTCATGATCAGTTTTGACAGAATGTAGCCATCGCTTGGCGTAGGGCGTTCCAAACATTGTTAGTGCAAAAGTAATGGCGGCAAACAGGAAGAGCTGTATCTGCCACAGACCATCGAGTATCCAGATGTCTGCAATTCCTACGATGAATCCCGCGATGGCAGGCCAGAGGACATAAGTCGTACCCGTTGCTATTTCCAGTATTAGCAGGCCGACTGCCAACACCCACCAGTACCAAAAAGGCATCTCCGCCAGAAAAGTAATGAACTCAGACATATGATAGTCCCTTTCTGACCACTGACTTACATGCCACCCGAAACAGTTGGCGGTACAGAGCCATTCGCCCGCGGGGGTTCTTTTTCCATAATTGTTTTGGTGAGTTCTCCAATACCACCAATCGAACCGACAAGACCCGTCATCTCAGTTGGCACAATAACCAATTTCTGCTGCGGCGAGATCGCCAGTTTTTCAAAAGCTTCCACATATTTCTGTGCAACAAAGTAATTGACCGCCTGGACATCACCATTTGCAATCGCGGCAGACACATCTGCAGTCGCCTTTGCCTCAGCTTCGGCCTCACGTTCACGCGCCTCAGCATCTCTAAAGGCAGCTTCACGACGACCTTCAGCCTCAAGAATGGTAGACTGCTTCTCACCTTCCGCTCGCAAAATAGCTGATTGCTTTTCCCCTTCTGCGGTCAGGATCTCTGCACGCTTGAGGCGCTCGGCTTTCATCTGCCGAGCCATGGCCTCGGTGATATCCGCCGGGGGAGTCAGGTCTTTGATTTCAACACGAGTGACCTTAACACCCCAGGGATTCGTTGCAGCATCAATCACACTCAACAGACGGCTGTTGATGTCGTCCCGCTTGGAAAGAACCTCATCAAGGTCAAGCGAACCAATCACAGTACGCACATTTGTCATGGATAGGTTCTCAATCGCCCGCTGAAGATTTGACACCTCATAGGCCGCGGCAGCAGCGTCCATGACCTGAATAAAGGCAACAGCATCCGCTTGCACCATTGCGTTGTCCTTGGTGATCACTTCTTGAGAGGGAATGTCTATCACCTGTTCCATCATGTTCATTTTGCGACCAACAGCATCAATAAAAGGCACCAGCAAGTGTAGGCCGGGAGTGATGGTTTTCTGATATTTCCCAAACCGCTCAATCGTAAACTCGAACCCTTGCGGCACCATTTTTACAGTCGAGAATAAAACAAAAATTGACAGCACCACGAGGATGCCCACGAAAATACCAATCGGATCCATAAATTATCCCTCTCCTTGTTTACCTTACGTTCCAGAATTGGGCATGCGAAAGTTGGATTTCCAGACTTGAAAAGTCACGCTTGCATACCGTCCCGGCAAAATCGCTGAAAATTAGCCTGATTTTCTCATTTCAGAACAGGAAAACACGGCGCATGAGAAAATATGAGGCCGCCTGATCCGATCAGGGCAGACCTCTAGTCGCTGTCGCGAGCCAGGATACTGCTGCTTGTATCATCGCCCTTGGGTCGTTTCGCTTCGGGAAATTCTCCGGTCAGGGAGTATTGCAGCTGTTCAGCGATATTCGTCGTGTGATCACCAATACGCTCATAATTCTTGGCGACGAAAGAGAGATGCAAACCTGCCGTAATATGAGACTTGTCCTGGACGATATACTCAGCAATTTCCTGAAAAATGGAATTGAACATCTCATCCAGCTGACTGTCTGAATTCCAGACGGACTTGGCGAGCTTAATATCCCGTTCGCGATACCCATCAAGCACGTCATTCAACTGGTTGAGAGCCTGCTTCCCGAGCCGTGCAACTGTCACGACCAGATCACCAGCGTCTTCACCGGAAATTACCAGTGTGCGCTTGGAGACATTCTTCGAAAGATCACCAATGCGTTCAAGAGTTTTGGAGACACTTAACGTGGACAGGATTTCCGGTATGTGCGGTTTGGGTAGCCAAACGCTGCTCAACAACTCAACCGCAGCTTCGCGTAGTTCTTGCTCCAACTGGTCTATCATCACATCTTTTTCAATGACTTCATTTGCCAGATTGATATCGCGTTTCTCAAGCGCCTGGATGGAGGAATGCAGCTGCTCCTCCACCGCACCACCCAATGTCATGCGAACGCGGGCAAAGTGCTCCAAAGCGGCAACGGATGATCTGGATTGACCGATGGGCATAAAAATCCTTTACGGCCAGCGCGCTGGATAAGCAACGCGCCGGATTGTCACAAAAGTGTCATATAACTAGAGCTATCCGAAGCTCACCCACGCTGTCAAATACACAAATGTATCGCTATTGTAAGGCCTTGGTGTCCAATTTGCACCACGCCAGTGTGTATCCGCGAACACGATTCGTGAGTTTGTCATGTGGAGGCCCTTAACCTGCAGGCTATATCGGGCTAAGGAAAAGTATCAACATGGGGATGTCTGGTGGTAGGTAAATCTGTTTTTTCTAAGGGGCTTTGGGGGGCCGCACTTGGTATTTGCTGCTTTCACTTCTGCAACGCTGCGGCTCAGTCACCTCATGTCTACGAGTTTCCGCCGCTGATCATCTCGCCCGACGAAGAAGTACCTGGCCAGCCGACCTATCTGAACCCGGCGGTGCCAGCAGATGGCTATAATTATATCATCACGGAAGATGGCGTCTTCTCAACACGCGACCCGATGGAATTGCGGGACCTGATTCCACCCGCAAAAAATACTGGTAGCAGCTGGAAGCTTTATAGAACCGAGTGGGATGCCGATGATGAGCGCGGCTACCAGGCATTTGTTACCAGCCTTGGTAGAACAAAGTGTGCATCGATCGATGAATGCCTGCGCCACCCGGCGAATCCATATCGAGACCTTGAAGACGACACGATCTACCTCGGCGACTGCGCGGATATGGCGTACTTCCTGCGTGGATATTATGCGTGGAAGAATGGCCTGCCCTGGTCCTACCAAGACGCCATGCGCACAGCTGATGGCGCACGCGAAGATACGCGCTATTCCACTAACGGTAACATCGTAGCAAGTCGGCGCTCTGTCATCACCAGAAGTAATGGCAGCCCGATCAATGCACCCGGGCTGTTGAGACGAATTCGCGGCGAAGTCTCAACGGCAATGTTCCGCACGCACCCAATTACCGGAGCGGGTGACAGCTTTGATGATTTTTATCCCGTTGCAATTGACCGTGAGCATGTTGTGCCAGGGGCCATCGTTTATGATGTCTATGGCCATGTGGGGCTCGTTTATGAGGTTGAAGAAGACGGCCGGGTGATGATCTTTTCTTCCCACCCTGACTTTTCAATCTCACGCACGACTTATGGTGCCAACTTCCTGCGCACTGGCCCGGAATTTGGCGGTGGCCTAAAGGCTTGGCGTCCGATCAAGCTGGTTGGCGCACGCAAGACTGAGGATGGCTCTTATATTGGCGGACGTATTGTTGGCACACCGAATGAAGAGTTGCCCGGTTTTTCCATGGTGCAATATGTCGGGAATGGGCCGGAAGATACTCGTAACTGGGACATGGCAGAATTCCAACTTGAAAACCGTACACTGAACTATTATGAATTTGTGCGCCGAAAGCTAGCATCCCCCGACTATGCCTTTGATCCCATCCGGGAGTTGCGCAACGCGATGACCGCGATCTGTGGTGACCTGAAAGCGCGTAAAGTAGCTGTTGATGCGGCTGTCCGCGAAGGCGTGCACTTGAAAGATCCCCCAGAACGGCTGCCTGAGAATATCTATGGTACCTATGGAACCTGGGAGAGTTTTTCGACTCCATCGCGAGATGCCCGCCTCAAAACAGCCTTCCGCGAGTTGCGCTGGTTGACCGAGGACCTGATCACCAAGCACCGCTACGGCAAGGCCGGTGTTGATTACGACGGGAACAATCTGACCGGCGATTTGCTCAATGCGTTTGATGATGAAAAAAAGCGCTGCCAGATCACCTATGAACGCATGGACCGTTCTACAGTCGTGTTAAACATGAACCACATCATGGATCGCCTGTTTGACCTGTCTTTCGACCCTTATCACTGCCCGGAGCGACGCTGGGGCGCGAAAGGCAAGGAACTGGCTACCTGTCAGGAGACTCCGGAAAAAGCAGCCTGGTATGACGCCCAGAAATATCTGCGTAACCAGGTGGAGCGTACTTACAGTGTACGCATGGACTTCAGGAAAGATGAGTTGAAGTCACCCCTTCTTGCTGACGTGACAGAAGGAGGACTTGGGGCAATTGCACCGCCGGATATTCATATCAAGAAATACCTGATGAGCCAGGTTGGTCTTCACCGCTCGGAAGAAGGTGAACTGGGCAAAGGTGTTGCTGGCACGGAGAACGCTAACTAGATCTGCCAATCAGCAGATAGATGGTCAATGCCATTCGACAAAGCGATCTTGAATATCTATGTCAGTAGGAACGTAAGAAAGATCAGACATGACAGTTTTGCTCTATTTTCTCATTCCGATTGCCATGCTGGCGACACTCGTATTTCTCGGCATGGGCATTTATTCCCTTGCGAAGGGCGGCAGCTTCGCCAAGGAGCATTCTAACAAACTGATGCGCTTGCGTGTAACGGCACAGGCAATCGCCATTGCCTTGCTGATGCTATTTGTCTGGCTGGCCTCCCAAGGCAACTCATAGAAAGTTCCCCTCTCCAAGATGGTGAAGCTGAACAAAATTTACACCAAGACGGGTGATGCAGGTGATACCGGCCTCGTTTCAGGAGCACGCGTACCAAAAACTGATGCCCGCATTGAGGCAATAGGCAGTGTCGATGAGTTGAACGCAGCTATTGGACTTGCCCTTGCAAGTATTGAGGATGAGAAGCTATCTGGCCTCCTCTCCCATATTCAACATGATCTTTTTGACCTCGGCGCAGACCTTGCCACACCTGATGAGATGGAAGGTGCACTGCGTCTGGATCCTGCCCAGATCACCTGGCTGGAAAATCAGATGGACGATCTGAACGAGCCCCTTCCCGCGCTAACGTCTTTCATTCTTCCCGCCGGCGGCCAAGGCCCGGCTGCATTACACTTGGCACGCGCCATTGCCCGCCGGGCTGAACGCGACGTCTGGCGCCTTACTGAAAGCCTTGGGGACAAGACTACAGATGAGAGCCCGGTCAGTACTTATCTGAACAGGCTATCTGATTTTCTTTTCATCGCAGCCCGTCACACAACCATTGCCTCCGGTGACGAAGTGCTGTGGCAGCCGGGGAAAAACCGTTCCTGAGAATGCTGCAACGCCACATTGAATTTCGCCCTGCACAAGACTAGGGTGCGCCCCAATCCGGCGCCCACCGGGCGCTCTAACCGATCAGCTGGAGAAAGAAACTGAGATGAAAGTGCTTGTCCCTGTCAAACGCGTGATCGACTACAATGTGAAGGTCCGCGTGAAAGCCGACCAAAGCGATGTCGATCTCGCCAACGTAAAAATGGCCATGAACCCGTTCGACGAAATTGCTGTCGAACAGGCCGTGCAAATGAAAGAGGCCGGAACGGCTGAGGAAATTGTCCTCGTTTCCATCGGTCCTGAAAAAGCACAAGACCAGATCCGTCAGGGCCTCGCCATGGGCGGTGACCGTGGTATTCTGGTGCATACGGATGACGAAGTGGAACCACTGGCCGTGGCAAAAATCCTGCAAAAGATTGTCGAGGAAGAGAGTCCGGAAATCGTTCTGCTCGGCAAGCAGGCGATTGATGATGATTGCAACCAGACCGGCCAGATGCTGGGCGCTCTGCTCGGCTGGCCGCAAGGCACATTCGCATCGGAAGTCGCAAAAGAAGGGGATAAACTGCATGTCACGCGTGAAGTTGATGGCGGTCTGCAAACGGTTGCACTCAACCTCCCTGCTATTGTGACAACTGACCTGCGCCTTAATGAGCCACGCTACGCGTCGCTGCCAAACATTATGAAGGCAAAGAAGAAGCCTATTGATAAAAAGACGCCTGCTGACTATGGCGTTGATACAGCTCTTCGCCTCACCAAAGTAAAAGTCACCGAACCGCCAAAACGGGAAGCTGGCATTAAGGTCGAGAGTGTTGCTGAACTGATCGACAAACTGAAGAACGAAGCAGGAGTTATCTAATTATGGCTATTCTTGTTATTGCAGAACACGATAATGAAACCCTGTCTGATGCAACGGGTAAAGCTGTGACAGCCGCTGCTGCCATTGGCAGTGACATTGACGTTCTCGTGGCCGGTACAGGCAGTGACGGTGTTGCTGCAGAAGCAGCTAAAATCAGTGGTGTGCGCCAAGTATTGCATGCTGATGATGATGCTTATGAAAAGCAACTTGCAGAAAATTACGAAGCATTGATCCTATCCCTTGCTGGGGACTACAATGCACTGGTGACACCTGCTGGTACGTCCGGCAAAAACTTTATGCCACGTGTCGCCGCCAAACTGGATGTTATGCAGATCTCTGACATCACAGCTGTGGTTGATGCTGAAACTTTTGAACGTCCGATTTATGCCGGGAACGCCATCGCGACGGTCAAATCTTCTGATGCAAAGAAGGTCATCACGGTACGCAGCACATCCTTTGCTGCACCGGAGATGAGTAATTCTGCACGCATTGAGAAAATCGGAGACGGCGTGTCATTCCCGTCAATTTCTGAGTTCGTCAAAGAGGAACTGACAGTATCAGACCGTCCGGAACTACAGGGAGCGAAGATTGTCATTTCTGGCGGTCGCGCACTCGCTTCTAATGAAAACTTTGAGAAACTGATCTATCCGGTTGCAGATAAACTGGGAGCAGCCATCGGCGCCTCTCGCGCGGCTGTGGACGCTGGTTATATGCCTAACGACTATCAAGTGGGCCAGACCGGCAAAGTAGTTGCCCCGGAACTTTATATTGCTGTTGGCATCTCCGGTGCTATCCAGCATTTGGCTGGCATGAAAGACTCGAAAGTCATCGTCGCTATTAACAAGGATGAAGAAGCTCCGATCTTTCAGGTTGCTGATTATGGTCTGGTAGCAGACCTCTTCACGGTACTGCCAGAGTTGGAAGCGGCCCTGTAAAGACAGGCGACAGTATCAATTATTGAAGGCGGGCCTGGTGCCCGCCCTTTTTATATCAGTCTTCACAAGACCAATCTCCCAAACGATCCAATAGCAGTGGAAAATCTTAGCGGGAATCACCCGAGTATTTTGCTAATGTGCCTGCTTCAGGACTATAATGAAGTTAAGGCACCCAATATGAGCGAAGTATTAGATAATAAGAAAAATCCTCAAGGGTCTGGCGCGCCTGTCAAGAAGATGCAACTCGGCAAGAGCTGCCAAGTGCACCAGCTTAGCAAGGCCCCCTTCAGTGTTGTGGAAAACTGGCGCACGACATTGCGGACATCCGGTCAATCAGCCCGGCGAACTCTCGAAATAGAAGAAGGCCAGACCGATTACACTTCGTCTTTGAGCGAATTTATTCTGGAAAAGCACCACCTCACCTATGGAATGCCCTGGATCATGGGTAAAATCTACTTCGATATGCTGGTAGACCGTGAACTGAAGCCTGAAGACAAAGTGTTAGATGTCGGTTGCGGCGCTGGCCGGGTTGGGATTCATCTGATTGAGTATCTGGAGGCAGGTAATTATTATGGCACAGACTCGCACCGGCCATCACTGGATGCCTTTGCTCAGTATGAAGTGCCTATGAACAACCTCATGGAGAAAAAACCAAATCTGTATGAAGATTATATTTTTAGCCTTGAGCAAATTGATGAAAAGTTCGACATCATTCTTGATTTCTCCACCACCCTTCATTTGAACGATGAGTTGCGGCGGGAGACTTATCTGAAATTCGCCAAAGCCCTCACAAAACGCGGAAGGATTATATCCGCCCCCGGATCAATTCTACTACAGCAGCCTGATCTATTAGATATAGGCTTTAAGCACTGCCACCGCAGGCGCCTGGAAGTTGACGGACTCGATGAATATTTTGAGGAATTCAGACAAGGGCGATCAAAGCATGTTTCGTGGAACGAAATTCGCTACCGAGCGAACCGTTAACAGCCATTTCGTTTCACTTCTCAATGGTCCCTTTTAGTTTCACTCCATTTGCCGCGTCTCACAAAAAAAGCTAAGGCCTCTACATGACCAAGACATTCGATATGATTTTGAAAAACGGTACCGTCGTCAATCATGATGGTGAGGCTTCACGTGATGTTGGTGTGCGCGATGGGCGCATTGCCGAAATTGGAAATCTCCAGCAGTCAGATGCCGATGAGGTCGTGGACTGTACTGGTTTACATATCCTGCCGGGCGTTATCGACACGCAAGTACACTTCCGCGAGCCTGGCAACGAGCACAAGGAAGACCTTGAAAGCGGCGCGCGCGCTGCAGTGATGGGCGGCGTTTGTACGGTCTTTGAAATGCCGAACACCAATCCGCTTACGGTGACGGAAGCAGCAATTAACGACAAGCTCTCTCGTGCGTATCACCGCATGTGGTGTGACCATGCTTTTTATGTCGGCGCCACCCACGACAACGCGCATGAATTGGCAGAATTAGAACTTTTGCCGGGCATCTGTGGCGTCAAGATATTCATGGGCGCCTCGACCGGCGACCTGTTGGTGCCGGACGATGATGGCGTGCGGGAGGTCTTGAGACATGGACGCCGGCGTGTTGCCATTCACTCCGAGGACGAGGAACTTCTGCGGGCAAATGCAGGCCTCGCGCGCGAAGGCGACTGGACTTCACACCCGGAAGTGCGTTCTGCCGAAGCCGCTCTGAAATGCACCCAGCGGTTACTGGCCATCGCCCGTGAAGTGAGGCGACGCATTCATGTTCTGCATATTTCCACAGCTGATGAAGTCCCCCTCCTCGCAGCGAATAAGGACATCGCTACCTGCGAGGTGACACCGCAGCACCTGACACTTGAAGGCCCGGAAGTCTATGAGCGATTGAAAGGCTACGCCCAGATGAATCCGCCGGTTCGCGATGCCCATCACCGAGCAGGTCTCTGGTATGGCGTGCAGCAAGGTGTTTTTGATGTCATCGGCACCGATCACGCACCGCATACATCTGAAGAGAAATCAAAGCCTTATCCGCAATCGCCTTCTGGCATGCCGGGTGTGCAGACACTACTGCCCGTAATGCTCAATCATGTCGCCGAAGGTCGGTTGACGCTCACCCGACTGGTGGACCTGATTTGTCATGGCCCGAACCGCATTTTTGGCATTGCCGGCAAGGGACGCCTTGCCATTGGCTATGATGCCGATTTTACCTTGGTGGATTTACAGGAAAAGCGTACAATAGAAGATGACTGGGTTGTCTCAAAATGTGGCTGGACGCCATATCAGGGGATGACCTGCCAAGGCTGGCCGAAGGGGACCATTATTCGAGGTCGGCAGGTCATGGCAGACGGAGAGCTGATCGGCAATGCCATAGGGGAGCCGGTTCGCTTCCAAGAAACACTGTAACGGCGCCAGTTTTCGAGTTCGGCGCCAAAGGGGGTCCGCAATGGAGCGGCGAAAACTGGTGACGACCATTCTGGCCCTACTGGCCTCACTACCTGTGATGGCTGGTTTCTCACAGGCCGAGGAAACTAAAGAGGTAGCACCCTACAGCCTGTTTCAATCTCCTCAGGCAGCGTTCTTCATTGAACAAACCGATGATGTGCTTATTCTGGATGTTCGCTCAGAAGCGGCATATAAACGAGCACATCTGGAAAACGCTGTTCATATTTATCTGCATGATGATGACTTCATTCGCGAAGTCTCCCGCCTTGATTCATCGCGGCCTATCCTCGTTTATGACAGCCTGTCGCCGCCAACGCGCTGGACATTCCCTGTTTTGCGCAATGCAGGTTTTACACAGATTATATACATGCGGGACGGATTTACCGGATGGCGCCGTAATGGCCTACCGGTAGAGCCGGGGACGACAGTAGAAACATTCGATTTCAGCGCACGCGGCGTCAATCGTGGCCGCTAACCTTTGCCTGATCTTATTCCTTACTGGGATCAGTTAAGACACCGCGCCGAAACGGCATAGCCAGCTTACCTGTGAGGGTTACACCCTGACTCCCAAGTTCACGCATTTGTGTCTCTGCATCACTGTTACAATAATCGAACTCTGCCTTCATATACTGGAAACCATCATTGAAGGAGGTGATCATCGCGTCCTTCGTTTTGGTGATTGGCTCTTCCAGTGTAACCAATTCTTTCATTCGATCCCGGTAGCGTTCAGGGAAATAGTCATAGGGCTGACATATCTGGTGCAGGTGGTGTATCTGCCCAAGAAGCTGCGCCATATCAATCAACTGTTGCTGACGTTCTGCGAAAGAAAAAAGTTGCGTCTCAACTTCCGGCCCTCCGGATGGCTGCATATCACCTTCCTGCAGTAAGACTGACAACGCGAAAAGAGCCAAGAACATCATCAGTCTTCCATAGAACCAGTTTGTGGAGACTCTGTGGCCGTTTCTTCAGACATCTCTGTAACGATAGCTCGCGCCAACGAGAAAAAGGCTTGTTCAGCATCACGAAACTTACCGTCATTGCTAGTGAAGGCCATCACGATATCTTTTTCAGGAAATACCAACAGCAATGCATACCACATCGTATTGGTGCCATTATGCCAGATCAGAGTACCGCCTGCCCATTCCCGCTGCATCACACCAAGCCCGTGCGCGTATTCATCCAGCACCGGCGTATGCAGCTTTTGCCAGATCTCAGAAGACATGTAGTCACCTCTGCCAAGATGACCATCAAGAACAACCTGCCCAAAGGTACCCAAATCCTGAAGTGACATATGCGCCCTGCCAGCAGGGTTCATAATGGGTGTGTTATCTGCTTTATCGGTCGGATCCATGGCGAAAGTCAGAAAAAATCTGGTCGCATGTCCCCAGGGGTTGTCGCCCAGCGGCGGTCCGAAGCCAGCTGTTTCAAGGCCAAGTGGCACAAAAACTTTCTGCGCCATCAGCGTTTCATAGGGTGTGTCTGTCACTTCCTCCGCAACATGGCCCGCGAGGGTGATACCTGCATTTGAGTATAGGAAAGCATCTCCGGCTTCAGCCTTGGGAGCTTTCACCAAGATCGCGCGCAAGGCCTTGCGCCGCGCCGCGCGTATTTCTTCTGGTGTATCCGGCCAGATAAACTGCGTTGTCACAGGGAAGTTTGCAGGCATTCCTGCGGTATGCGTCATCAAATGATGCAGCGTTACGCCCTGCCAACCGGGATCCATCTCTGCGGCAAGTTCCGGCAAAAGTTCAGTCAAGGGTTGATCGTATGTCACCACACCTTCATCAACCAAGCGCCCGATGAGCATCCCGGTCATGGACTTGGTGACAGAACCTAGATGCCATAAATCATCTGTTTCAATCCGGTTTGTTTTGCCTTTGCGGCGTACTCCATCGACAGCTAGCGCGATCACTTCGCCGTTCTGCAAGATGATCCCGCCAACCCCGACCAGACCTGTGTCCGCTACCGCTTCTGCTAAACCGCTCTCAAGACGAGTTTGTGAAGCCAGGTCAGCTTGTGCTGCATACAACATTAGCAATCCCGAGATAATCACAGCCAAAATGTAACGATACGCCATTGGGGCTACCTCCCTTTGGCCAGATTATGGGAACTGGCCTTTCGCGACGCAACCGCTTATGTCGATCTTCAGGAGAATCAAAAATGGAATATCTTCACACCATGGTGCGTGTTTCAGACCTTGAGGCATCGCTTGATTTCTATTGCAACAAGCTCGGCCTTGAAGAAGTTAGTCGCTACGAGAATGACAAGGGGCGCTTTACGCTCGTGTTCTTGTCTGCGCCAGGTGACCGAGAGCAGGCCAAAGAGCACAAAGCGCCTATGGTTGAACTGACCTGGAACTGGGACCCTGAGAACTATGAAGGTGGCCGTAACTTTGGCCACCTCGCCTATCGCGTGGACGATATTTATGCTTTGTGCCAACATCTCATGGATCAGGGCGTGACCATCAACAGACCACCACGCGATGGCCACATGGCCTTCGTGCGTTCCCCGGACGGTATTTCAGTCGAATTGCTGCAGCGCGGCGAAAGCCTTCCTGCACAGGAGCCCTGGGTCAGCATGGAGAACACAGGCAGTTGGTAAGCAGATTATCTGCAGCCATGCCTCGCTAGCTTACCTTCAGCTTCACCATAATCTGGTTGCTTTGTAACGGGATGCGCAATAACCTGACCCTCGTATCTTAGTCTGCGAGATACTGATATAATTTGGGTGCCTGGGGGCTACGCCCAATCAATAATTCAGGGGGACCCCATATGCAGGTCAGATTCTGGGGAACACGCGGCTCCATTGCCACATCAGGAAAAGATAAACTTCGCTATGGAGGGAACACCTCCTGTGTGGAAGTGCGTTCACAATCCGGCACGCTGATCGTCATTGATTGTGGCACAGGCGTGCATCCGCTTGGTCAGCAGCTTATCAGTGAGTTTAATGGCAAGGTGAACGGGCATATGCTCATCAGCCACACGCATTGGGACCACATCCAAGGCTTCCCCTTTTTCACACCCTACTTCATTCCAGGAAATGAGTGGCACATCTACGGCCCCAGTGGTTTTGGCCCAACGATGAACCAAGCCCTATCGGACCAAATGCAGTATACGTATTTTCCAATTTCCATGGAGTACATGGCTGCCAAACTACATTTTCACGACCTGGTGGAAGGATCATTCCGGATTGGTGACATCACAGTCCGCGCCAGATACCTTAACCATCCACAATTGACCCTCGGTTACCGACTGGAAGCCGATGGCGCTTCTGTTGTTTATTCCTGCGATCATGAACCACATTCCCACGCCTGTGCCATGGGTCATGGCATGATCACCGGCAATGACCATGACCATGCGGAGTTTCTGGCTGAAGCTGATCTTGTCATTCATGACTCTCAGTATACAGCGGATGAATATGAACAGAAGATAGGCTGGGGGCATAGTACCTATGAATATGCCTATCGCATGGCGCAATATGCCGATGTGAAAAAACTGATGTTCACACATCACGATCCACTTCGCACAGACAAAGAAATCGACTCTATCGTAAAGTCTGTGCACAAACGGGTTGGTGGCAAAAACAAGATCAAGGCAGAAGCGGCAACACAAGGGACCATGATTGGCCTGAAAGGCAATAGCCAGACCAACAAGATACAGCCGGTGTCAGTCAAGCCCGTCCGAGACTCTGAGGTCGATGCCTTCTCCCGGCCACTGACGGCCCTCATGACCCATGCCGTTCTGCTCAATTTCGGCACTGCAGCTGAAATAAAGACAGTCACTGACATCCTGAAAACTGATTCCATCAAAATGATTATTGCCAAGTCCGCAGATGAAGTGACCGAAGCGATTGAAGCTCAGCCTGTATCACTACTGGTGGCCGATATGGATCTCAAATTGTTCGAGATTGATGATATGGTCAATGCTATCCGCAAGCGCGTTGATACTGGCGGCTCCAATATCCCTGTGATCGCAATATCATCAGATGAGAATTGCACCGATACCAAAATTGAAGAACTTAAAGACTGGATTATCAAGCCTTTCTCTATTGAATATCTCCGCACACGCATCAGAGCAGCTTTATTGCAGCAAGCCGGGAAATGGGTGCGCGCGCCACTCATTAAAGGGGAAGAGGCACGCTTGGCTGAACTGCAGCGCTTCGGGTTTATGTCCAAACGCAATGACGAGCGTTATGATCGCATTACACGTCTTGTTTCTTCTTATTTTGATGTGCCGATATGCCTGATTACGGCTGTAGACCTTGAGACACAGGTGTTCATGTCCAAGACTGGCACCGTCGTTGACCAGACATCACGTGATCAATCATTCTGCGCTCACGCCATCCTGAAACGTGAAGTAATGATCGTGCCTGATACTTTGCAGGATGAACGCTTTGCCGAAAACCCGATGGTCCTGAGCGAACCGAAAGTGCGCTTTTATGCCGGCGTGCCCGTCTGCATGCCAAGTGGTCATGCCATTGGCACACTTTGCATTCTAGATACTAAACCACGCCAGTTGACTGAGAAGCAGATTCAAGACCTGCGCGATTTCGCAGCAATGGTTGAACAGGAACTGGCGCGCGAAAAAGTCAGTTAGCAACTAAAAAACGCTCTTTCAGTCAATGCTTACGGCCTGCTCTTCCGCACGGCGCAAGGCAAGTTTTGCCTGTTGCAAGGCTGTACGTGTTTGATCCCAGGCAAGGCGGCTCAAAGCTTCAGGGAATGAAACGAACTCCGCCTCCTCAGCATCGTCTGAGGCGACAGGGTCACCACCCACATGCCGGGCAACATAATCTACCATCAGATAATGTCCGTCTTCGTCTTTTTGAGGCAAGGATTCAAATACATCGATCAAACCGATAATTTCGATCTCGATACCGGTTTCTTCCCGCACCTCGCGCACGACGGCAGCCTGCATACTTTCACCAAACTCGATCTTGCCGCCAGGTATTGACCAGTGTCCCTGCAAAGGCGGTCTGCCACGTTTTACCAGTAACACCTCGTGCCCTCGGAAAACGACGGCACCAACAGCTGCTTTGATATGTTTCTTGTCTTTCATGTGATTCACGTAATTCCCTTTGTTGAAACGGCAGCTTTTTTTCGATAACACTAGCTTCCACCATTTAGCCCCCTGCCCAACACATGCCACTAAATAAAACTCTTTTTCACGACAGAACCGTTATCTCCATAACAGGAGCTGACAGAATAAGTTATCTACAAGGCATCATTACGCAGGATGTTTCAAATCTCGACTCAGATCACTGTCATTACAGCGCTCTTCTAACACCTCAGGGTAAGATGATTGCTGATTTTTTCATTCTACCCATTGGTAAAGAAATCCTGCTGGATTGTGCTGCAGAGATCGGCGCGAAGCTCCTCGCTCGACTGAAACTGTATAAATTGCGGGCACAGGTTGACGTGATGGACGTTAGCAATAACTGGAAGGTCGGTGCCATCTGGCAAACAGAGAGTACAGACGCGCCCCTGGATCGGACAACATCTGTCAGGATGTTTGACGATCCACGTCTCAGCGATCTTGGCAAACGTCTTTTGATTGCAACTGATCAGCTTTCAAACTTTGAGGCAATTGAGGCAGACAAGGCTGATGCATCAGCTTACGCACGGTACTGTATCTCTCTTGGCGTGCCTGCTTTTGGCTGCGGCTTCACCAGTGAGGATACTTTCCCGTTAGATGTGAACTTCGATGCGCTGAATGGTGTGGACTACAAAAAAGGATGTTTTGTCGGGCAGGAGGTTGCCAGCCGTATGAAACGCAAAGGCGAGGTTCGCAAAAGAACATGGATTGTCACGAGTGAACAGGAAGCGCTGGAAGCAGGACAGAGCGTAATGTCTGGCGAAACAACAATCGGTGAAATCACGGCAGCTCAGCAACGGCAAGGACTTGCCATTATTCGGCGCGACCGCCTGACAAAGGCCACCGCCCCCTTCACCGTCGGTGAGAACTCAGCAGTTACTCTCCATGAACCCACCTATCTGGGAGATACAGCATGACCATAACACGCTGCGGATGGGTGCCTGAAGATGATGAAAAATATTGTGCGTACCATGATGAAGAATGGGGCGTACCGGAATATGACAGCAAGGCTTTGTTCGAAAAACTGATCCTGGATGGATTTCAGGCCGGCCTGTCCTGGCGCACCATCCTTTACAAACGTGATAACTTTCGAAAGGCATTCAAAGAGTTTGACTCGCTGAAGATTGCCCGTTTCAAGGAAAAGAATATTGAGCGGCTCCTGCAGAATGAAGGCATCATCAGGCACCGTGGTAAAATTGAAGGCACGATTACCAATGCCCAGCTTTACCTGCGCATGGAAAAAGGGGGCGAAGATTTCTCATCATATCTCTGGCACTATGTTGGTGGCAAGCCTCTACAGAATGCATGGGAGACCCTGGAAGAAGTCCCTGCCAAAACACCTCTGAGTGAGAAAATTTCAAAAGACCTCAAGAAGCGTGGCTTCAAATTCTGTGGACCAACGATAGTCTACGCATTCATGCAAGCCGTTGGTATGGTCAATGACCACACAGTTGACTGCCATCGCTATGAGGCAGTGAAGAAAATGGGACAAAATGGTCATGGTCAAACCTGACATTATCCTCCGCCCCGGCGAGAAAGAGGATTGGTCAGAAATATGGCAGATGATCCGGCCTGTTTTCGAGGCGGGTGAAACTTATCCTGTCTCCCCCGATATTTCCGAAACGGATGCTTACACCTACTGGATGAAGACACCGCGCGCGACCTATATCGCCATCACACCTGATGGAGCGCTTGCTGGCAGCTATTATATCCGGCCCAATCAGCCTGACCTTGGCGACCATGTCTGTAACTGTGGCTATATTGTTGCAGAAAATATGCGTGGTGCTGGCATCGCCTCGCGTTTATGTCAACATTCACAACAGATAGCTGCTCAGCTTGGTTTTTCTGCCATGCAGTACAATCTCGTCGTCGCCAGCAACCAAGCCGCTATTCATGTATGGCAGAAAAACGGTATGGAAATTATCGGCACAATCCGGAATGCGTTCCGCCACAAGACACTCGGCCTGACTGATGCTCACATTATGTATAAATGGCTGCTAGAAGGCTGAGCAACGCTTGCTCTTGACGCTGGAAAGGCGCAATATGAAGTCGGTTACAACATAACAACAATTCACTTTCGAGGACTCATGCCTGAGCTAACTTCTGCCCGCATTGTCAGTACCGGTCTTTTCACACCTGAAAATACAATCACAAATGAGGAGCTTGTGGCCTCATTTAACGCCTGGGTGGAAAAACATAATGCCAGTCACCCGGATGACCAGAAAGACGCGTCCTCAGCCGAATTCATTGAGAAGGCATCCGGCATCAAGTCCCGTTATGTCCTGGATAAAGAGGGTATTCTGGACATTGATCGTATGCGGCCAAAATTGCCAAAGCGGGACAATGATCAGCTTTCCATCATGGCCGAGATCGGTGTCCTCGCCGCCCGTCAGGCAATGAAGAATGCCGACCTGCAAGGTAAGGACATTGATGCTGTTATCTGTGCCGCATCAAACATGCAGCGTGCATACCCTGCGATGGCGGTTGAAATCCAGCAGGCACTGGGGATAGACGGCTACGGTTTTGACATGAACGTAGCGTGCGCCTCTGCCGCCTTCGGCATCCAGAACGCGGTTGGCCTTCTGCAAACCGGTGCACGGCGTGTCCTGATGGTGAACCCGGAGATATGTTCCTCCCACCTCAATTTCCGTGACCGCGATGCACACTTCATTTTCGGGGACGTTGCCACAGCTGTTATTGTTGAACGGGCAGAAGGCGCACCAACACCGGACAGCTGGGATATCGTGGACACAAGACTGAAAACCCTGTTCTCCAACAATATCCGCAATAATTTCGGTTTTCTCAACCATACCAGTGATGAACTGGATATTTCTGATCCTGATACTGACAAGTTGTTCAAACAGGAAGGACGCAAAGTCTTCAAGGACGTTGTACCAATGGTTGGCACCTTGATTGCAGAGCATCTGGCAGATAATGGCGTTGCCACAAATGACCTCAAACGCATGTGGTTACATCAGGCGAACTTGAACATGAATCTGTTCATTGCCCGCAAGGTTCTTGGTCGCGACGCCACCAACGAAGAAGCGCCTGTCGTGCTGGATGAATATGCCAATACCTCCTCCGCCGGTTCCATCATTGCTTTCCACAAGCACCGCGATGGCTTTGCGGTAGGTGATGTCGGCGTGATCTCGGGCTTTGGCGCGGGGTATTCGGCGGGATCTGTCATTGTACGGAAAGCTGCCTGACCCTGAATGGCTAAACTTGACCAGAAAAAAGGCGAGGCGCCTCGGGCCTGGCAGCGCATGCTATCGGGACGGCGCCTGAACATCCTCGACCCCTCCCCCCTGGACATTGAAATTGAGGATATTGCCCACGGTCTCGCACGTGTTGCACGCTGGAATGGCCAGACGCTCGGCACACTGCCGTTCAACGTCGCCCATCATTCCGTCATAGTTGAAGATATCTGCGCCCAGTTGAAACCGGGCTGGCCTGTCAAATGGCGGCTGGCGGCCCTCCTGCATGATGCACCGGAATATGTGATCGGGGATGTTATTTCTCCCTTCAAGGCTGCACTGGGCGCGAAGTATAAGCAAGTGGAGAGAGGCCTTGAACGCGCAGTGCATTTGCGCTTTGGCCTGCCAGCGGACTTGCCCGAAACAATCGAGAAAACGATCAAGCGGGCAGATCGGGCCTGCGCGTTCTTCGAATCCTGCCAGATTGCCGGATTCGAGGATGCAGAGGCCCGCAAGATATTCTCTGCCCCGCGCGGCATTTCTCCCATCCGAATTGAAGCCCTGGACACCGAAGCCTCTCAAGCCCTTTATCTTGAACGGTTCGAGAAACTCTACAGGGAACACGCCAAAACGCTGTCCTGATTGTGATATCATGCGACTGGCAAGTTAGCCCAGCACACCCCATTATCCTGTCATGATAATCGTATGCCCATATGATGAGATTGAACAGGCCGTGGCCCGCTATCAGCCGGCCAGCGCTATTTCAATACTCGACGAGGGCGAACAGGCACCGGACATGACCGGCGTTAGTCCAGAGCATCATTTGCGTCTCAGCTTGTCGATGGCAGTCGCGGAGATGATGATGCCGCCCTGCCCCGAGCAGGAAGGTGCCCGTATCAAGACACTCCTCAATTTTGCAGAAGGCATAGACTGGTCGCGCGCGGTGCTCATTCACTGTCGGCTGGGCCTCAGCCGCTCTCCAGCCGCTGCCTATATTCTGCAATGCGCCCTTGCGCCGGACAAAGACGAGCAGCTTATGGCGGATGAGTTACGTGCCTGCAGCGAAAACATCGAACCCAGCCTGATGATGGTCGCCAAGGCTGATGATCTGCTGGGCCGCGACGGCCGCATGGTGGATGCTATCGAAAAAATCGGCATGGGCAGTGACTGTATCGCTGGCCGGACTTTCACCATACCGTTTCTGCCCCTCGCAGCAGCCTGAGCGGTGACTGCCCTCACCTGAGCTCAATCAGCCATAAGAGTTAGCTCAGAGTTCCGACAACACAACCATAAGCTGTATTACCTCCCTGCCATACCCGCTTTGCCAGAATTACTCCGTTAACCCCATTTCGCGGTATTATAGACTAAGCCATTGGTTTATGATTAGTTAATGCGTCTTGGGGACTATTTTGGGGTATGTCATGGAGCATGGGGTCTCCGCACACATCAGTGCACCGTCTGGGTCTGAAAATTTTCTAGCAGCAAAACTGCTGTCAGCACTCGTGATCAGCCTCTGGCTGATAGCCAGCTTTGCCAGCCCAGCAAGCGCACAAGGGCTCGCCAGCCCCTCTGCCGGGTGTACCGCTGCCAATCTGGGTTCGTTTGACCTTGACCCAGTATACACCAACTCTCCTGATGATCAGCTGCAAGAGCTCACCTTTACTGACGAATTTGCTGCAGACGAAACGCTACAGTTTATTATCGATGCAACCGGTACTAACCCAGATACTCGTGAAGATACCATTGAGCCCATGGTGTTTGACGACACGCTCGGGATACAAGCGGTCAATTTTCCCAATGAAGTCATTAATTCTGTCGAAACAGGTAACTATGTAATCCCTGCAGATGGTGATCGAACTTTCACTCTGTCACTTATGCAAAACACTGATTTTTCTGAAGGTAGAATACAGATTTCTTGCTTACCTACAGATACAGGCACCATTACTATTACAAAACAATCAGACGTCACTGGGACTTTCGCTTTTACAGGCGATTTGGGCTCCTTCCAACTCACCGCTGGACCAGGTGCACCTGGGACAAGAGTCTTCGATAATCTGACAGCCGGGTCTTTCACAATCACAGAGACCATTGACGCAGACTTCGATGTAACTGTCCTATGCTCGGATACTACCACAGGTACAAACTCTGTAACCATCGATCTTGCTCCCGGTGCTGACATTGAATGTGTATTCACGAATACTCAAAAAACAGGCACCATTACCATTACAAAACAATCAGACGTCACTGGGACTTTCGCTTTTACAGGCGATTTGGGAAGTTTCAATTTGATGCCTACGGCCTCACAACCAGCCTCTTTATCTTTCGACAATCTATCCGCTGGTACTTTCAGAATCTCTGAAACTCTTGATACAGATTTCATTATAGAAGAAATTATATGCACAAATGGCGATCAGGGCGACACACAAACAGGCGTCCTGACCGTTAAGCTGGAACCAGACGATCATGTGACATGTACATTCAAGAATGTGCAGAAGACAGGCTCCATAACCATCGTCAAGCAGATTGATAATGATGAGTCACTCTTTAGGTTCACATCAAATAATCTTGGCCAGTTTTCCATTCAGACAG
>JALEGM010000041.1 GCA_022763145.1 Aquisalinus sp. | reverse complement strand
TGGGTCATCAGAAATTACAGTCGAGATATTGTACGATGCGTCGCCCAGTCGAGATGCATTGAAGTTGGTATGGACAAAAGTTCGTAATAAGATTGATGATGCACAGCGGGATCTACCACCTGGTGCAGGTCCCAGTGTTGTAAATGATGATTTTGGAGATGTATTTGGTATTTACTACCTGATTACTGGTGAGGGCTATTCACTCGCTGAGTTGAATTCGTATGCGGAGACATTACGAAAAGATATTTTACGCGTTGATGGCGTCTCCAAAATCAACATCATCGGCGAGCAGCAGGAAGTTATTTACGTTGAAATATCACGGGAGCGGGCGGCAGCTCTTGGGGTATCTGTTAATCAGATTTACGATACACTGGCCCAGCAGAATACGATCACGTCATCAGGAGATCTGATCCTTGGGAATGATCGGGTGTTGATTGATCCGTCGGGCAGGATCACCTCAGTTGAAGCGATAGAGGCTCTTGTCGTTGGCGACAGCGAGAGTGGAAGTGTTACACGACTTGGCGCTATAGCGAATGTGACACGCGGCTATGAAGAGCCAGTCACACAATATATTCGATTTGATGGTCAGCCCGCGCTCGGTTTTGGTATCGCCAATGTATCAGGAACAAACGTTGTCAAAATTGGCCAATCTGTCTCTGATCAGTTGGCTGCTCTGGAGAATCTTCGGCCTGTCGGTATTGAGGTCAATGAATATTACCATCAGGGCAAGGCCGTCGACGCTTCAATCCAGAGCTTTGGCAGCAATGTAGTTGCAGCCCTCCTTATTGTCTTTTTCACTCTTCTGATTTTCATGGGCTTCAGGTCTGGCCTCGTGATGGGCGCTACGGTGCTTGTGACGATGGCAGCCACCTTGTTGATTATGTGGGTTGCAGGCATCCCGATGCACCGCATATCTTTAGGCGCCTTAATCATCTCTCTGGGGATGCTTGTTGATAATGGTGTGGTCGTAACTGACGGTATCTTGGTGGGTGTGGAAAAAGGTCGTAAGCGAATAGATATTGCCGTTGAGGTTGCCAAAAAAAATATGAAGCCTCTTCTGGGCGGGACTCTGGTCGGGATAATTGCATTCGCACCGATAGGTTTCGCTCCTGGAGACACTGCAGAGTTCACCAACTCGCTCTTCTGGGTAGTGATGATCGCTCTTGCGCTCAGTTGGGCATTTGCTTTCACTATTACGCCACTTTTTTGCTATTGGGCTTTTCGGGAAAAAGCTGGCACTGCAGACGCAGCCGCGCAGAAGCAGGATGGTAGATTTTTAACAGCCTATAAAAGTCTGATCCGGCTGGTGCTTGCTAATAAAGCTATCTCTCTTGCTACAGTAATGACTATCTTTGTCTTTTCGCTTTGGGGTTTTCAGTTCGTCAAGGTCGGGTTTTTCCCAGCCTCGACAACGCCGCAGGTCGTGGTCGATTATCTGCTGCCTGAAGGTATCGATATCGAGCATACCAGGGAAGATATGCTGAGGTTAGAAGCATATGCCCAGAATTTGGAGGGTGTAGAACATGTGCAGACCCTTATCGGCGGCAAGGCTCTCAGGTATATGCTCACCTATGAGGCGGGCTCTGATAATTCTGCCGTTGGTCAGCTACTCTTGAAAACCTCGCGGTACGAAGAAAATGATAGAATCATACAGGATATTCAGGCCTATGCTGATGAGAATTTTCCTGAAGGGCTGACTAAGGCATGGAAATTTATCCTCGGTCCAGGGGGCGGCGCAAAAATCCAGGCGACATTTTCAGGCCCAGATGCGGCTGTTCTTCGCCGTTTGTCGAATGAAGCAAAAGCAATCATGGCGGCAGACCCGGGGGCAATACTGGTCAAGGATGACTGGCGTCGCCAAATTCCGGTAATCGAGCCTGTTTATTCGCCTAATAAAGGGGAGCGTGTTGGTGTTACAAGAAAACAGCTTGCAGAAGCATTGGAAGAGAACCTGAACGGCGTACAGCGTGGTGTCTACCGTGATGGTGATGATTTGTTGCCGATCATTTCACGTGCTCCTGCGAGCGAAATTGGCGATCCATGGGATCTGGCATCGCTGCAAATTCTCAGCCCGACCAGTCCAACGCCTATCCCTATGGCTCAAGTCATTGATGATGTGAACACCGTTTGGCGAGACAGTAATATTCTCCGCAAGGATCGTATTTTGACGATAAATGCCGAATGTGATCCAGCTCTTGGGGTTCTCGCCGATGATCTGTTTGGGCGTATACGTCCATTGATTGAAGAGATCGAACTTCCTGATGGCTACGCATTAGAGTGGGGCGGTGAGTTTGGAAACTCATCTGAAGCACAAGGTAACCTTGCCAGCACTATTCCTTTGGGGCTCTTCGCGATGGTTCTGGTCGTCGTCCTTCTTTTCAATGCGTTACGACAACCGCTGGTGATCTGGGCAGTGGTGCCGTTGGCGATTGTTGGCGTCACCTTTGGGCTTGTCGTCACGCGGACCCCATTTGAATTCATGGGTATTCTCGGGCTTCTTTCTCTTTCCGGGTTGTTGATTCAGAATTCGCTTGTGCTTGTGGATTCCATTGATGAGTTGATTGCTGAGGGTATGCCGCGTTTTGATGCGCTTGTAGAATCGGCTGCCAGCAGGTTGAGGCCTGTAACAATGGGTGCGTTCACGACTGTCCTTGGTGTCCTTCCCCTTTATTTTGATGCCTTCTTTCGCTCAATGACGGTTGTTATTGCCTTCGGTTTGAGCTTCGCAACGCTGATTACGTTGCTCGTTACGCCTGTTATTTATGCATTACTTTTTGGTGTGAGGCAGTCCGAGACGAACAAGTCAACGCAGCCAGTCAGTATGGGGAGTGTAGCAGCGTCATGAAGATCCTTTCCCTTCTGTCCCTTTCAACTCTGGCTCTTGTTGGGTGTGCTTCCATTTCTGACCCTGAGCAGGCGCGAGGTATCGCGGCGAGTGAATTGCCCGGCACGCCAGATCGCTGGGTCTCATCAGAGGATGTTCAGGGACCAGTCCGTATTGGTTGGCTAGATCAGCTTGCAGACCCGGTCCTCACACAGTTGGTCGAGGAAGCGCTGGCTAACAATCGCGATCTTCGAACTGCAGCTGCTGCAGTTGAAGAAGCAAGGGCGCTCGCGCGTCAGGCGGGAGCAGCGGTCTTGCCGTCAATTGATGTCAACGGGTCGGGCGGTCGAGGTGGTATCATTGACGGACCAGATAGCGAATCTTACTCTCTTGGTCTGCAATTAGGGTGGGAGATAGATGTATGGGGGCGGGTCCGCGCTACGAAACGCGCCGCTGCTCTTGGTTATTATTCGGCAGATGCGGACTACCTTTTTTCACAATACTCAATAGCTGCCACCGTTGCTCAGGCCTATTTCCTGGCGATCGAGGCAGGTCTGCAGCTCGAGGTCGCAAAAAAATCACTCGCAGCGCTTACTCAGACTTCTGATATTGTCAGTATTCAACGAGATATCGGAGTCGCGACAGGATTGGACCTGGCTCTGGCACGGCGGGACCTTGCGAATGCGCAGGATGCTGTTCTGGAGGCTGAAGGTGGGCAACGCCTAGCCCTCCGTTCTCTTGAGGTTTTGCTGGGGCGTTATCCTGACGCTGCAACAGACATTGCTGGATCATTGCCTGAGGTGCCCGCGCCGCCGCCGCCTGGAACGCCATCATCGTTGCTGGAGCGCCGTCCGGATATTATTGCCGCAGAGCTTAGTGTCGCCGCGAGCTTTAATAATGTTCAGGCTGCAAGAGCAGCCCGGTTGCCGGTTATCAGTCTGGTCAGCTCCGTCAGCGGTTCCTCTGCCGAGCTATCAGAGATCTTTGAAACCGGTAATGTCACATGGCAAGTTGCGGGGAATTTACTGGGACCAGTCTTTGATGGTGGTTTGCGTGCAGCACGCGTTGATGAAGCGACGGCGGAGCAAAAACAGGCAATGAATGCTTACGCACAGGCCGCGATCAATGCGTTTCGGGAAGTGGAAGATAGTCTCGATCAAAATGCAGTTTTGCGTGCTCGCAGGACCGTCCTTGCTGATGCGGCAACACAAGCCAACCGTGCTTTTGAATTGGCGCAAATTCAGTATGAGGAGGGCGAGACAAACCTCCTTGATGTTTTAACGATTCAGGGCACAGCATTTGCTGCTGATAGTGCTCTCGTCGCAGTAGATCGCGCATTGCTGATCGAGTGGATCAATCTCAATCTTGCGTTAGGCGGGTCCTGGTAATCAGCATAAGAATTATTCCATATTCATTCGCAAATTTTCACCATCGTGACAGTTACCCAGACTGGCAGGTTGGCCTTTTCTGAGAGGTCTTCGTATTGAGGCATTTTACCTCGTGGCCTTGTGCCGTCTTTGTAGACTTCTGGCCCGTAATGCGTGGTTCTGGTTACTGGTGAATCAGCGTCCTGAGCAGTTTTTTAATGGCTCATTTCATTCATTAAGTGCTGTTTCGATTTCCTGGTTGCGACTGTTAAAAAACTGGCACACCAGCTTCTGCGAATATGTGCCGCGCACTCTTTGCTGCCGAAATAACCTGAGCCCCACATACCGAGGATGGACATGAGCAAAATACCTATATGCTTTCCAAATTCGTCACTATTAATGTCGCTGTTAATTTCTTTGTTGGCGATGGCTTCTGCCACAAAACCCTGGGAAAGTTCTATGAGACGTTCGTAACCTGTACGACGTATTTCAACTTGATCAGATGCCATCACGCCCCAATAGACTGTTTGATAGAACTCATCGTCTTTGCGTACATGTGCCTCCATTGCATTAAGTGAACTGAACAAGCGACCAACAGCCAGATCTTCACTTTGGCTTATCAAACCTTGCGTAAGCAGCACGCCAGCATCTTCGAGTAAGGCAAATAATACTTCGGTCTTGGAGCCGAACAGGTTGTATGGAGTTCGCAAAGAGACGCCTGCAATGTCCGCCAGGTAGCGCATTGTCAGTTTTTCTATCCCCTCTCTCCGGATGATGTTCGCAGCAGCGTCCTTTATTTTTTGTCGGTTTTCCTGCTTTGCGATTTCGCGCTGGCTCATAGAGCGGTCCTTTTATGAGAAACATATAACATGTTATAATTATTCATTGACAATTATAACATGTTATACAAATTTAAGTGCATAACAAATGTGAGGTTTATCCTGATGCCGAAGTTGAGATATGGCTTGAAAGCCGGTTGGCTATTTTATTTCCTGGTTATTTCCTACGCTTACCTTGTGGGATCCATGACTATGGAGCTCTGGTTCGGGGGCGGTGTAAATATCTTTGCAAGTTATAGTAATGCAACCGATCCGGCGGCGATGGTTGTCGATGCCAACAAGGTGTATTGGTCGAAAACGTCGTTCTTGTTTCTCTCACTTTTTTTGTTCGCGTTAAACTTTGATTATCGCGCAGCAGCTGGCATCGGTGCCAGCGTCTGGGCAGGGTCACTGATTTTCATTTTTGGCGTTACACCCGTGCTCATGGTGGCACTCCTGACAGGTATAGGCCTCATTTTTCAGCAGGTTATGAGGAAGGAAGTCTGGACCAACTAGTCCGCTTACTGCGCTGACTCGACCTGAACCTCGCAAACAGGAGGAGTGAAAATGACCAGGGAGAAGTTGGGCTATTCTATAGCCGAAAAGACAACCGGCCCCTATGGACGGTTTTACAATGCTGAAATGGCGCCGATGCAAGAACACGTCGTTGCATCCCTTTTGGAAGGCAATCAGGCGCATGAGTTATTTCCGAAGGTCTGTGACGCGCCAAGTCTCGTGGAACCTGGTTACTGGCCTGTAGAAACGGGATTCACGACGGCGCCAGACACGAGTATTCGCGTTTTTTGTTTAACCAGGATGCCTGGTGTTGCACCGTATATGTGGGATTGGTGGTTCGGATGGCATGGGTGCGAAGCACGCCGATATAAATTGTGGCATCCGAAAGCGCATGTAAGTGCAAGATGGGCCGATGGTCGTGATGATGAAGAATACATCGGACGCACGTCGCTAATTACAGAATATCTGGGAGCAGATCGAAAGAGGGCTGCAATCAGTTTCGTCTCGCCAGGAAAGTTTGGTTTTGACGAAGGCAGATTATCCGCACAAGGTGAAGTCGTCATATGCGCGCGCGTTGGAATGCCGGGAACACCTTTGAAAGCGGGCTGGCTGTTGCATCACCTTCGGCCTGTCGAAGGGGGCTCCGAAATGCGATCTCGCATGTGGTTCGGCGGTGAGAATGCTTCAATCGGCCCAGCCCTCGGAAGTTTCAGGTTAGGGTTGCTCTGGGCCATGCGGCCAGTGTCCAAAACACTTTTACCGGACCCGGCGGAACTACTGGTACATAATGCGCAGGAGATGGCACATCTCGCCGGTTTCTTGCCCGAGCTTTATATGACATTTGGCCAAACCTCCGCGACAGGTGATGTATGAAGCGCCCGCGCGGAACAGGCCGTATCTGGACGAAGGGCAGGCCCGGATTTGATGATGCAGTTCTGGCGACCAGTTTCAATGGGCGCGATCCAGGCGTGCGCCCCCAGATACTCGTCGAAGCTAATAATACATCGGATGTACACAGCGCACTGTCACATGCGCGCGAAGAAGGATTGAAGGTCAGCATCTGTTCTGGTGGTCACTCATGGTCACAGAACCATTTGCGTGAAGGTGGCCTTCTTCTCAGTATGTCGCGCATCAACAAAATCGAAATTGATGCTGACGCACGCATTGCGAAGGTTGGACCAGGTTGTTGGGGTATTGACCTTGATCGTGCCCTGAGAAAACACGGGCTGTTCTTTCCGGTCGCCCATGCACCGGATGTCGCGCTTGGTGGCTTCTTGTTGCAAGGTGGATTTGGCTGGGCGAGTCGTGAGCTTGGTCTTGCCACTGAAAGCGTGATCGGGCTTGATCTGGTTTTGGCTGACGGTCGGACGATTCATGCGAGCGAAACTGAAAATGAGGATATCTTTTGGGCCGCCCGTGGGTCGGGGCCCGGCTTCTTTGCGGTTGTGGTGCGATATCATCTCAAGCTGCACAAAAGATACAAGTTCGTCGGGATGAAGATGCAAGTCTTCCGTCGCGAATACCTGGAGGATGTATACCGATGGGCTGATGACGTGGGACCTGATGTACCACGTTCAGTTGAGTTTCAGTTGGTGACAACGCCTAAAGCAATGCTGATTGGAAAGCCTGGAATTGAAGTGCTTGCGCCAGTCTTGGCGCACAGCCGCAAAGAGGCGCTCGAAGCACTCCGTTTCCTGAAAGAGAGCCCAATTTGCCATAAGGCCAGCTTCACAACGCCACTGATACCGAGCAGCACGAGTTTCATGTCTTCGGTCGTGAATTTCACACACTTTCCGGCAGATATGCATTGGTGTACAGATAATATTTGGACTGATGCACTTATCGATGACTTATTGCCCGGGTTGAATCATATTGCTGACACCATGCCGCCCGCTCCAAGTCATAGCCTGTGGCTGAACTGGTATCCACCGAAGCGCCGGCCAAATATGGCGTTTTCGCTTGAGGCAACTCGCTACCTTGCCGTTTATGGGGAGTGGAAGAAACCGGAAGATGATGCGCGCTATTTTCCGTGGGCGACTGATTGTATGGCGCGCATGCAGGAGCACTCCCGGGGAATTCAACTAGCCGATGAAAACCTTGGTAATCGCCCTGACCGCTTTATGGCAGACGAGAATCTGAAAAAGATCGATGCCTTACGTAAAGTCTATGACCCAAATGTGCTCTTCCATGACTGGATGGGGCGGCATGATAAGCATACATCTGCAGGCTAAGAATGAACTGAGTTAAAGGTTTAGCGAGCAGAAAGTTCAGGGTGTATCGAGAGTTTTATAACTACCCTTTGAAAGTAGATAGATACTTTGTATGTTCAGGGTATGCCTATAGTACCTAATATGTATACATATCGATTACAAGAACGATAATGCGTTGATGCCGACATAAGCCGCGACGGATACGATAAGCATTGCAAAGATACTGCGTGCCAGGTTCACCCTGTGCTTAAAAAGTCTTGATGCAAATATGCCAATCACGCCGCCTGCCGCGCCTCCCATCAGCAGGAGCACTGTCAATCTGTAATCGACAAATCCGCCAAGTGCATAATTCGCAGAGGTTGCGGCCCCGAAAATAGCGACAGATACCAATGATGAAGCGGTGGCATTACTCAGTGTCATCCCGGAGGCGAGCATCAAGCCCGGTACTATCAGAAAACCTCCGCCAATCCCGAAAAAGCCGGCCGCAATACCAACCGCCAGACCGATAGGGGCCAGTCGAATCATTATTTGCGGGGTAAGGCGCGCATCAGGATCTCCATAGTGTGCTGGTTTACGGAACATAGACAGGCCGATTACAGCCATGGCAGCGGCAAATCCAAGCAGCAAGATGTCTCCGCTTAGTGACTTTGCTATGCTGGAGCCGACAATTGATCCGAGAAGACCGGCACCAGCAAAAACACTGGCGCAAGGCCATTTTACCCGGCCACCGCGCCAATGACCGACAAGGCTGACCAGGGCAATGGCAGCGACAGCCGCCGCTGATGTGCCAATAGCGATATGAGGGCTCTGGACGCCGACAAGGTAGATCAGCAAGGGCGCAGCCAGAACAGACCCGCCACCCCCAAAGGCACCTAGAAAAACACCGACAATGACGCCACTTGCCAAAGCGGCCAGAATTATCTGCGCTGTCAGGTCAATCATTGAGCGCTTTTTGCGCTTCTGTTCCAGGGCATTGCGCCCAGCATGGCTGCCATGCCGCACCATCCGCTCACGCCTGCAAAAACAAGGCCCGCGCCAATAAAGGCGGACAGGGCGAGGAAGTTGCGGTCAATGAAAGCGCCAAGAACCAGACCAAGCAGAACCAGCGAACCTGCTGTAATCTGAACTTGCCGCATGATCTCAATTGGCGCCGACTTATCCGTCACGACAGGCAGACCTGCCTGCTTCCAGGCTTCAATGCCGCCATCCAGCAAATATGCTTCACCTTCAACAATTGAGTCTAACTTGCTGCAATTAGCCTGTGTGCGTGATCCCGAGCGGCAATGAAAGACGGCAGCTTGATTTGTGTGCAAATCTACCTTTGCTCCTTCGAGTTGAGATAGTGGTAAGGAAAAAGCGCCTTTAATGTGCTCGCGCACATATTCGTCCTTTTCGCGTATATCAATCAATACGATTGCATCTTCTGTCAGTAATTTTGCAGCGTTTTGGACGTTCATATTTTTGAGCTCAGTCATTTCATCATCTCCGGGCAGTAAATTGAAACCAGTGTTTTGATCACTTCAACAGCCGCAGGGTCACCAATTGAATAGTGAATTGATTGGCCTTCACGGCGGGTTTTGACCAGGCCTTGCTCGCGCAAAAGTGCAAGGTGTTGCGAAAGGGCAGACTGTGACAAGTCAATCTCCGACCTTAATTCGCCTACGCTTCGCTCGCCAGCAGCCAGACGGCACAAGATCATCAAACGCTTTTCGTTCGATAATGACCGCATAAGGTTTGCCGCATTGGCGGCTTTGTCGGCGAATTTTTTCGGTTCGAACTGGTCTGTGTCAAACATGTTTATAATGTATTAGATATTGCTAAATTAGCAAGTGCTAATATAAAGGGGATCAAATAGGAGGCTCAGATGCTGGAAGTTAAGAGCTATTTTGATCCCGCTACAGCGACGGTGACGTATCTCATCTGGGATACGAAAACATCGGAAGCGGCCATAATTGATCCCGTGATGGATTTTGAGATGAGTACTGCTTCGCTCTCGACAAAGTCTGTGGACGTTGTGCTGAGAGATGCAGTGCAACAGGGCTTGAGATTAAGATGGGTACTCGAGACTCATGCCCATGCTGACCATTTGTCAGCTGCCCATTACATCCGGGAAAAAACAGATGCTAAGATCGGCATAGGCGCTCGTATTACGGATGTTCAGCAAGGATTCCGTGCGCTTTTCAACGCGACCGATATATCGACCGATGGGCAGGTGTTTGATGCCCTATTTGAAGATGAAGACGAATTGCTTATTGGTGACCTGTCTGTCCGCGTCATGCACACGCCGGGGCACACGCCGGCATGTGTCAGTTACCTTGTTGCAGATGCGGTCTTTGTTGGTGATACGCTGTTCATGCCTGACTTTGGTACCGCGCGCACAGACTTCCCTGGCGGTGATGCAGCGATACTCTATCAGTCGATACAACGCCTTCTGAGCCTGCCCCCTGAAACAAGAATGTTTGTCGGTCATGATTACCCGCCTGAGGGGCGGGACAAGCCTGCATGGGAGACGACCGTATCAGATCAGCGTGGGAATAATATTCATGTCAGGGATGGTGTTACAGGAAAAGAATTTGTAGAAGAAAGAACCGCCCGAGATGCGACACTTTCAGCACCAAGGCTCATTCTACCTTCTCTGCAGGTGAATATTCGTGCTGGTGCCATGCCGCCAGTTAATGCGGATGGACATATCTATTTGAAGCTCCCGGTCAATCGTCTTAACTGAAAACACAAGAGTAGACGTTGCAAAAGCAGGAACAGATTTTGTTTGAATTAATGGTGCCCAGGGGCGGAATCGAACCACCGACACACGGATTTTCAATCCGTTGCTCTACCAACTGAGCTACCTGGGCCTGCCGCAATTTCAGGCGGTCAATGCGAAAATGATCGCGAGAATTCGGGTCTATAAGCGATAAAGGCCGGGTTTGTCCATGCTCATTTTCGCCTCTGCGCGTATTTATATGTTTATCCTGACAACCTGTCAGAAGCGGCGTTCCCGGTTGGCTCATAGTGGTCCCGGCACCAGTCGCGAAAAGCGCGCAGCACCGGGGCGAGCGCGCTGCCTGCATCTGTCAGTTCATACTGAAAGCGCGGTGGATTATCCTGATAAGCGCGTTTGGAGATGAGCCCGGCATCCTCCAGTTGTTTCAGCCTGGTCGCCAGGGTGTTGGTCGGGATTTTCTCCTCAGACTCGAGAAACTCGTTGAAGGTCCGTTTCTTCAGCAGCATCATGTCTCTGATAATCAACAGGGACCAGCGATCGCCAAGCACCGACAAAGATCGGGCGACGGGACAGTCAGAGCGTGGTGCAGAGTTTGGCATAGATTTTCTCAAAGCTCGTCTCTGAAATTTACACGTTCAGGACTGACTTTCAACTTGCAAGCCAGTTTCTGGGTTGCGATAGTCACTTTCAAAACGAAAGTGACTATCGCGGCTGTTACGCAAGTGCTGCCCGGTATATGGAGGCTTTTTGAAAATCAGCCCGCTACTTTAAGCGAAAGACCGGGCTGAGACCGGCGGCAGCGCTGATCCCTGCGGCGCTGTCGTCGCCCCTTACTGGCACCTGCGCAGATGGATGTACTCGCGATGAGATAATGCTAGGAACGGCTGACTATCAGATGAGAGCATCCGCCATGAGCACAGATATTTATCAGAATCTCGACCAGCTGGGCCAGCAAACGGCCTTGCCACAAACGCCTGAGGAGGCCCGGCTTGAGGCTGTGCCGAACCCGCATACAGATGTCGATTATCTTGCCCGTTTTGTGGCGCCAGAGTTCACCTCGCTGTGCCCGGTGACCGGGCAACCAGACTTTGCCCATCTGGTGATTGATTATTGCCCGGGCCCGCATCTGGTCGAGTCAAAGTCCTTAAAGCTATATCTCAGTGCGTTCCGTAATCACGGTGCCTTTCATGAAGACTGTACTGTTGCGATTGCGAAAAAACTGGTCGCAACAATCTCGCCAAAATGGCTTAGAATCTCCGGTTATTGGTATCCGCGTGGCGGCATCCCGATTGATGTTTTTTATCAAACAGGTCTACCACCAGAACATGTTTATGTGCCGGAGACCGGCGTCCAGCCATATAGAGGACGAGGATGATGCTGAAGAAACTGACAACCGTTGCTGTTGCGCTGGGCTTGATGGCCTGTGAAACGATCGACGGAGGCCTTCTCAATATCAATCCTGACAGCGTTCAGAATGCTCCCGTCGTAGAGGCAGAAGAAACTGAAGCGGCACCAGCCATTGCAGAAGTACAGCCGGCCATTCAGGAAGAGGCTGTGCGCGGTCCTGCTGCGATCATCGCGGATGCAACAGTAAACGATTGGGTGCCGGTAGACCCTGAAAACACTCTTTATATTGATATACCTCAAGGCCGTATTGTCGTGCAGCTCAGCCCTGATTTGGCGCAGGCGCATGTAGAGCAGGTGAAGTTGCTGGCGCGTGAGGGCTATTACGATGGGCTTGATTTTTACCGGGTAGTGCAGGGGTTTGTCGCACAAGGAGGCGATGAGGGCGGTAATAAAACCATCCGTACAGCGGCACCCTTTATGCAGGCAGAATTTGACGAACGTATCCCGCGCGGCCTGGACTTTACGCCTCTCGGCAACCCGGACGGTTACGCGGATCAGGTCGGCTTTATCAATGGTTTCCCTGCAGGAATGAGCCGCCGCGAGAACCGCGTCTGGTTAACGCATTGCACGGGCGCTTTTGCCTTCGGGCGCGGTAATGAGCGCGACAGCGCCGCGACAGAGTTTTATATAACCTTGCAACCCCAGCGCTATCTGGACCGTAATCTAACGGTATTCGGGCGTGTGATCTGGGGTATGGAGCATGTGCAGGCGATCACGCGCGGAGAGCCGGGCAATGGCGGCGTCATTGTTGACAGAACAAAGTGGACACCAATTCGTTCGTTCCGTGTTGCGGCTGATGTCCCGGTGCAGGATCAGCTGTATCTCGAGACCTTCAATACCAATTCCGATTTGTTCAGTGAGCTGATCGAAGCGCGGCGTAACCGCCCAGAAGATTTCTTTTATTACCGACCGGACTATCTGGACCTTTGTCAGATGCCATTGCCGGTGCGCCTGACACCGACGCGCTAAGCAACCGTGAGCAGCGACAAGGTCAGCTATGATCCGCCGGTCCAGCGCGGCCCGTGGCAGGTTCATGGCGAGGAAACGGTTTTTGAGAACCCCTGGCTTGCGCTCAAGCGCTACCCTATTACGCAGCCCAACACAGGCGAGCCTGGGGAGTATGGCGTCGTCCATTTCAAAAACATTGCGGTTGGTGTTCTACCGTTGGATGATGAAGGATACACCTATCTGATTGGGCAGCATCGTTTTGCCTTTGATGCCTATAGTTGGGAGTTGCCCGAAGGCGGCGGCAAACTTGACGTGCGGCCAGAGGAAACGGCGCGCCGGGAACTGGAAGAAGAGACCGGGCTGGTCCCGGCTAGCCTGCTGCCGCTCGGGTCCTGGCAAACATCTAATTCCGTCACCGATGAACGGGCGGTGGCTTTCATTGCCACGGGCTTGACGCCGGGGCAGACAGCGCCGGACCCGTCAGAAGTATTGTCCCTTAGGCGGTTGAAATTTTCAGAGCTTCTCGCGCTTGTGATGCAGGGTGAGATCGCTGATGCATTTACAGTTCTGATGGTGCAGACTGCGCTACTGAAAGCGCAGGCAGGGCATCTGCCGGATGAAATAAGCCAGCTTTTGCTGGCAGAAGACTGACGATAGGAGAGCAGGCATGGCCTCAGAACCAGCTTCAACTCAATCAAGCTCATCAAGTGATACGAATGTCATTGAGCTGACAACGGATAAAACCTGGGCCCGGATGCGGGTGGAGGCGTCAGCGGCAGCCGCGCAGGAGCCTATTCTCGCCAGCTTTCTCAATGCAACCATTCTGCATCATAATAGCTATGCGGCAGCCTTGTCTTACAGGTTGGCGCAAAAGGTGGCCGATCAGGAAATGAACGGCATGTTGTGGCGGGAAGTTTGCGACGAAGCCTTTGCCGAGGAGCCATCTATCGTGACAGCTGCGCTTGCAGACACATATGCTGTTTATGATCGTGATCCGGCCTGTCGCGAATTCATGCAGCCCTTCCTCTATTTCAAGGGGTATCAGGCTATTCAATTACATCGAATTGCCAGCTGGCTCTGGCGTAATGAGCGTCAGGCGCTGGCGTTGTTCCTGCAATCCCGCATGTCTGAATTGTTCAGTATAGACATTCACCCGGCTGCTCGGTTAGGGCAGGGGATATTCCTCGACCACGCCCATAATGTGGTGATTGGTGAAACGGCGGTGGTTGGCGATGATGTCTCTATGCTGCATGGGGTGACGCTGGGGGGCACAGGCAAGGAAAGCGCTGACCGTCATCCGAAAATAGGCAATGGCGTACTGATTGGCTCTGGTGCAAAAGTGCTCGGCAACATCCGTGTCGGTGATAAAGCCAAGATTGCGTCAGGCTCTGTCGTGCTGGAGGAAGTCCCGGCAGGTTGTACTGTTGCGGGTATCCCGGCGAAAGTTGTCGGCAAGTGCCCGGATCAGGAACCTGCAAAGGAAATGAAGCACGGCCTCTGGGTTATCTGATCTGTACAGAGCGTCTATATTTTTTTACTGCAGCCGCAACGGTGTGGCAATTTCAGCCAGAACTTCTTCAAATGTCTGCTTGATTTCAGCAGGTGTGCTCGCTTCGATCACATACTTACTGTCACCGGCGCATGTTTCAAATCTGTTTGTGATTTCGTAGCTTAGTGTATCGCGGATGAAGTTGAACCGGTTTTGGTCATGCCCGCGGAAACCGCCATATGGCTTATCATATGGGGTGTGAATGAAATAGATGATGGCGTTATTCTCTTTCAGCGTGTCGCACACGCTGGAATTCAATGAGTAATTCACCTCGTGATGTGCGTGTCGTTTATATGGCGTGTTTAGAACGGCATCACTGTGCTGGCGCCAGCCCTGGCCAGGGATAAGTGCTTGTGTACTTTCCACACCATCTGTCAGTACAATGAAGTATTGTACACGATCATCGGGCGTCAAGCCAGATCCACCCATGGGGACTTTGGCGGAAACGGTCTGGATGGCCTTCTCAATATTCGTGCCGCCATAGCTCGGGGTAAGTTGAATATTGTCGTTAATTTGCTGCTTAATATAGCTGAAATCACTGCCTCTATCATTATCTACGCCCACAATTTCATGAACCAGATTGTCAAATTCGTGGACTGTGAAAGTTACCTGTTCATCGAGGGAAAGCATAGGCTCCATGGCATCAAGTGCTGTGGATGCTCCGTCACGAGCCACATCGATGCGCATTGTGGCGCCAGCGCGTTGTGCGCGTTTGTATGATGTATTTTCATGCCCGCCCATATGACAGGCAAAGGCACAGCCTACCGTGTCAATCATAAGCCGCTGGTTGGCGTCATCCGCTCCAATTGCCATGGAATGTGAGACGTCAAATATGAGATTTACATTGATATAAGCAGCTGTGCTCGTGATAGCGCGAGACTTGCCGGAGATCGGGAAGCTGCCAACGCCAAACCCTTCCAGCATCAATGGTTTGTACTTTGCAGAGTACGTTACTTCCACTTTCAATGTATTATTTATAACGCTGCCGACAGCTGTGAATGTGGGGACATAAGAGTTTGTCAGTCTTTTTGCTTCAACTTCAAACGCTTTCTTTGCAGCCTCCTCTATCAGTTCCTTGTAATTCACATCTTCCTTGTTGATATAGGCGATATACGCTTCATTCACACCCGCTAGGGCTGCTGCATCTGCTGCAGATGCCAATTGGTTCTTGTGTCGTACAGCGTAGCCATAATCCATCGCACCCATTGAGAATAATAAGAGGACTGGTAGGCACAGGCAGGCGATGATATTGATCGTGCCTTTTTCCGATTTTTGAAAATTTTTATACGCCATAATATACTCAACTACTTTTCAACTAAGGACAATCCTGCAGATGCCCTGATCTCCTCAATGCGCGATTGCGATAGTCAAGCCTCAGGCCAGACCGTGTTTTGCGGATGGATGAAACATGCTGTTCAAATGTCGGCAGCAGACTACCAGCCAGAATAGGTTCATAGCGGTAAACAATATCAGTCATGATGACGGCGCTCCTGCCGACAATGCCCTCAGGGACATTGGTACCATCCTGCTCAACCGAGTTTGCAACGATCTCGGGATCACAACTCATGCGTATACCCTGAATGCCACGATAACTGCCGCCGTAAAATGTCCAATGGACATTTGGTTCAAGTTCGCAATCTCGGCCATTGCAATCTGGGTCGGCTTTCACAAAGTCCAGTGAGGCGTAGCCATAAGCATGCGTTCTCGCACCAGCACGTCTGCTGGTATCAGGATCATTCAGATGTGGGTTCAGTATACCCCATGAATCTTGGGCCTGAATACGCTCGCCATTTGTCAACTGATTATCTGCATCACGGCTAAGATATTCTGCAAAGAACTGCGAGGCATAGTCGGCACGGCGGGTCACCGTTATATAGTGAGAATATTCAATGACACTTAGCATCATGGCTGCGATAACCGGGAAGACAAGCGCAAACTCTATAGAGGAGGTGCCTTTTTCCGATCTTGGAAAGCGCCGGATGATCATCAGCATGTGCGACCTCCGCTCAATGTACCAGAGCCATTGAGAACAGGTTCCCGGCGGATAAGGCCGCGGCTTCTGAAATGTGGCTTGCCGTCATATTGAATGACATCGGCACTGGCGAAAGGTATCAGCGTATGGGTAACCGGATAAAGCATTTCAACGATTACCGTTGAACCGGCACAGCCAGTGTTCCAGCTATCCACAAACACATTATCAATCAGGCGATAGAGGCGCTGATTGGAATTATAGGCATCGGCTCCAAAAAGAATGTTCTCACAGTTTAGAAATGGCGCAGAATTGCGTGCACAGATGATATCGTTCTTATAATCAGCTTTGCTGATCGTCGCGTCGCTCTCCCGAGCCATAGTCATTGCGAAGTCAAACGCCAGCTTGTCGAGCTCCGTCTGGATGATTGTCTTGTAGCTCAGCTCGATGATCGCAAAGAGTACGATAAAAAATACAGGTGCGACCAGCGCAAACTCTATTGCGACTGCTCCATCGTCTTTTCTGTTGAACGACTTGAACATGGCGACCTGTGACTACTGGTGAGGAATTGATACCGTTAAAATGGTAATTTCAATTTAATGAACTGAGGCACATGGTTAATGCCTGCCTTCAAAGCACGTTGTTTTGAGCCACTGATCCTGGTGGTGCGCGCTGGGATTGATTAATCAGCGTGATAGCGGTTCATTGACATTATGTAGTATTTATGCTATATAATGTATTATGAGCAGGAACACTAAAGGGGAAGAACCGCCAGTTTACAACCGTCTCGCTGCATTACGGACGGAGCGGGCGATGTCACGCAAGGATCTCGCGGCGGAGCTGGGCGTTCACTATCAGACAGTCGGCTACCTTGAGCGTGGAGAATACAAGCCCAGCCTGGTGTTGGCCCTTCAGATAGCCAGCC
>JALEGM010000040.1 GCA_022763145.1 Aquisalinus sp. | reverse complement strand
CAAAAGCTAGTTACTGAGCTATGAGGCTATGTTCACCTTCCTGCTGCTGATGCCACAAGGTTGCGTATTCACCGCCGAGAGCCAGTAATTCGGTATGGGTTCCCTGTTCAGCAATCTCACCATCGCGCAAGACGATAATGCGGTCTGCATCAATGATGGTTGAAAGGCGGTGCGCAATAACAAGGGTCGTGCGATTGGCTGCCACGTCACGCAGTGCCTGCTGAATCTCATGTTCCGTTACGCTATCAAGGGCTGACGTTGCTTCATCGAGGATCAGGATGGGAGGATTTTTCAGGATGGTGCGGGCAATCGCGACGCGCTGCTTTTCGCCGCCGGAAAGTTTCAATCCGCGCTCGCCGACCAGTGACTGATAACCGTCCGGCAAACTTGTAATGAAGTCATGGATGCGGGCGAGCTTTGCGGCCTTCTCAATGTCAGTCTGCGTTGCGTCGGGCCTAGCATAGCCGATATTATAGGCGATGCTGTCATTAAACAGCACGGTGTCCTGCGGCACGATGCCGATGGCCTTGCGCAGCGTGTCCTGTGTGACATCCCGTATGTCTTGCCCGTCTATCAAGACACTACCTTTTTCTATGTCATAGAAACGATAGAGAATACGACTGATCGTCGATTTACCCGCACCCGAATGGCCGACCAGAGCCGTCGTCTCGCCCGGCGGCACAGCAAGGCTGATGCCTTTCAGGATCGGCCTGTCCGGTTCATAGCGAAAATGTACATCTTCAAAAGTTATCGCGGCAGCGTTCACGCTTAAGGGCTGTGCATCCTTTTTATCTTGCACCTCAGATGGCACATCCAGCAGCTTGAACATTTTTTCCATATCCACGAGTGACTGCTTGATCTCGCGATAGGCAAAGCCAAGAATGTTTAAAGGCTGATACAGTGTCATCATGATCAGGCTGATGGAGGTGATTGTGCCGATGCCCATCTCACCGGCCATGACCGCGCATGCTGTGAGAACGAGGATCATCACAAGGCCGGTGTTGAAGATCAGTGCCTGGCCTGCATTCACAAGCGCCAGAGAGTTATTGGATCTCACCGCAGCCTTTTGATACTGCTCCATCGCCCCATTATACCGGTTCGTCTCGTAGCGCTCATTATTGAAATACTTGACCGTCTCATAATTCAGCAAACTGTCGATTGCCTTGGTGTTGGCGTCTGTATCCTGCTGGTTCATTTCGCGGCGAAATTTCAGCCGCCATTCAGTTGAAGCGGCGGTGAACCAGAAATAGGCACCGACAGTAACGGCGGCAATAAGCGCAAAGACAGGTTCATAGCGCAAGGCAAAGAGGAAGCTGACAATGATCAGCTGCAGCAGGGTAGGGCCGATATTGAACAGTAGGAAGCGGAACAGGAAATCAATCGACTTGATGCCGCGCTCGATAATGCGTGACAATCCCCCGGTGCGTCGCTCCAGGTGGAACCGCAAGGACAGGCCGTGCAAATGCCTGAAGACATCGATGGCAACCTCGCGCTGTGCATTTTGCCCTACTTTGGCAAAAAGGAGTTCCCGGATTTGTGGCACGGCGACGCTAAGCAGGCGTAACAGACCGTAGCCAACGATAAAGCCCGTGACACCGCCGATAACGCCGAGCCGCATATCCTGTTCCGCAAGGGTATTAACGGCTTCCTCAAGCAGAAGCGGTGCGCCGATGGCAATGAATTGGCCAAGCAGAATAACCACCAGAGCCGCCACAACGCGTAAGCGAAATTCCAGGTTACCTTTGGGCCAGATATGGGGCAGCAGAAACTTAAGCGCGCCTAGCTGTTGCACCAGACTGCTTGGGGTTCCGTCGTCCAGACCGTAGGATTTTTCACCGCGCCCAACCATGGGCCGACAGGTAGGGTGTTGAAGGGCAAAAGGGAAGGGCTCAGTTGCTGAGGCCGCCCAGAAACTCAAGATAGTGCTGGCTGACTTTTTCGGGTGCTTCAACCTGCGGGTAGTGCCCGATGGTTTCAAGTGCAGCAAAGTAATCCGGTGTGCCAACAACTTCACGGTAGCGGGCAACCATATGTGCGCCGGAAACAGGATCAACCGAGCCATTGATGAGGGCAATCGGTACGACAGAGCCTCTCAGGGCCTGCAGCCAGCGCTCGCGATGTTCTTTACGGTCACTCATATAGGTAATCAGGTTGTGGAAGATGTGCTTGCCATCATTGTAATTTATCAGTGTCCAGAAAGCGTCCAATTCCTCGGCCGAGGGTTTGGTATCCGGCCCGAAGACATTGGAGAAGGACTTGTCAAAGCGCGGCTTGCTGGTCAGCTTGTTCACCAGCGGCCCCAAGGGGCTGAGCAGGAGTTTCTGGATCAGAAGAGCTTTGTGAGTTTCAGGAAAAAGACCACCATTCAGAAAGCATACGGATTGCCACTCGCCTGCGCCCGAGCCTTCATTCTGCCGTGCCAAGAGTTCCTGTGCGACCGTGTCGCCATAATCATGGGCCAGTACATGAAAGCGGGTCAGCTTTTTTTCTCGCACCAGCGCTTCAATGATATCGGCCTGTTCCATAATGGAGTAAGTGTGGCTGGCAGGTTTGGCAGAATACCCAAAGCCGAGCATATCCATAGCGACGAGACGATATCGCTGGCTGAGTGCTTCCCAGATCGGCACCCAGTCCCAGCTGGAGGTAGGGAAGCCATGAATAAGCAGAATGGTTTCGCGGTCTGTGGCTCCTTCATCAACAAGGAAAATATTGTGCCCCAGAAGCGAGCGTGTTTCCCCGCGTGCTTGCCATTGCTCAATCGTGGCCATTGTTTTCTCCTCACACGTTCCGCTGCTGTTCTGACTGAACTTGACCTGTGGTTCAGGTTTTGTATCGTCTCGTCAAGCGTAAAGTGGTGTAAAACCAATAACTTGAAGATGTCAGGGCGGTGCCAAATTGACCCGGTCCCGCTCCCGTTACGGAGGAAAAATGTCAGAGGTTCAGTGGGATACTTTGATTAAAGGCGGTTCTGTTTTCGATGGCACCGGAGACATGCCGCAGAAGCAGGATATCGCCGTCAGCAATGGCCGCATTGTGAAACGTGGTGTGAACCTCGACCCCGGTCAAGCCTCGGAAGTTGTTGATGCAAGCGGCCAGTGGGTAATGCCGGGCATGGTCGATGTGCATACGCATTATGATCTTGAAATCGAAGTCAGTCCCGGCCTGCCGGAATCTGTCCGTCACGGTACAACAACGGTTGTCATGTCGAATTGCAGCCTTGGCCTTGCTTACGGAGCGCAACGTCGCAACGGGGATGATCCGGTGGTTTCCTGTTTTGCGCGAGTGGAGAACATGCCAAAACATGTCCTCAGCAAAGTTGCTGATCTTCTGACATGGGAGACATCGGATGCTTATATAGATCATCTGCATACGCTCAACCTCGGGCCTAATGTTGTGCCGATGATCCCGCATTCTATGTTGCGTATTGAGGTGATGGGCTTGAAGGACAGCGTATCGCGTGATCCGACAGATACAGAGCTCAATGAGATGAAAGCTCTGCTCAAAAAGGGTATGGATGAGGGGTATGCCGGGTTTTCCACAGATGCATTGCCGTTTCACTTCCTGGCGAATGATCCGAACCGCGACAAACAGATACCGACGCAGTTCGCCAGCTACAAGGAATTGAAAGCGCTCACCTCCGTGGTGCGTGACTATGATCGCGTCTGGCAGGCAACGCCGCCAAAAGACAGCCCGCCAAATACTATCAAGACTTTCCTCCTGACCAGCGCCCGCCTGCATGGCAAGCCACTTAAAACGACAGTTGTGGCTGCACTGGATGTGCATACCAATCGTAATATTGTGCGCTTGGGGAAAATCTTGTCTGGGTTGTTGAATTCGAGTTTTCTTGATGGTCGCTTCCATTTGCAGGCGCTGGCAGCCCCATTCAAGATATGGGCGGATGGCATGTACTCTCCGCTATCGGAAGAAATTGATGAGCTGCGAGAGTTAATCGAACTTGATCTTGAAGACCGAGAGGGTCGGTTGAAACTACTCAACGACCCGACCTTTATTGAGCGTTTCCGGCGGATGTGGATGTCTGGCAAGACCGGTTTCGGACCAGCGAGACTGAAGCGGATGTTGCGGCTTGAAGAGTATGCCTTTAGCCGCGCGCTTGATGACATGATCATAGAAAAATGTCCGCTCCATAGCTGGGAGGGGAAAAGCTTCCAGCTGGCAATGGATGAGGTAACAGCCAACGGCTCGTTCTTGGCAGACGAGCAGGTAATAATTGATCAGTATTTCTCAGACATAACCGACGAGGCCGATTTCGTCCTGGCGACCTTGCGTGCGTTCGATACAGACCTGATCTGGCACACGGTCACCGCAAATCGTGACCCTGACAAAACCCGCAAGCTATTGATGGATCCTAAGTTACTGCCAGGCTTCAATGACTCCGGGGCGCATCTCACCAACATGGCGTTTTACGACTGTAATCTGCGTGCGCTGCAACTGGCGCGCAAAGGCGGGGAGGCGGATGTCGCCTATATGGTCAAACGCCTGACCCGCGATGTCGCTGAGATATTTGGTCTGGATGTGGGTACCCTAGAACAGGGGGCACAGGCAGATATCATCATGATCGATCCGGCTGCCCTTCAGGCGTATGATGCCGAGGCAAATGTCGAGCGCGTTTATCGGGATGAATTCGAACATGAGCAGCTCGTCAACCGTTCAGATGGCGTTGTCACTCTGACGATGATCGCCGGAAAGGCGGCCTGGCAAGACAATGCTTTTGCCGAGCGCTTGCATAAAGAGAAATTTGGACGACCTTTGCTGGTGAACGCGCCGGAGCCTATGGCACTCGCCGCTGAATAGCCGGACATTACGATAATTTCAGGCCTCAACTTTCATCTGATCTTAAAGGTCAGCGCCTTACTTATGGTAAATAAAGCGTTAGTATGTGAGTGGCCTGCAACGTGACGGCTAGATCAAGGTTTCAGCGAATATGGATATCCGCCCTGGGTGGCGGAGCGGTGCTATTTTATCTGGTGGCTCCGGCTTTTGCTGCGGAATTAACAACGACAGTCACCATCGACGGAATTGATCGCAACTCTCTGCGCGCTGAACTGCGTGAGCTGAGTGCTCTTGCCAGCACGGAAAAAGCTTATAATTCGCTGGCTGCGGTCCGCCGGGCTGGTGAAGCAGATGCAAGGAATATTCTGCAAGCGTTGACGTCTAAGGGGTACTACGCCGCACGTGTTGAGCCGCTCTATCGCCGTGCCAGTTCGGAAGTGGACGTGACGTTTGATGTGATCACAGGCGAACGGTTCACGATTTCCCGATACGCCATTCAATATACGGATAAGCAGAATGTTGAGCGCCCAGACCAACTCACCGATGCTGACATAAAGGCGACAGGAAATCCTGATGGCAAGGTGTTGCAAGGGCATGCGACAAGTCTGGTAACATGGCTGCAGGAAAATGGCTTTCCCGCAGCTGCGTCACGACAGCATTACGTGCAGGCAAATTTTGAAACAGGAGAGGCGATAGCTGTTTACGAAATCAGCAGCGGCCCAAAGGCAACTTTTGGGAATATTGTTGTTGACGGAACAGAGCAGACTGAAGCTGACTTTATTGAGCGCTATGTTACCTGGGATAGAGGAACCATATATCAGCGATCAAAAACTGCATCCTATCGTGATGCCCTGGTGGAAACCGGCCTCTTCCGGGAAGTTTCAGTCAATCCGCAGAAACCACTGGAGGATGGCAGTGTTGATATTCTGGTCACTGTGTCGGAGCGCAAACGCCGCACGGTCGGCGCTGGTTTATCTTTCGCGACAGATGTCGGCGCTGGTGTGCAGCTTTTCTGGGAAAACCGAAACCTGTTTGGCAGGGCAAACCGTATCAGTACACGATTGACCATGACTGCACCCGAGCAGGAGTTGGCTGTCACGGCATCGCGGCCATATCCTTCATTACCAGGTAGCTTAAACGGTACTTTCAGTATCAGGAATGAAATATCAGATGCATTTGAGGCGCAGACAATTGAGCTTGGTAGCGCTTTGTCACGCTTCTGGTTTGACCGGATGCTCGAGGTCAGTGGTGGTGTTGGTTTGAATTACAGCCAGATTGAGGATTCTGGTATCGAGGAAACTTTCTTCTATTTCACGCTACCTGCGAATATCTCCTGGAACAGCGATGATGATCTGTTGAACCCCACCACCGGATTCCGAACTGCGCTGACGGTTACCCCTTATGTGGGTGATGTAAATTTTATCCAGGCAAAACTGACCGGTGCGAGTCGCCGTGTTTTTGGGCAGGATGGTCGCTACACCCTGGCCGGGCGCGGTGCTATTGGTTCCAGCTTCGGGATTGATCGTGATGAGATTCCTGCAACAGAGCGCTTCTTTGCCGGCGGGGGTGGGTCAGTGCGCGGATTTGCATTTCAGGAGGCAGGACCGCTGGATACAGTACTCGATCCGATCGGTGGTGCCTCTCTGGTGGAAGCCAATTTCGAAGGACGTGTCCGTGTGCGTGAAAAACTGCAGCTCGCCGCATTTGTGGATGCTGGCACTGTTTCGGAGAGTCAGTTCCCGGACTTTTCAGAGGAAGTGCTGGTTGGTGCGGGTCTTGGGGCGAGGTATCTCACGCCCATTGGTCCGTTGCGGGTTGATGTGGCGACACCGCTCAATGGGCGAGAGACTGATGACCCAATCCAGTTCTACATCGCGTTGGGGCAGCCATTCTGATGAACCTTGTGCTCAAAATATTCCTTGGCTTGCTGGCCTTTATCGTGATGCTCCTGGTGGCTGGCTGGTTGCTGCTGTTTCAAACGTCGTTCGGCAAGAACTTTCTGCAGCAGCAGGCGATGGACCGCGCTGTCGGTTTCGCGCGCGATCTCTATGATAGTGACATTACCCTCGGGGCGTTGCGTGGCAGCTTGCCGGGTGAGATTATTTTGCGTGACTTTTCTGCAAGTCATGACGGCGAGCTTTGGCTTCAGGTTGAGGAGGTGAAAGTAAAGTGGTCACCCTTGGCACTTATGCAACGCAAGGTGGTTGTGGATACACTGATCATCACGAATGCAGATCTTTTTTCAACGCCGCCATCAGTTGAACGCGATGCGGGAGGTGCAGGCCAAGAACAGCGCAAGCCGTTACTGGAAATGGAATTACCATGGATTGAGCTACGCAATATCAAGGTGAACCGTTTCGGGGTTAGCGAAGAATTACTCGGTGTGCAGCGAGATATCACGCTGTCCGGAAGTCTTTCGACCGCCAATGGGAGTGTCCGTTCGAACCTTCTGGCGGGGACTTTGCAAGAGACAGATGATCTGCGTGCCTTTATCGGCTTAACGGGGGACGTTCTGTCGGTTGATCTGTCGCTGGAAGCAAAACCCGGTGGAATCATTACCTATGCTCTGCAAGAAGAAACCCCTCTTGAATTTACTCTTCAGGGTACCGGCCCAGCAGGCAACTGGTCAGGTAACCTGATACTGGACAGCGAAACATTCGGCGATGCAGTGGCGCAAGTCCAGATAGGCCTCGATGCTGCGAATACATTTTCCATCGCGGGCGAATACAGTCCTGGTGCGATCTTGCCAGAGGTCGTTGCTGGGGCAATCGGCGAAAGCTTGTCACTTGATGTGAGCCTGATTGAGCAAGACGGTGGATACAATCTTCTGTTGGCAGATCTATCCGGTTACTTCGGTACGCTTTCAGGCACCGTGAAGGGTATCAATGCAGGGCAGGCACAGGAGAATGTTGAGCTCGATATGATACTTGGCCTTGAGGGGAGCTTTGCGGCAGACACGCAGCTGGGAGTTCTGATTGGCCAGAACCAGCTGACAGGTATCGCCAGCTATCTGGAGAATACGCTATCAGCTGATGTGAAACTGACGACCCCCATTGCAACAGCAATCCTGGATGATTTTACGCGCGATGCGGCTGGCACAATCCAGACTGTCTTACAATTGTCCGTACAACAGTCACCGATTGACCAGTCCTTACTAAATGACTTGCTTAAGGTGGGGGGGAGCGTCAGTACACGACTCAGCATCACCGATGAGCGACTAGGCTGGACCAATCTGTCGCTTTATACGGGCTCTTCGAGAGAAAAAGCTAAATTACGCTTGGCAGGCGAGGGGAGCTTTGCCCTTTCTGATAGCAGCTTACAAATGAAGGGTAATGCTTTTGCCAGTAATGAGGTCATGACCATATTAACCGATGCTGTGTCGTTCTCAGGACCGGTAACAACCGATTTCGAAATTAATGGTACACCTACAAATCTGAGCCTTACTCTACAATCAGCCTACAATGATTTTGTTTATCAGGGGCGGCCCTTCTCCTCTGGCCAGATCAATGCGATCTTGCGCAACTTACCTTCAAAACCAGCTGGCAATGTTGCCATCATATCAGATAGTAATCAGTATAAGGCTGGGTTTGATATCCGAAGCCTGGAAACTGGTACGACCCTCATCGAGAACATAAATGCTGATGCTCTCGGTATTCAGTTAGCCGGTAACCTTCAAATCAATCAGCCTATGTCTGCAATCGGTGCTGATCTGCAACTCGAGGCGTTGGAAGGGGCGCTTCTACCGACTGGGCAGCCCGTTCAGGGCACGGCGAGTTTGAGTTTTCAGTTGCAGGGTGGGGCTGCGGATAATAGTCGTGACCTCAATGCCAGGTTGTCTTTGGAAAACTTCAGATCGGGCAGCATTGGCACTGAAACACTTATACTCACTGCAGAGGGCTCACTGGAAAAAGCGGATTTCACGCTCGCGGCAGGAAATCTGCAGCTCCCGACTGATCTAAATTTCGTTACCTTGGAAAGTAGTGGCGTGTTGTCATTAGACAATCAGGGTGCGGCTCTGGCGTTGACAAGTCTCCGGGCGCAATCCCGACTTGAAGGGGATCCCGGTGCAGTGCTGTTGACAAGCCCGACGCGCCTCACCAGCCGGGGTGGCAATATTATGCTGGATAAGACAGCTATAAAATGGTTCGCGGACACACGATTGAATGTTTCGGGTGGTATGGCTGACAATGAAATTGTGTTGTCAATTTCTGGTGAAAACATCCGCCTGCCATCCATTACGGCGCCGCTCTCAGTTGATCTTGACGTTAACACTGGTGATGCACAGCCTGGCCGCCTTGTATTGACTGGAACGGCACAGGATAAAACTGATGGCGCGCAAAAGCTGCGTCTGGAGAGTATTTGGGACGGGATTACCCTTTCCAGTAATGCAACAATTACCGATGATGCCGGGGTAACGGCTGGACGCCTCACTTTAAAAAATCCCTTGCGACTGGTCCGCACAGACGGACTTTCCATCAACTACCAAGATGGCCCTTTGAGTGGTCGCTTCACTTATGATGATACCCTTGTGCCGCTGCTTTCTTTTCTGCCAGCTGACACAGATTTTGTTGATGCTCTCCTGAATGCTGATGTCAACATAGGGGGTACAGTCACGTCACCGAATGTGACTGGTGGCCTGAGCCTCGCTGAAGGGCGATTTGAAGAACGCGTCAGCGGTGCACAGATGAATGATATCGAGGGGCAACTGGATTTCGTTATCGGCGCAAGTGGCTCAGAGGGTAAGTTCGCCTTAATGGCGGCCGATGCCACAGGCGAACCAAATACCATACGGTTATCTGGTGATGTCTTGCTATCAGAGCAATCGGATGGCGCTCTCTCAAAGGTTGAAGGTCAGCTCATTCTGGATCGCGCAAAACTCATCGACTCTGATCTGCTTGAGGCAGAGCTTACCAGCACGCTGGATCTGACTGGATCGCTTACAGATATGCTGCTCGCAGGTCGAGTTGATATTCGCCGCATACGTGCAGCCATTCCCTCAACTGAAAGCAAGAAAAGCTATACCCCGGTGCGAATCGTGCGTGTAGACAGTGATGGTAATGTGGTGCCCATACAGCAAACTGATGATGGACCAGCGAGTCCTCTGACGTTAGATATTTTCATTGAGGCAAAGGATGAGATTTTCATTTCTGGTCGAGGTTTGCAGAGCGAGTGGCGTGGTCAGCTAAATGTCTCCGGCACGTCTTCCGCCCCTGCCGTCAGGGGAAGTGTGGAGACAGTCAGTGGGCGGTTGGACTTTTCTGGCCAGCAGTTTCAAATTAATCAGGGGCGCCTCTTGTTTAGTAATTCTGGTGAGCTAGTGCCTGACCTGGATATTGTCGCACAAAGTGATGTGGATACAGAGCAGGGAGAAGTGCAAGCCATCATCACAATATCCGGTTCGGCTGCAGAACCTTCGATTGAGCTGTCATCCAATCCAGCGTTACCGCAGGAAGACATCATGGCGCTCATACTGTTTGGCAAACAACCGTCTCAGCTGAGTGCTCTCGAGTCTTTGCGTATTGCGACTGCTGTGGCCCAGCTGTCTGGTAATGGTGTATTCGGTGGTGCCAGTGCGGGTCTTGCGCAGACTCTCGGCCTCGACGCTCTCAGTTTCGCGCAGGATGCTGCGACCGGTGCAGGCATAGTCTCGGTCGGGAAGTATGTATCAGACGACATTTATGTTTCTGCGACGCAAGGTGTCGGCACCGGTAGTTCGGTTAGCGTTACATATGACGTGAATGACAAGGTTTCGATAGAGACCAGCGTAGAACAGGATGGCACCCAAAGCGTTTCAGCCAACTACAAGCGAGATTATTGAGGTATAACTGGCACAAGCAAGTGCGAGTCATAAGTTGATCCGATGTGTATCGTATGAACGCCTTCATTCACAGAGTATTCATGTGCCAGCGCCGGGTGCTCAAACAGGTCATCGCCCTGAATGGTCAGCTGCAGCGTTTCACCGGCCCGGAACAGTGTGCTGCTCGGTAGGATTTCGATTTCTACAGGAACGATCTCGCCTGGTAAAAGAGGCTGTTGGGCCTCGTGCGAGAGGACTGGCTGCCAGGGCGTTGATTTCTCTTCATCAAGGGCGCGTTGTGATGCTCGTAACCAGCCCATGGCAACAGGGCCTTTGGTGTAGCCAGTCTTGGCATAGAACGGGACTACTTCTCCTGTTGCTGTCAGTTTTTCGATACCGACAAAAAGGTCCATGTCCTCACCCTGCGATATGGACACCCAGAGTTTCAGCTTCATGTTGCCGCTCAACTCTGTGTCTTGTGTGAATCTATGTGTAAAAGTGACATGTTCTGTCATGGCATCATATTGCGCGATGCCTGGTTCTGTTGATGGTGAGGCAGACAAGGCCCCTGATGCCGCATCAAGATAGAACTTTGTATAAACTGTATCGGGAATTGGCCAGTCGGTTTCGAATCTTACCTGGTACTCAGACAGGTTTTCGCGTACTTCAAGTCTGACGGCAGGCCGTTTATCAAAGTCATTATCCAGGCCTTTCAGGAAGTAATCAAAAAAATCTCTCTGATAAGCAAGCGCGTCAGCGCTGTAATAGACATCCCATTTTGCGCGCCCGTGTGTATACAGCCATTTCTGACTGGAAGAAATTCTCTTGTATCCCTCGAAGGAGCCGCGAGTGTGTAACCCCTGGTCAGACCAGGTCGCGCTGATCAGCGCAGGCACATTGATCTTCGGCAGGTCAATGCCGGATGTTGTGGCCGGGCGCTGTTGAACACGGCGCATTAAAGCCGGGCGTTGATGCGCTAATCTGAAAACTACTGGTGGCGGCAGTGGATTACCATTGGCGCCGGCTCTCATTTTGCGGGACCAAAAATCCGTAAACGCTGTTTCCGGAATACCGCCGTGATATAGTACTTCTCGATAACTGTCAGATTGTCCTTCCCACGGAATAATGGCTTTTAGGTGGGGCGGGTTACCGCTGGCAGCGACCCATTGCGCGATAGCTAGGTAGGAGACGCCGTTAAGGCCGACATGGCCATTGCTCCAGTCGCGTGTGCCAGCCCATTCTATTGCATCAAAAAAATCATCCCGGTCTTGACGGGATAAGGTACTCGGTTTGCCTTCGGAGGAGGCAAAACCACGGGAGTCGAGATAAACAACGGCATAACCATGCAGTACCCAGAATGCAGGGTCAGGAGCTTCCCAAGATGTCCATGGGCTGACCTCGAAGGTGCCAAGATTGAAATTCGGATTCAGGGCATTGCGCAACAATTTGGGATACTGATCTGGCCCCTTGTTCTTGTCATAGGCGGTGAGCGCCATGACTACCGGATACTGTCCGGGTGCAT
>JALEGM010000039.1 GCA_022763145.1 Aquisalinus sp. | reverse complement strand
GTTTGGCATTGAAAGTTTTCATGATTATTGTTCCATATTCCTGTAAGGGTAGCGCCTTATAGTGAAGGTGAAATTCGGGTCAATAGGTCTCTGAAAAAAAGATGTAATTTCAGTGCCTTTTGAGTGTGGTATAGTAAAACCACATTTCTGACCAGCGTAGAAAGGATGAGCTTAGTGACTTCTCAGGTGTGTAAAGTGACTGCATTGGGCGCCATTCTGGCACTGATTGCAGCGTGCTCCAGCGAACAGGATCAGCAGATACCAGTCGAAGCAGAAACCCGTACCGAATTGACGCTCGAAGGCTCTTCATCCGCTGAACGAACCATCCCCACGACAGATGAGCTCGGTACTTTCGATACACCTGTGTCAGGCTTGGCTTTGTGGGAACATCCTGAAGTTATTTTTGAAAGCCTGGTATTAGCTGCCAATGGCGAGGCGGGGATCATTGCTGTAAATTTTGAACAGGAAGGCGTTGCCACACTGCCGGGTAATTTTGACTCTGGCCTTACCTTGTCCTACCTGCCGAACGGGGAAACATCAGCGGGCATTATCGCCGCTTATGATGAGAGCACAGCATTATTGCGTTTTGTGGGACTGGATACGGGGCCTGTAAGTTTTTTTGAATGGGACGTTACGGGCGAGACTGCACAGCTCTCAACTTTGCGCCCTTTGTGTTTTGGCAAGTCGGAAAGCGATAACAGTTTGGGTCTTTTCGCATTAGATACGGCGGGTGTCCTTTACAGAAGCTTTGTCAGTCTTGAAGATGGCAAGTTGCGTATTACACAATCAACTTCACTGGGGCGCGATAATGTCACGACCTGTGCGAGCAATGACGTTTCAGGCGAGACTTATTTCCTGAGTGCGGATGGCACGGTGGAAACTGCCAATGCTTTCGCGGAGTCTGTCAGTTTTTCTTCGTTTACGGACTTACCCGGTGGTGAAGCCATAGAGCTATCCACAGCTCTGCGTGCCGATAATAATGGATATCTTCTGGCTATGGTATCTTCGGAAGTCGCTTCAGGGCCGTATGTGATTTACGCCTACGCATTGTCAGATGCTCAAGCTGCCGGACAATTCACCCTGGGTGAATTTTCTGACATCACAGCTGTTGAGACCATCAGCGCTTTCACGGCAGATGCCAGCAATTTTGGCGGGCTCTATCGAGAAGGTGCCATTGCCATCGTTGAAGGCAATGACACATTTGTTCTGAAACTCGCTTCATGGTCAGCCGTTAGCAATATTCTTGGCCTTCCAGAGACGGATCGTCTTGATCGACGCGACATCGGTATTCAACCTGCGTCGGATGAAGGCGAGGAATTATTACTGCAACTGCCTGAGTTAGTCAGCGAGCCGCCGGTTCAGTAAGCCTGAACAGGTTGAATAGAACGGCAATCAACACAACCAGCGCACCCAGTTGGTGCCAGAGACCGAGGCTAATCGGCACTGCAGCCAATAATGTCCAGATGCCAAGCAGGGCTTGCAGAAATACTGCGCCGGTCACGAGTAACGCTCGCCGTCCATAATCTGCCCCTGCCCTGCGCAGTATCAACCAGAATGTAATAGCCAGTGCCACGAGCACATAAGCCCCAAGGCGATGGTTGAATTGCACGGCGGCCATTGTTTCAAAGGCATGTAGAAAATCTGCCTGACCGACAAAATATCCATCCGGAAAAAACTTACCATCCATCAAAGGCCAGGTGTTGTAGGTTTTGCCGGCACGTAACCCGGCTACGAACGCACCCAATATGATCTGTGCAAAGACAGCAACCATGATGCCAATGGTCCACCAGCGATAAGTTTGACGTGTTCCTTTTTCCGGAACTGCTCCAACCTGTTTGAGGCTGAATTTCATAGCCAGCCAGAACAGGAGTCCAAAGATGATCACCGCTAGTCCCAGATGTGCCGCCAGTCGATACTGGCTGACATCCACGCGATCGACCAGACCACTGGACACCATATACCAGCCCATGGCCCCCTGCCCGCAGATCAAAAGGAAGATGCCACCTAACTGTAATTTCAATGGCCGTGAGGTCACAGCGCCAGAGAATACAAACCAGAGCATTGGGATGAGGTAAGCCAGCCCTATAAAGCGCCCCAGATTACGGTGTCCCCATTCCCACCAGTAGATTGTCTTGAATCCTTCCAGATCCATGCTGCTGTTGACGCGCTCAAACTCCGGGATTTGCTGATATTTTTCAAACTCCGACAGCCACTTTTCCTCGCTCATGGGGGGCAACGTTCCAATAATAAGATCCCATTGTGTAATGGAAAGTCCGGAGTCCGTCAGGCGTGTGGCACCACCAACGGTCACCATCAAGGCGACCAGTGCACACATCGCATAAAGCCAGATTGCCAGCCCCTTGGCTGCTCTTTTATCCCGAACCCCGGCGGGTATCATCAAATCGGCGGAATTCACCACAATTATACCTCTTTTCTGCGCAACAGTTCCGCTAGAAACTATCCCGGCAATGCCCCATATATTGCTTGGACAGCCCCAGAGGACGACTCATGAAACTTGATCCCAGCCTGAAGAAACTCATTGGTTTGCTCGTCTTCCTGCCAGCATTTCTGCTCTATATAGGATTGGTCGTCACAGTGTCAGATTATTTGCCACAGCATTGGGCCATTCTGGGCATTTATTTCGTGATCGCTGGCACGGTCTGGGCCTTTCCACTCAAACCACTAATGCTCTGGATGAACAAACCAGCTTCCAGCTATGACGAGTAAGGTCAGCAATTAATACTTCTCATGAGGTCAGCGAACCAACCTCACGAGGATAAAGGATCAGTTCTTGCACCCGTCCCTTAATGCGCGACACGGGACGGAGCGATCACAACAGCATTCGCAATCAGCAAGTTCAGTCCATCAAGATAAGCTCTTGTCGCAGGGCTTTGCGTGAAGCCAATCGTGACCCCCTGACCAATTTCTTCTGCAATCACAAAAGGCTTGAACGCCAGCTGTACGCGGTTCTCTTCCCAGAGGTAACCACTGACCAGCAACTCGTCTGCGTCTGCAAACCTGAAGACGTTAACGCCGTCAGCTTCGTTGAGAGGCTGATAGATGTCTCTTCCTGTGACCAAAGCGATAGCGCTGTCATATCCGGCGGAGAGCCAATGATCTGTATTGGCTTCAACGTTGACGAGGACACCTGGAATGTCTTCAGGTGAAGCACGATGGTCATGAATATAAGCCTCATAATCATCTATCGTCTCCAGGATGGTGCCTTCCACGCGCGACGCCTCTGCATCATCCTCATCCTTGTGATCCCCCTCACTCACAGCATATTCGCGCTTGGTAGAAATGAGACCCAGATCGGAGCTGCTTAACTCTGCAAGCGCCCCGTCAATGGCGATCAGCACACCACCGCGTTCAACAAAATCTTCAAGTGATGAGGTTCTGCCAAAGGTATCGAGCATATTTCCATAACTATCCGGCAGAATGACAACATCGTACTCGGATAAATCAGCTCGGCCCATGGAAGAGACCCGTATCGTTGCGACTGGCAGGCCGAGTTTTCGCTCCAGAACATATCTGACGCTGCCAGCTGAAGTCGGACTTGTGCCCTCTCCCCAAGCTAATGCGACCTTGGGCAGCTTCAAGGTGGCAAAGGAAGAGCTGCCAAAATTTGGCCCGTCCTCTACCCAACTGCTATCCATTGCGACAAATTCAGCACCAATCTCGTTGGCTAGATCTGACAAGTCACGACCAAGATAAGAGGAGTTTGCAGCTATTGTAAAAATGGCGGAACCCGAAGGATAAGTCTTACCATTATAGTTAAATGGCTCATCTGTCGTTTTACCTTTCAGTCCCTCTTGCAGGGCTGCGATAACCAGGCGCGCCTGACCGCTATCAGTCCAGGGGATAATATACCCGAACTCTGCCCCAACATTGCCAATAGACATGATTGGATCGTCCGCAGAAACAACTGTGGCACCAGAAATAGCCGCACGATTACATTGGTCCGCTTCCAAGCCAAACATCAGCGGCAAGGACCATGCTGTCACATCATAAAGTTCATGGTTCAAACCACGATCCCGGCGACTTTCTTGCTCTGCAATAAATTCATCTGCAAGAGAAGTTTGTTGACTGAGGAGTGTGCGCGCCAATCTCCCTTGAGGCTGCGCCAGGTCAACAATAAATGCTCCCTCTGGATATCGGCGGCCGCATAAATTCGCACCATTTTCAGCTCTGAATACCTCAAGACCCTGACGCGCCAAAGTTCGAGCCAGCGACTCTGCTTCAAAACGCCTCGTTGCAAGGTCCATGACCACATAACGATCATTCGCGCTCTGTCCCTCATCAATCGCCGAACGGCGATACCTCGCATAGCCGGAAAGGTAATCTTCTTTATTTCTGGCCACAACTTCTAATGTCGCGAGGGAAGAAAGTACATTATTCCGCACACCCTCGGCATAAGTGAGTTCCGACCCGTCTCGACGAGAAAAAACCAGCCCGCGCGGCGATGCCTGCTCGAAGGTCATTGCTGTGGCGCCATTCAGTGTTGGCCACATGTCTCCATAACCAGGATAAAAAGCATCATACACCTCACGCGTAAAATAAGGCACGCCAAACGCATCGAAGTAGCTGGCCATGTTTTGCCCAAGCTGCACCTGATTATCGCGTTGTGCTTCTGTGATATTTGGATTGTATGGCTTGGCAGCAGGTGGGAAGTAATAGGTGTTGTCGCCACCCATTTCATGACTATCCACATAAACGACAGGATTCCATTCCAGTACAGCTTGCACTTTGCCAATGGTTTCTGGCTGGGTCATGGCAAACCAGTCACGGTTCAGATCAAATATATAATGGTTGAAACGTCCACGCGGCCAGGGTTGATCATG
>JALEGM010000038.1 GCA_022763145.1 Aquisalinus sp. | reverse complement strand
TCAGCCAGCCGACTGTCGCCAACTGGGAATCAGGGGTTCACGATCCACGTCAGCTAATGCTGGCCAAAATCGCTGAAGCTCTCGACGTTCAGCTGGGTTGGCTGGCGAGCGGCGAACGCTCCACTGCCGAGCGCGACAAGCACCCCACTGCCGCCTACATCCGTCGCGGACTATATCACGTACCAGTCATTCGGCTGGAAGATACCGTGCTGATGATCGACCATAACGGTGCAGACCTCCACGCACTGGCGACAGACTACATTCCCGTTACCTCTGGCAGTAACAGCCTGTTCGGGTTCTTCGTGAATGACGAAGCAATGAACCTCGCCTTCCCTGGCAACACGCTGGCGGTAGTTGACTACAATCACCGCGTCCCAGTGAGCGGCGATGTTATTCTGCTGCAACTTCCGGATGGTCGTCCGCTCCTGCGCCGCTGGCGGCGAGACCCCTCCCGGCTTGAGCCCTGGTCCAGCGACCCGGCTCATGAAACACTGTATATTGATGACCTCACGGGCATCATCGGCACCGTCACTGTCTCAATTCGTTTCCATTGATTCATCTCAACAGCTTTTGACAGCTGACACAATTTACTGGGCGGCGCCCACATGTTGCCGCCTTGTGGCAACATGACCTATGCAACAGGGTGAAAGTTCAGGAAGAGCTGCATGGCAGACCCAAGACAAGCAGACAGTTTCAGTATGGACGGTTGGACTGCCTCCGACCAGGAACCTTCTGTGCGCTTCCATTATACCTGTTCCCGCTACGGGACCTTTTCCGAAACAGTCACATTCCCTTTGATTGAGCAGCCATTGGCGCCTCTGGTCGATCATGGCCTTTCAGCATTACTTGACCTTTTGCAGATCGCGCTGGGTGTCAGCTACTATAAATGCGCGGCGGCGCAACGGCTGATACTGAACGGCGCCTCTGCCCGGCCGGAGAAGCTGCAATTGGCCGCTGCGCTCTATCGTGAGGGCCTCGCAGAATTCTATGTGCGCAATGACCTCTTCCACACCCATACGCTCGACATAGACCGGAGCAGCAACGAACAGGAATACACCTCAGCTACTACTCAATTGGCGTCGCTGGCGGGCCAGGCACTGGTTGCCTGGGGCGGCGGTAAGGATTCATATGTGGCAGATGCGATCGCGCGGAATGCCGGGTTGCGACCACAGCGCTGCTCGGTTGTCATGTCAGACAAGGTTGCAGCGGCGATCCAGCGCACCAGCGATCTGCCCGTCCTCTTCTTGCGCCGCACGCTGGACTCGAAACTCCGCAAGGTGAATGCGGAAGGCGCGCTCAATGGACATGTCCCCATCACAGCCATCAATTCTTTGATGCTGGTAATACTCGGACGACTTACGGGTGCACATCAGGTCATCTTTGCCAATGAACGCTCCGCAGACGAACCAACTATCCAGCAGGATGGCATCGTCGCAAACCATCAGTATTCAAAATCAAGCACCTTTGAAGGGTATCTCCGAGCGGCCATCACTGCATCTGATAAGGCAGCGCCTGACTATTATTCCATCCTGCGGCCTTTCTCGGAAGTCTGGATCGCCCGCGCCTTCGCCAAGCTGACAGAAGCTTATCCCCTGTTCACCAGCTGCAATCGTAATTTCCAGATCGTTGGCGAACAATCTCCCCGTTGGTGCGGTGATTGCGCCAAATGCGCGTTCACGTCACTCTTGCTGGCTCCTCATCTTACACAACAGGAAGCCCTCGGTATTTTCCCCGACCTGTTCCTGAACCGCACAAACCTGCTCCCTTTATATCGGGAACTCTGCGGTTTGACTGACAAGAAACCCTGGGACTGCGTCGGCACCATTAACGAATGCCGCGCGACACTCTACAAGCTGGCCTCAAACCCGAACTGGGAGGATACACTCGCCGTACGAACGCTGGCCCCTGAAGTCTCGGCACTCCACACACCCGAGGAGTTGGAAAGATTTTGGCAGGAAGGCCTTCAAGCCACCGAACCTCACTTCGTACCTGATACATTATTAAAGGCGGCCCATGACCTTTAATCCGGATACATCCCGTATCATCTTGCATGGCCTTGGCGTTGAAGGACGCGCCGCGCTTGCCTGGCTTGCGCAGCATGAGATAGCGAACATCACCGTGATAGACAGTCCGGAGAAATTCGACGGCCTGCCGAGCGAGCTGAAACAAAACCCCACCGTGAGCCACCAGACAGAATCCCACTGGCTAGAAAACTGGCACAATACAAAATCGCCCACACTTTACCTGCGCTCGCCGGGCATCCCGCCCGCCAACGCAGTTTTTCAAGCCATCCAGTCAACAGGTATTCCGCATACGACACCTACAGGCTACTGGCTGGCGAAACATGCCCCTCGCCACATCATCACCATCACAGGCACCAAGGGTAAAAGCTCGACTGCCAGCCTGACAGCTCACCTTCTGCGCTGGGCCGGGCGGGATGCACGGGAGATGGGCAATATCGGCCGCACACCGTTTGAAGAAGTAACCACACCAGAGACAATCTGTGTACTGGAACTCTCCTCCTATATGATGCATGATCTCCCTCGGCTGGACGCCTTTCATGCAGTGACGAACATCTATAAGGAGCATACGGACTGGCATGGCACGCACGCAGCCTACCGCCAGGACAAGCTGCGCTCTTTCCTGCAAGTGCCACCATCACGCGGCATCTTACCTGCAGAGCTCCTCTCAGAACTACCCTCACCAGACGGCATCACAACTTTCGAGGCCCACGCCCGGATTGAAGGCGACACGATTGCCTTCGGTGAGCGCCACACTCTCACGCCCGCAAATCTCCACCCGGCCTTCTCTGCACCCTCAATGCTGCTGGCCTTGCGAGCCAGCATCGCCATCTGCCTGGCCAGTACCCTTCTGCAGGCAGAGCAAATCGCAGATGCCCTTACTGAAAACCTCGCCACATGGCCGGGCCTGCCCTCGCGGCAATATGTTATCCCGACAACGGACGGCATCACATGGGTGGATGACGCACTAGCCACCGTTCCCGAAGCAACCCTCTCCGCCCTGACCCGCTGGCAGGAGCATCGCATCCACCTGCTGCTTGGCGGCGCTGACCGGGGGCAGCAATTCGACGCCCTGCTCGCCCATTGTAGCACACGCGACAATATCCGGCTCTATGCCTTCGGCCAGACCGCAGCACGGCTCAAAACAGATGCACTTTCCACCTTTGAAACTCTCGAATCCATGGTGAAAGCCGCCCGGCAAAACGCCGCACCCGGCGACATTATCCTGTTCTCCCCCGCCGCCCCGTCTGCCCCGCCCAATGCCAATTACCTGGAGCGGTCAAGGATTTTTCAATCTTTTGCCCCACAAGGTTAATCTGGCCCACTGCAGAAGGGCTGGAGAAGAAAGACCGTGACACTGACCGCCAATATCACTGGAGACCCCGAGGCCAGCACGCGCGTACCAGCCACACCCCGGTTGCGCGGTCTGCTCTCGTCACTAGGCGCGTTCGCGCTGGTCGGCATCGCCGCCACCCTCATGCATTATCTGGTGCTGATGCTGCTCCTGAAAACAGGTCTTGTGTCCTCGCTCGTCGCCGCAAACCTGCTCGGCTTTGCCGCTGGTCTTCTGGTCTCCTATATCGGCAATCACGTTTACGTTTTCGATGGCGGACGCAGCCATGTTCAGGGCTTTGCCATCATGGTGGCCGGCTATCTCGGCGTCATGGCGTTCCATACCACACTGATGATTGGCCTGACAGAAGGACAGATTTTCGCGTTCCTGCAGGGGCCAGCCGCCCCCTTTGGAGGTGCTGCCCTGCTCGGCCTCTGGTATGGCCTGCTGGATATCCTCCCCGCCTGGCTGTCACAGCATATGGCAGGCGAAACATCACTCACAACCTCAACGACGATCGCGTTCCTCGCCAGTTCTGGCAGTGCAGCCGTACTCACTTATTGCTGGAACCGCTTTATCGTCTTCAAGCCCATGGCAAGTACCGGGCACTGACCGCACCCTTCAGAACTGCTCGGCAATAATCAGGGCCCAGAACACACGATACTCTGCTGCCGGGTCATAGACATAGGCAATGCCGATATCCTGTGCATGCTCGGCCAGCAGTTTCTCCCGATGCACCGGGCTCATCCGCCACGCTCGGAAAGCATCCTCGAATGTCCGCTGCCCGCCGCTGATATTTTCAGCCGCCGCATAGGCATCATAGCCTGCCCGCTGCAACCGCACCTGCAGGGTAGAACCGTCACTGCCGGTATGCGACACGCGGTCAAACGCCGCCAGATCCTGCGCATGGTTGCGTGCTGCCACTGTCAGGCGCGGCTCCAGCCGGACCGGCGACAGCTCAAACTGTCGGCGATAGTCATTCACCATACGGATCGCCTGATCGACATTCAGGCGCGGCACCCCAGCAGAGTTCGGCACGCCGCGAAATACGGGCCGCGACGCCTCCCTGCGCACGAGCACGCGTGGCGGCGTCACCACACCTGCCGTGTCAGCTGGCGCAGCACAGGCACACGGGGCGGCTAACTGTGGCGGCACAGACAGGGCAGCAGCCTGCGGCGTTCCCTCCACTGAAAGCGCACCCGCTTGCACAGCAAGATCTTGCATCGGTACGGGCCCAGCAGTCTCCATGCGCGCAGGCTCAAGCGCAGCTGGCGCTGGCGGTATCGCCTCACAGGCCGCCAGCAGGGCTACCGCAAGCAAACTCAAAACATGTCTGAACAAAACGCCCTACCCTTTCCAGAAGATGCGCAGCCTTACGAAAACGCACACTTTAACCATCTGCCGAAAAGATGGAATATCCCCGCGCAGCAGGGTTAACCTGCCTGCACCACAGGTAGGATGAGAAGACACCGCACGGGGCCCACCATGACGCAGGATAAATCCAACGGATACGACGCCATCGTGACTGACTACATGGAAGCCCGCTCGGACGCAGGCCTGGATGTTGTGCAGAACTGGGCCGCGTCCCTCGCCCCCGGCAGCACGGTTGTCGATGTGGGCTGCGGCACGGGGCTGCCCCTCACGCCTGTCCTGCTCGATCAGGGCCTGAGCGTTTTCGCCATGGACGCCGCCCCCGGCATGATAGCCAGGTTCCGCCAGCAATTCCCGGAAATTGAGACAGCCTGCGAAGCCGCCGAGGAGAGCTCTTTCTTCGGGCGCAGCTTCGATGCTGCCCTGGTCATCGGGCTGATCTTCCTGCTCTCTCCCGCCGCGCAGAAAGAAGCATTGCATCGCATCTGCCAGGCCCTCACTCCCGGCGGCAGTTTGTTATTCTCTGCCCCCTGGCAGGTCTGCGCATGGGACGACCTTCTCACCGGCCAGCCATCCCAATCCCTCGGCAAAGAGGCTTATGTGACACTTCTGGATGACTACGGCATGGAGTTAATTGCAACGTATGAAGACGAAGACGGCACGCATTACTTTGAGACGAGGAAGCGAAGTTGAATCAGTTCTGCCGAAGTACTTCGGCTAAAGCACATTCCTGTTGATAAATAACAAGTGCATTTTTGGGAAAAATTCTTATAACGAGAATAGAAAATGATGTTTGGAGTATTTTTTCATGGTGAATATACTTCACTTAAGCGACTTACATTATTCTAAAAAGAATAATTTTGATCAATTACTAGTTTTAGACTCTCTAAAAGAACACCTTCGTGTTTTATCAGATAGTAATAAGTCACCAGATCTTATTGTATTTTCTGGTGACCTGGTGCATTCAGCTGATGAAGAAGATATTTTTTTGTATCTGTACGATGAAGTACTATCACCAATACTGAAAATCACTCGATGCGCAGAGCAAAATGTAATCCTTTGCTCAGGCAATCATGATGTCCACTCTAGCAGCGTTCGCTTGGAGCAAAAGTCTTATGAAACCTATGAGGAAAACTTCAAAGATAGAAGCAAGTTGAATAATTTTGTATCGAGTCAGGATTTCAAAAAATTCATCACGGACAGAAACAAATCTTATCTAGAAGTAAGGGAGATCTTCAGAGAAGCAAACCAAGTTTACTTTCATGGATTATCTGAGCTGATCGAATTTCCGGAGTATGGATTAAATTTTATAACCATAAACACTGGCTGGCTTACTAGGTGCGGCATCAAAGAACTTGGAAATGATAAAAACAAGTTGTTTTACCCTGAGGAGGCTTTGTACCGCGCAAACAAAGATAAGCCCGACCACTTTCCTACAATTTTAGTCAGCCATCATCCATTAAACTGGCTTGATGAGAATAACTGCACAGACATAGAGAGAACCGCCGCCGGAAATTTTGACCTTCATCTATTCGGTCATATGCACGAGCCAGACCCCAAAAGCATAACAAACATGAAGGGCTCATGCCTAAGCGTTCAAGCGGGGGCATTATACACAGGGCGCAAGAGATATAACGGATACTCAGTGATAAGTTTCGACGAAAAACAACGGCATACAGCCGTAAGATTGTTCTCATACTTTGATACTAGACGTGAATTTGACGTTGCAGTTGATAAAGCAAAGAAAGGAATATTTTTTGACTCTAAAGATTCTGAAAAATATTGGCACGAAAAAGATAAGAAAATAGAGCGTAGCAATCTACTAAAATGGATGAAAAATGAGTTTTTACCCAAAGCTGTAGATCATTTTAGTAACATTATAGCAGATAAGTTTCTTAACGAAGTGTTCGTTGAACCAAATCTCACAAAACATGTAAGGCGACAAAATGGACCACTTGAAGATTTTTTAAATACATCAGAAGATCAGTTACCACTCACGGTGAGCGAGTTAGTGCATTCACCTTCTAATTTCATTATTTACGGAAAACAAGAATTCGGACGAACGACACTATTGCAAAAGATAGCATTAGATGTGGCACACAAATCATCGGACGAAACTATCGAACCCAGCGTGCCAGTTTTAATTTCATTCAATGAAATTAAATCCGGAAATGATCCAATCGGACGCTTACTCCGCTCCAGCAACTGTTGTGAGCCAGATAATTTTTCGCTGCAACAGCTTATTGCTGAAGGGAAAATTTTAATACTTATAGATGACGTAGATTTTTCAGACTCAAGAAGAATGAATATAATTCGAGATTTTATCAAAAAAAATAAAAATAATAGGATTATTTGTACCACATTACATGGCGATAAAGATATTGGCGCATTGCTGAGCAATGAGCTGATAGTTGATTCAGAGTCAGGTCTGTCGTTCGAACATGTTTTCCTCCATGAATTCAACCGCAATAAGATTCGCCATCTAGTTGCAAATTGGGGCGGTAACGATCAAGACAATGAAGACGTAATCAATCGGATTACGCGCGAATTCCGCCAAATGAATATACCGCATACAGCATTAAATGGTACAATTCTACTGACGTTATACGAATCTTCCAATAATTACGAGGCTCCGATAAACAGATCAGTCCTTGTAGAAAGATTTATCGAGTACCTTTTACAAAAACAGTCTGCCTCAGAAGCATTTCGCGGCTCATTTGATTTCAGAAATAAAACTCATATATTATCTAACCTAGCAGCCCACATGTGCCAAATTGACCAATACGCGCTGGCCGAAGAGGATTTGATTTCCTTTTTCGAAAGATATTTAAACAACATCGGACTTGACGAAAACAGTAGCTTAATTTTTAAAGACTTCCTTGAATCAAGAATATTACAGAAAAGGCCAGACGGCAATGTTCGTTTTAGGTACAGATTTATTTTAGAATATTTCGTCGCCTGCCAAATGAGTGACGATCCAACCTTTAAAGATTGGATTTTAGAAGAGGATCATTACCTTAAATTTCCAAATGAAATTGAGTATTTTGCAGCAAAATCAAGAACAGATCTAAACTTGATAAATATAATTTCATTTCGATATAAAGAGTTATTCAATGATTTACTATCTATTGAGGAGGGTCTATTTGATCTTAATGCAATTGATAACTTTGAACTACCGTCTACAGACGACAAAGAGTCTATTTACGACCACTTAGAGGCGCAACTGGATCAAGAACCTCTCTCAGATAGAGAACGAGATGAAATATTAGATGCTGACATCCCATTTGGAACTGATAAACGTCAGGAAGTACACCGACCAATAGTGGATCACCTTCCGATTAAGTGGCTACAGTGTCTCTTTTTATATTCCGGCGTATTGAAAAATTTAGAAATCATTCCGAATGAAGACAAAAAACAGCACATCTCTCATATCCTTAGTGGGTGGGCAGCCTTTATGCTCATCTCATATCGCATTATTCCTGCCTTAGCAGAAAGGCGGCATATGCGAGTTAATGGAGTATTGTATGCTGTTAATGCGCCTAAAGCGATGACTGAAAAAGAAGTGGCTCGCTTTTTATACGTTGAAATGCCAAATTCTTTTTCTAATATTATATATGATAGGATGGGTACATCTAAACTTAAGTTGCAACTTGAGCAGCCTCTAGTTTCAAAGGGTAAAGAGCCTACAATAATTTCATACTTCAGAAATTACCTTGCGACTGAGTTAAAACTTGGCGACTGGGTTGGCAAGATGGAAGAGTTTTCAAATACTCTTCCACAAAAGCACGTTTTGAAAGAGTCTTTACTCAAGAGAGTCACAGATATGCATCTGCTTGGTACCCATAGAGAGAAAGTGGCCAAATCAATGAGGTCTCTTGCTGGACGGCTTGTCGGTGATCTAAGGGGGCATGACGCAAAATCATCAGCCAGAAGACGAAGTGACACAATACTGAAACTGGAAAAAAAAGCGCTTCTCAAGAAATTAAAAATGTCATCCAAAGAACAACAATAGGGAAGATAAGGCCAAATTATATCAGCCCCCCTTCATGGTAGTATAAATTAATTCACCAACCTTCTAGAACCAGAAAGTTGCTTCACCATGAAGGGTTCTAACTTCAGATTCCCAAATACTCCCTTGACATTCTCACCTTTGTTCTATATATGTTCTATATTCCGATTGTCTGGATTGACCCGCTACACTGTAACAACAGGAGAAACTTCGCCGTGCCCCTCGCCACCTACACATATGCCGCTGGCTCTGATCGCATAGATCAGATCGCGCCGCGCATGGTTGTGGCAAGCCATTGCCGGACACCCGGGGGAGAGGGCGTGAACATTTTCCAGAAACGTAGCAGGATATGCTCAACAACAAACTACCGAGCCAAGCGCGCCCCTGCGCCTCAACATGATGTTCCCCACACTCCTCATTTTGAACGTCAGCATAGCAGACATTCGACCTGGTTACGCCACAGCGCATCGCCAAGGCGAGAGAATGAGGATTATCCCTCGCCCTTCTTGCCAGCTAGGAAAGTGTCTGGCCGCTTACAGTTTCTCGTAGGCGCCCAGCGTCAGGAATTCGGCAAAGCCGTCCTGCAGGCAGAGGTTTTCGAACAATTCAATCGCTTCATCAAAGCGACCATTGGACCAGCGCTCCGCGCCAATCTCGCTCTTCACAACCTCAATCTCTTCCGCCATCGCCTTGCGGAAATAGTCAGCGGTCATTGTTTCGCCATTCGTCAGCGTCGCGCCATTGCGGATCCACTGCCAGATCGACGCACGGGAGATTTCAGCCGTCGCCGCATCTTCCATCAGACCATAAATCGCCACGGCGCCCGCCCCTTGCAGCCAGGCTTCAATATATTGCAGCGCCACGCGGATGTTATCGCGCAGGCCTTCATCCGTGTAGCTCCCGTCAGACGGGGCCAGCAGGTTTTCTGCCATAATCGGCGCATCGCCTTCGCGCAGCACATGGCGCTGGTTGGTCTTACCCGCCTCAAAAGCGTTGCCATAAACATCATTCACAATGGCCGCGAGGCCGGGGTGAGCCACCCATGACCCGTCATGGCCATTGTCCGCTTCCTTCT
>JALEGM010000037.1 GCA_022763145.1 Aquisalinus sp. | reverse complement strand
TTATCACCCGCTGCGCGGCCTTGCCGATGGTTATATGTTCGAGGTCCCTCTCCTCTCTGGCGATCACGTGACTGACGAGGCTGGGACCGGGTTTGTACACACCGCACCAAGCCACGGCGCAGAAGACTTTGACGCCTGGATGGCCCATGGCCTCTCCATGAAGGATATTCCGCATACAGTTGATGAATTTGGCGCCTACACCAATGCGGCCCCCGGCTTTGAGGGCAAGCAGGTCATCATCACGGATGGCAAGAAAAAGGGCAAGGATGGCGATGCGAACAAGACCGTCATCTCTGCGCTGATTGAACACGGTTCCTTACTGGCGCGTGGTCGCCTCAGCCACGCTTACCCGCATTCCTGGCGATCCCGGGCACCCGTTATCTTCCGCAATACGCCGCAATGGTTTATCGCGCTTGATCAGAAGATGTCCGACGGTACGACGCTGCGCGAAAAGGCGCTGCAAGGCATTGACGATACCGGCTTCACACCTCCGCAAGGACGCAACCGCATCCGTTCCATGGTTGAGGGACGGCCAGACTGGCTGATCTCACGCCAGCGCGCATGGGGCGTACCAATCACAATTTTTGTACACAAGGAAACAGGCGAAATCCTCAACGATCAGGCTGTAAACCAGCGCATCCTGACGGCCATTGAGGAGCGCGGCGCCGACGCCTGGTTTGATACGCCTGTGCATGACATTTTGGGTGCCGATTACAACGTCGAGGATTATGAGCAAGTCGAGGATATTCTGGATGTCTGGTTTGACTCAGGCTCTACCCACGCCTTTGTTCTAGAAGAACGCGAAGACCTGACATGGCCAGCAGACGTTTACTGCGAAGGGTCTGATCAGCACCGTGGATGGTTCCAGTCATCCCTTTTACAGAGCTGCGGCACCAAAGGTCGCCCGCCTTACAAGCACATCATCACCAATGGTTTCGTGGTGGATAGCGATGGACGCAAGATGTCCAAGTCGCTGGGCAATGTCATTCTGCCTGACACCATCATCAAACAATATGGCGCCGAGATCATCCGCATCTGGGCGGCAAGTATCGACTATACGGAAGATCCACGGGTTGGCGATGAGATCATCGGCTCTGCCGTGGATTCGTACCGTAAGTTACGTAACACATTGCGCTATCTGCTGGGGGCTGTCTCAGGCTATGCGGAGAGCGAGAGTGTTGACGTCCGGGAGATGCCGGAACTGGAGCAATATATTCTGCATCTGCTTGCCGATGTCGAAAAAGACGTTCGCAAATCGTATGAAGCGTTTGACTTCAAGGCAGTCTGGCGGCGCGTCAGCGATTTCTGCTCGCTTGATCTGTCCTCGTTCTATCTCGATATCCGCAAGGATAGCCTTTATTGCGACAGCCCGGATGACCTGACTCGACGCGCGGCACGTACTGTAATGAATACAGTGCTCGATCACATCATGCGCTGGCTTGCACCAATCTGTCCGTTTACGACAGAAGAAGTGTTTCTGCATCGCTATCCTGAAAAAGCAGACAGCTCTGTTCACCTGCAGCAGTTCCTGACGGTACCAGAGGACTGGCAGAATGATGACTTGGCTGAGAAGTGGACGAAAATCCGTACTGTGCGGAAAGTCGTCACCGGGGCTCTTGAAGTTGAACGCCGCGAAAAGCGCATCGGCGCGAGCCTTGAAGCCGGTCCGGTCATCCATATTGAGGACGACGCTTTACGCGCCGTCTGCGCCGATGCAGACTGGGCTGAACTCAGCATCACGTCCAGCGCCACGCTGGCAGAAGGCAAAGGCCCATCAGAAGCATTCCGGCTGGATGAGATTACTGGCGTAAGCGTCGTACCAACAAAAGCGACAGGCGGAAAATGCGCACGTTGCTGGCGAATTTTGCCGGAAGTCTCAGTCGCACAGCTTATCTGCAATAGATGTGAAGCTGCCGTAACTGCCCTTGAGCAGAACGCCAATGGCTGATGCTGCCTCAAAAGAGCGGGGATTGCTCAAAGATCTCAAACGCCTTGCGGCTGTCAAACGCCGCAAGGCGGCGCGCAACCCGCTCTTTGCGCCGGTCCTTCTCATGTCCCTGGTCATCATTATTATTGACCAAATCAGTAAGCACATCGTGCTTTATGCCAGCCCACTGGGCGGGGAATATTGCAGCCCGACCACGCCCGAGTTTTGCGGGCGGATTGAGCTCTCAAGTATTTTCGATCTGACAATGGTCTGGAACCGGGGTGTCAGCTTCGGGCTTTTTGCGGGCGGCATGACCTCTCGCGTCATTTTCTCAACGCTCAGTATCGTCGTTGCTTGCGGACTTTTAATCTGGTTGACCAACCTGAGAAGACGGGTTGCAGCGATTGGTGTTGGCCTGATTATCGGCGGTGCCCTCGGCAATGCCTATGACCGGATCGTCTACGGGGCAGTGGTTGATTTCCTAGACTTTTCAGGGCTTTACTTCCCTTATGTCTTCAATATTGCAGACGCCTCAATCAATATCGGTGTCGCCTGCCTCGCCTATGACGCCTTCTTCGGGGGCGATGGAAAAAGCCCAAACAAGAATGCGGATAAAGGCACGTGAGCCCTTCCCACATAAGACTCTCCCCGTTATATTCGCCGCTTCAAGGTTAAGGAGTTGGTATTCATGAACAAGTCACCCCGTTTGCTGGTTGCCCTCACCGCTCTGGGTCTCGCTGTATCAGCCTGTGCCAGTAACAACGAGTTTGGTCGCAATCGTGACGCACCAGATGAATTCGCTGTGGTCACCAAAGCACCGTTGACATTGCCACCGGATTTCGCGCTGCGCCCGCCGCGTCCAGGTGAGACGCGCCCTCAGGAGAAATCTCCTTCTGAGCGTGCGCAACAACTCCTCATCGGTGATGAGTCTGCTGCGCCTCCAACAGATGGCGAGCTGGCGTTGATTCAAGCCGCTGGTGCACTGACTGTTGATCCTAATATTCGCTCTATTCTCGGAGCCGAAAACGGTGGTTGGGCAGAAAAAGATGAGAGTCTGACGAACCGTCTTATTTTCTGGCGTGTGAGCAACAACCAGATCGATGATTCAGCTGCACCGCTGCGTGTGGATGATCCGGAAGATTGGCTGGCCAATCGCCGCCGCTCTATTGAAAACGTCACCGCTGGTGAACAGGTCATTATTGCCAAGAGCAATCGCAGCCTGAGATTGCCAGGCGTCCGGTAGGTATAAGGCTGCCACCTTCAGTTTCAATCAGCACCGCTTCAAGAAGCGGTGCTTTTTTATGGTGTAAGCGGAAAAAATCATGTCCTCTGTTCAAGATCAAATTGAAAATATAACCCGGCCTGTCCCGCAGTTCGGTTTGTTGGAGAATGCACCGCAGACCACTCAATTCAACAAGCTGCGCAAAAGAGTGAACCGTCTGACTCAACAGGCAATCAACGACTTTGCAATGCTGAACGAAAGCAAACGCTGGCTCGTTTGTCTGTCCGGGGGGAAGGATTCCTGGGCCATGCTCGGTATCCTGATGGATCTGAAGCAACGGGGAGACCTACCCGTTGACATCCTCGCCTGTAATCTGGATCAGGGGCAACCGGGCTTCCCAGCAAATACGATCCCCGATTTTCTCAAAAAAAGCCAAATTACGCACAGGATCGAGTATCGTGACACTTACTCTGTTGTCACCGAGAAAATCCCTGCGGGACAAACCTATTGCGCGCTCTGCTCGCGGCTGCGCCGCGGTAACCTCTATCGTATCGCCCGCGAGGAAAGGTGCGACGCCGTGGTCCTTGGCCACCACCGTGAAGACATTCTGGAGACCTTCTTTCTCAACCTGTTTCATGGCGGACATCTGGCAACCATGCCACCAAAGCTGTTGAATGACGAAGGCGACCTGACAGTACTGCGCCCATTGAGTTACTGTGCTGAAGATGACCTTGCCCGATACAGTAATGCGCTGAAATTCCCCATTATCCCGTGCGATCTTTGCGGGTCGCAAGATGGCTTGCAGCGCAATGTCATCAAGCAGATGCTGGACAAAATGGAAACCGAAGCCCCCGGTCGGAAAGAAACGATGCTGCGAGCACTCGCACATATCAAGCCAGGTCATATGCTAGACCGCGATCTGTTTAACTTTGCAGCGATTGGCATAACACCAGATGAGCTCTCTTGAGGACTAGCTTGCTCCTGATGTCAGGGGCATAATACCGCATGACGAATCACTTTGCCCTTAAAACTGAAAGCAGCGCCGCCACTGCGCCGCGCCATATTCACCGCCTGCCACCTGAAGCCGTAAACCGGATCGCGGCAGGTGAAGTGGTGGAACGGCCTGCAGCAGCGGTCAAAGAACTGGTGGAAAACGCTCTTGATGCAGGTGCCACAGAGATCAGCATTTCTATCAGCGATGGTGGCAAGAGCCATATCTCTATTCTCGATAATGGCTGCGGCATGGATCGCGATAGCTTGCTTCTATGTGTTGAGCGCCATGCGACCTCCAAACTGACACCATCCAGAGAGGGCGATTATGACTTGATGAATATCGCAACGATGGGATTCCGTGGCGAGGCTCTGCCCTCCATCGGCGCGGTAGCCAGATTGGACATCACCTCACGTCCCCCGGGAGCAGAAACAGCTTTTAAGCTATCTGTGCACGGCAGTAAAATGATGGAACCCTCGCCGGTTGCCTTTGCCGGGCACGGTACTAGAGTTGATGTGTCTGACCTTTTCTACGCGACACCCGCACGGCTGAAATTCATGAAGTCCGACCGCGCCGAAACTATGGCAATCACGGATGTAGTCAAGCGCCTTGCTATGGCGCGGCACGATGTTGCATTCTCCCTGACGTCGAATGACCGCAAAGTTTTTGCTTACCCGGCTGAACCTGCATCACCAGAAGGAAGTCTAAATCGACTTGCCAAAATCATGGGGAGCGAATTTGGTGAGAACGCGCTTGCCATCGACGCCACGCGAGAAGAAGTGCGCCTGACCGGATTTGCCGGATTACCAACCTATAATCGCGGTCTGCCAGATCGGCAGTACTTATTTGTAAACGGACGGCCTGTAAAAGATCGGCTTATTGTCGGGGCTGTGCGCGGCGCGTATGCAGATTTCCTGGCACGAGACAGGCACCCTTCTGTCGTCCTCTTTCTTGAAGTGCCAACAGAACTTGTTGATGTGAACGTGCATCCAGCCAAAACCGAGGTCCGTTTCAGGGATGCCGGTCATGTACGCGGGCTGCTTGTTTCCGCCCTACGACACGTACTGGCAGAAGCCGGCCATCGCGCTTCCACAACAGTTGCAGACTTTGCTCTTGGCCGGATTCAGTCTGGCGGTGCTGGTGCGGGTCGCCCCTCAGGCGGGCATATGCCATCTCCTCGCAGTTTCCGCTCGGACAATCCATTTGCACAGGCACAAGCCCCACTGGCAGACGGCATGGCAGAAGTGCCCGCTGCCTTTGAAGGTGTATCTGAACCCACGGCTCGTGCAGAGCAACAATATGCAGATAGCGCAGTAACGATCAGGGAAGATTATCCTCTGGGCGCCGCGCGTGCGCAGCTACACGAAACCTATATTGTCAGCCAGACCGCCGATGGATTGTGTATCATTGATCAGCATGCGGCCCATGAGCGTCTGGTATATGAACGCATGAAGAAGGCGCTGGCTGCGGGCGGTGTCTCACGGCAGGGCCTGCTTATTCCTGAAGTTGTTGACCTTGAGAGAGATGAAGCACGATTGCTGATTGAGCGCGCTGATGAATTTGCCGAGCTGGGACTCCTTCTGGAAGAGTTTGGTGATGGCGCTGTCCTGGTGAGGGAGACCCCTGCCCTGTTAGGTGACATGGACATCAAGGGCCTCGTGCGCGCGCTGGTCGAAGATATCAGCAGCATCGGTGAGGGACTTGCGTTGAAAGAGCAGCTTGAGGAGATTTGCGGTACCATGGCTTGCCGTGGCTCCGTGCGCGCCGGACGTCGCTTATTGCCGGAGGAAATGAATGCGCTGCTGCGCGAAATGGAAGCTACGCCACATTCAGGTCAGTGCAACCATGGACGTCCGACCTATGTGGAGCTAAAACTGGCGGACATAGAGCGACTATTCGGGCGGCGGTAATGCGGGATGAAAAACATATCACGTTAAGCGAACTGGGCGACTGGCAGCCCATGAGTGACGAAAAAATGCGTGAGCAAGCACAAGACTTTTACGAGACCATCCGCAAGCGTCATTCTGTTCGCTCTTACGCAACAGACCCTGTACCTGGCGATGTGATCGAGACCTGCATTCGGGCTGCTGGTACCGCACCCTCCGGCGCCAATCACCAACCCTGGCATTTCGCTGTCGTCGGGGACCCCGCCATCAAGAAGAAAATCCGGGAAGCCGCCGAAGCCGAAGAGCGTGAGTTTTATGCTGGGAAGGCGGGTGAAGAATGGCTGGACGCTCTTTCTCCTATTGGCACAGACCAGCACAAGCCTCACCTTGAGGATGCTCCCTGGCTCATCTGCATTTTTGCACAACGTCGCGGAGGCGTCGAAGCCGGAGAGAACCGCAAGAACTACTACATTCATGAAAGTGTCGGCATCGCGACCGGCATGCTGATTACAGCCTTGCATCAGGCAGGGCTCGCTACTCTGACGCATACCCCGAACCCGATGCACTTCCTGAATGAAATACTGGACCGTCCCTCTACGGAAAAACCCTACCTTATTCTCGTCGTCGGCAAGCCAGCTGCAGATGCCACGGTGCCAGAACATGCGCTGAAGAAAAAACCGCTGATGGATATTATGAGCATGTTCTGAGGTGCGTCTCGTTCTTGCTTTCAGGGCGTCAGCAGGTAGTTTATCATCATGTTTATAAACTTTTTTCAGGAGCTGAAGTCAGCCGATATACCTGTATCCTTGCGGGAGTATCTGACGCTGATGGAAGCCATGGACGCCAACCTTGCCGGCCGTAAGGTTGAAGACTTCTATTATCTGTCACGCGCTGCCCTCATAAAAGACGAGCGTCATCTCGACAAGTTTGACCGGGTGTTCGGTCACGTCTTCAAGGGACTGGAAACCGTGGAAGACGGGCTGCTGGCAGAAGCAGAAATTCCTGAAGAATGGCTGCGCAATCTCACAGAGAAATATCTGACTGAGGAGGAAAAAGCCCAGATTGAGTCCATGGGGGGCTGGGACAAACTCATGGACACCTTGAAAGAGCGCCTGAAAGAACAGGAGAAACGTCATCAAGGTGGCAGCAAATGGATTGGTACAGGCGGTACCTCGCCTTTTGGTAATGGCGGCTACAACCCTGAGGGCATCCGCATCGGCGGCAAGTCCCAGCACAAACGTGCGGTCAAAGTTTGGGAGAAGCGTGAATACCAGAACCTTGACGACCGGACAGAGCTTGGCACTCGCAACATCAAGATGGCATTACGCAAGCTGCGCCAGTTTGCCCGGAAAGGCGCACCTGATGAATTTGACCTTGGCGGCACCATCGACGCGACAGCGCGACATGGTTATCTGGATATCCAGATGCGGCCTGAACGCCGCAATATGATCAAAGTACTGATCTTCTTTGACATTGGCGGGTCGATGGATCCCTACATCAAGATCATGGAAGAACTTTTTTCTGCGGCCCGTGCAGAATTCAAGCACATGGAATACTTTTATTTCCATAACTGCCTGTACGATTATGTCTGGAAGGATAACAATCGCCGCTGGACAGAGAAAACCAAAACCTGGGACGTTCTGCACACCTACGGCAATGACTACAAGGTCATTTTTGTTGGCGAT
>JALEGM010000036.1 GCA_022763145.1 Aquisalinus sp. | reverse complement strand
TGCATCCCCATTATATAGCAGACTGCGCTGCCACGGATCTGGCTCCGCGTAAAATAGTCGGCATACAAAAGGAGCTAGCGTTCCTTCATAATCGTCGCACCGGCGTTCAAAAACAGTCGCTGTGCGCTTCGATGTCAAGAATGCTGTATCCTTGGGCAACACCCAACCTTCCATCCCGTAGTCGAAACGCAAAAGCGGCTCCATCTCACTCGCTGGGAGGATGGCGAGCAATACAGGCAGCGCACTCGTCTCCGCGTTGTTCTCCTCGCCGAGTGAGGCGAAAAAGATGAACTCTATATTGTCAGGTATAAAGTCGCCACCGAGAATAGAAGCAAGGTCAGCGGTGAGCGCAATGCGGGTGGCGATGAGATCAGCCAGGGCCGCTTCATCCTGCGCACGCACCAGAACGTAACCTTTATCCTCTGGTAAATCGGAAATGATGTCTTCCATCCAAGGCAGGTCATTCTCTTCAAGCACAGCCGCGATAGGCTCACTTTCCCACAGCTCCGTAAAAGGAATAGCCCGCAAATCATTCCGCGTATGCAGGATCTTTGGGGCAAAGTAATCATATATCCTTTCGGTGCGTGCTGCGTCTCGCACTTTCAACTGAATTACCTGATCCGTTGCCACAACATAATTTTGCTGGCTAACGATACCGCCATCACCAGCACGCCAGTAGTGAGAGTCTGTGGCCACCGCTTGCAGAATGAAAGCAAGATAAATCAGTCCTACCAGCAGGAAAGAGACAAACGAGAAAACGCCAACAAAAATCGTTTGGCTGTCAACAATGTTCGGCTCAAACAGGGCGCCTTTGCGCAAAACACGGATTGCCTCATCCTGTCGATGACTCGCAGAGAACTGCTTGCCCCCGAAAATAGAGGCCAGGTCATTATTTTGCAGATATTTCTGGCGGATCGCGTTTGGACGCCCATAAAGACGAAGGATAACGAAGACGGCAATCGCCGACCAAAAATTCATCGACGTGTATTCCGTCCAGCCAAAAGTTACGAGAGAGCGTAACCCTTCCGTCAGATAACTGAGTAACGTAATCGGGTTGCCTTGATCATCAAGAGGAATGCCACTCTGATCCCCATTCTGGATAGCAATGAGCTCATCCACCGGGAACGCTCCGACCAGCGCCAGGATCATCAAACTTACGGCTACCAGCAGCATCAGCCGTCCAGCGATGTTAAATCGCGTGAACGGGTTCGCATTGCTCTTGAACCGGATCATTGGCGTGCCGATCGTAGCAAAGCCACGGATCATATCAGCTGCCTGGGCCTGCTTTTCCATAAACAGGCGGGCTAGCGCATGAATGCCGATACTCCCCCCATGACTATGTCCGACGACGACCGGCGCCACTGGCTGGTCCTTGATAAGGGCTGCCAGTTCTTTGCCAGCTTTTCGGCGGTCGAGTTCTGAGTTTCGCCCGGTCCAATGGAACGGCAGGATCGTTAACGGCTCCTTGATATGAGCTTGCAGGGCAGCCAGAAATTCTGAGCCCTGCTGCCACCATTTCTCGCCACTATCCGCCTCATCATCGGCGAAAGTACCGTGCACCGTAATGAGCGTGACGCTGCCGTCAGGGTTTGTTGCAGGCCGGGCAGCTTCCGCGCCCTCATCAGCAAGTTCAGGCCTGTGCAGGAGATGACCTTCGTAGTCACGACGCCCCCCTAACGGGCCCGGAAAGACGCGCCGAAACTGACCCCAGGGCATGAGCATGACCAGCACCAGAACAAGAGCCAGCGCAAGCGCGCCACCAACGATAAGTTGCAGAATTTCCATACCCCAAATACCCCTTCTCACGCAGTCTAGCACGAGAAGGACAGGCAGCAACCCGTTTCAGGTGAACCCTAAACACTGCTACAGACCCTCATATGCGGACAGGAAACAAAAAGGCCCTCGCGATGTACGAGGGCCTTTTCGAAAATCTGTATGTAAAGAAGTCGCCCTTAGGACGAGTAGAATTCCACGACGAGGTTTGGCTCCATCGTGCCTGCGTAAGGCACTTCGGCGAATTCCGGTACGCGAATTAGGGATGCTGTCATTTTCTTCGGGTCGACATCCACATATTCCGGAATGTCCCGCTCGGCTGATTGCAGGGCTTCCAGCACCAGCGCCATGTTTTTGGATTTCTCGCGGATTTCGACCACATCGCCGACTTTCAGGCGGTAGGAAGGGATGTTTGTCCGTACGCCATTGACCATTACGTGGCCATGGTTGACGAACTGGCGGGCAGCGAAAACGGTTGGCACGAACTTGGCACGGTAGACAAGCGCATCGAGGCGCGATTCCAGCAGGCCGATCAGGTTTTCAGCCGTGTTGCCTTTCAGGCGAGCAGCCTCCTTGTAGATCTTGCCGAACTGCTTCTCGTTGATATTACCGTAATAGCCTTTGAGCTTCTGCTTGGCCATGAGCTGCAGACCGAAGTCAGATAGTTTACCAGCGCGGCGCTGGCCATGCATGCCAGGCTTATAGTCACGTTTGTTGACAGGAGATTTGGGGCGACCCCAGATATTTTCACCGACGCGGCGGTCGATCTTGTATTTCGCATTGACGCG
>JALEGM010000035.1 GCA_022763145.1 Aquisalinus sp. | reverse complement strand
TCTGAAACACTATCCCCTTCCGTGGATGATTTCGCGGAAATGTTTGAGGCCTCTGTAGTAGGCCAGGAAACTTTCGAAAATTCTGTTGTCACCGGCATTGTCACCGCCATCGAAAAGGACATGGCGATTATTGATGTGGGCCTGAAGATGGAAGGTCGCGTTCCGCTGCGTGAATTTGCCACCCCAGGACAGGATGTCAGCCTGCAGGTTGGCGATGAAGTAGAAGTATTTGTTGAGCGTATTGAGACTGCTTCGGGTGAAGCGGGTATCAGTCGTGAGAAAGCCCGCCGCGAAGAAGCATGGGCCAAATTGGAAAAAGCTCAAGAGGCTGAAGAGCGCGTTGAAGGTGTGATCTTTAATCGCGTCAAGGGCGGCTTCACGGTCGATCTCGGTGGCGCCGTAGCGTTTCTACCTGGGTCGCAAGTTGATATTCGCCCGGTACGCGATGCAAGCCCATTGATGAACATTGCGCAACCATTCCGTATCCTGAAAATGGATAAACGCCGTGGCAATATTGTTGTTTCGCGTCGTGCCATCCTTGAAGAGGATCGTGCTGAACATCGTGAAGAGGTCGTCAAGGAACTCAACGAGGGTGACGAGCGCGATGGTGTGGTCAAGAACATTACCGATTATGGTGCGTTCGTTGAGCTTGCCCCAGGTGTAGATGGTCTCCTCCACGTGACTGATATGAGCTGGTCTCGGATCAACCATCCATCAGAGATGATTGGCGTGAATGATTCAATCAGGGTCAAAATCATCAAGATCAACCCTGATAGCCACCGTATTTCACTCGGCATGAAGCAGTTGCGTCCTGACCCATGGGAAGGTGTGGCGGCAAAGTATCCACTAGGCGCCAAGTTCAGTGGCAAGGTATCCAATATCACTGATTATGGTGCATTTGTTGAGCTTGAAGATGGCATTGAAGGCCTCGTCCACGTTTCCGAGATGTCATGGGTTAAGAAGAACGTTCACCCAAGCAAGATTGTGACACCGGGCCAGGAACTGGAAGTGATGGTTCTGGAAGTGGATGAAGGCAAGCGCCGCGTTTCCCTTGGTCTCAAGCAGTGCCTTGATAATCCGTGGGAAAACTTTGCCGAGCGTCATCCGCTGGGCTCAGTTATCGAGGGTGAGATCAAGAACATCACCGAGTTTGGCTTGTTTGTCGGTCTGGAAGAAGACATGGACGGTATGGTACACCTGTCAGATCTCGACTGGGATCGCTCTGGTGAAGATGCCATCAAGGATTATGAAAAAGGCCAGGTGGTTAAAGCCAAGGTCATTGACGTTGATCCTGACAAAGAGCGTATTGCCCTTGGTATCAAGCAGCTTGATTCTGATCCTATGGAAATGATCGACGGTCTGTCACGCGGCAGCAATGTTACCTGCGAAGTCACTGCCATTGAAAATGGCGGCATCGAAGTACGTGTTGGCGGTGCAAATGGACCGAAGTCGTTTATCCGCAAATCAGAACTCAGCCGTGATCGCAATGAGCAGCGTCCTGAGCGTTTTGCTGTTGGTGACAAAGTGGATGCCAAGATCACTGCAGTTGACAACAAGTCACGTCGCATATCCCTGTCGATCAAAGCGCGTGAAATTGCCGAGGAGAATGAGGCAGTCGAGCAGTATGGATCTGCTGACAGTGGTGCTTCTCTTGGTGATATCCTGGGCGCTGCGCTAAAGGATAACGACTAACGTTTCAGTCAGACTTTTATTGAACTGACAAAGGCTCGCTTCATCTGGAGCGAGCCTTTTTTTATGCGGCGATATAACCTCAAAGGACCATGTGCCTCTTTAACCAACTATAGCAAATACGTTGTGGTTAATCTGCGGAATCTGTTAATCTGAACTTCTAATTGATAGGTTGAGCATGCAGGTTGTAAAAAAAACATTCGATTGGGCTGGTCGTATTCTTGATGAGCCTACCAGCTTCGCTGGGTTCGAATTCCATGATGAAGTTTACTTCAATGGCAGTATGTTCCGTCAGGGCGCTGACTTCACGGGCGCTATCTTTCATCAGAAAGTCTGGTTTGAGGCTTGCCGTTTTAGCCGGAAGGCTGATTTCAGTAACGCCGTTTTCTATGAAACTGTGGAATTCCGGGATGCCTCTTTCGACGATCTCACCATTAAAGAGGCCACTTTCTACAAAGATGTCTGGTTTCGTGGTGGCAAGTTCAACGCGATAACGGACCTTAGGAAAGCCTTGTTTCATGCTGAAGCAGGTTTTGGCCAATCCGTTTTTGCCGGTTGCGCTGATTTTTCACTTTGTCTTTTCGAAGGAAATGCCGGTTTTGATCACGCTGACTTTGTAGATGAAGTCTGTTTTGATAATGCAGTTTTCATCGGCAAGGCCTGGTTTGAACACGCGAAGTTCAACTCTGTGCCATCGTTTGATCGGGCCCGGTTTGAAAGCGGGGCAACATTTGAGGGTGCTGCGTTCCCGGAAGATACTTCTCCCGTTGCAGCTCAATTATCAGAGCTTGCTGCTCGTCTCACAGGTTAAGTGAGATAAGGCTCGGATAAGTTGCTGAGATTTACGGTCGATTACGGCCGTATTTATCGTGGCTTTCTACCCAGTCACCGGCGACCACGGCAGCGGCAAGTGAAATTTCGCCAGCCAAAACGGTTGCTGCGCAGATTTCTGCAAATTTCTCGACTTTGCCTTTGCCATAACAGTCGAGCATTTCCAGGCATTCACGCTGCGTTGCCAAGCCTGTTCCACCACCATAAGTCGCAACGATTAGGGAAGGTAGTGTTATCGACCAGTAATAATCATCATTCTCTTTGAGCTGAACAAAAGTGATTCCCGCATGAGATTCAGCGATGTTTGCGGCATCCTGGCCAGTGGCGATGAAGAGGGCAGCAAGGCCATTAGCTGCATGCATGCCATTGTTAGTTGTGCCGGCTAACATCCCCCCCGTATGTGAAACTAGGCGCGCATTAAACAGTGCTTTGTTTTCTGCGCGCATAATCCGCATCATGACGTCATTCGGTATAGTAATCTCGGCGACGACACGCGCTCCGCGTGAATTCAGGGTGTTCAGGTGAGAATGTTTTTTATCAGTATCTATCGCGCCTGACAGCGTGAAGCGGCATGTCTCTGGATAATGCGCAACAATCCAGTTACACGCGGCAAAAGTAGCTTTGCCAGCCATATTCTGGCCTGCGGCATCTCCGGTTGTATAGTTAAAGCGCAAATAGCGCATAGGACCGACGCCATATTGTTCAACGTGGTGCAGCTTGCCAACAGATGTCGTCTCTTCAGCTGCAGATCTGATGTCGTCAATGTGCTGATCGAACCACTTACCAAACGCAGTTGCTTGTCGCGCATCTTCAAAGTGGAATACCGGGGCACGTTGCATATAGCGTTCAATAATGGTCGTTTTGACGCCACCACATTCTGCGAGCAGGCGCATGCCGCGATTGTAACTGGCGACCAGTGTGCCTTCTGTGGTTGCCATTGGCACATAAAATGAACCTTGTGCATGCTCTCCGTTCACCACGAGCGGACCTGCAAGCCCTATCGGAACTTGTGCTACACCAAGGGCATTTTCGATGTTGCCTTCCAGCATAGCCGGATCAAATGAGGATGCTTTGACATGCTGCAGATTGGTGCCGGTTTCCCGTGCTACAAAGTCCTGACGTTCAGCAATGATACCGCTTGAATAATCATCACCTTTCAATCTCGGTATTGTCTTTCTTGCCTCCGCCATCAGCAATTCTCCCTTTTTCTTTATTGTATGGTGTGATCGGGCGGACACCAAACGGCAATCTCAGCCTTGGCTGTTGATTTTAATTTGGTAATTTCCTAAATACCAAATATGGATAGTACTTACAGAGCGCTCAGTCACCCAATCCGTCGCAAGGTACTACGTCTCCTGCGGCAAAGGGCACATACGGCTGGCGAGTTGGCTGATCAATTCGACATCGCCAAGCCGACTCTATCCGGTCATCTGAATGTTCTGAAACAGGCAGAGTTGGTCACCGTTGATCGCAAGGGAACAACACTGACGTATCGCTTGAACATGTCCGTTGCCGAAGAGTTGATCGAGAATTTGCTGGCGTTGCTTGGTGTCGAAGCCACGATGGATCTGCAGCTCAATTTGTCAGACGAAACTGAAATGAAGGAGGAAAAAGATGACTAGAACAGGATTCTTATGGAGCATGCCGTTTCTCGTTATCATGATTGGAATCTCGTTTTATGGCTGGATGGCAATACCTGAGGGGGCAATGGTTGCGAGACACTGGGATATCAACGGCCATGCAGATGGCTTTTCAAGCAAGCCAGTGATTTTGTTAGGGCAGCCATTGCTTGCATTGTTCATGATGATTGTTTTTTCATTTATCCCTTATATTTTTCCGCGCAAGGATAATCTGGAGAAGAGCCGAGCCTTTTATCTTGTTGCCTGGATTGGAGCTATGGCCATTCTGACAGGCGTACATGCGATGATTGTTTGGGGAGGAGCCACCGGGCAGGAGCCTGAGCCAGGATTGATTTTGACGCTTGTTGGGGCATTTTTCGTTCTCTTGGGAAATTATATGGCCAAAAGTAAGTCGAACTGGGTCGCAGGCCTCCGCAACCCATGGACGTTAACGAGTGAACATGCCTGGACTGTGGCCAATCGCATGTGTGGGTATATGTTTGTCCTGACCGGAATTGCCGTAGTATTCAGCGCTTTCGTGCTGGGTATGCAATGGGCAACCTGGATACTGCTAGCGGGCACATTCTCGGCAATCATTTTCTCATCGGTTGCCTCTTACTTTGCCTGGCGCAATGATCCCGAGGCTGGCAGCAGCAGCGGTTGATAATATCTGAAGGGTTTAGCCCTGCCTTGGTGGCAGGGCGCTTGCCAGCGACACAAAAAAAGCGCTAGTCATAGCTGAAATTTCGAGAGACTTTTCAGGAGACAGCCCATGTCCAGTGATCCAGAACGCATTACTATTCTTGCCAGCGAATTTACCGCTGCCGCCCTTGAATTTCATCGCGGCAAAATGGCCGAGCGCGGCTATCGCATGGAAGGGACTATTACACCACGCCACTTTCAGATGATTGAAGGTCATGAACCGCCAAAAGACATCTTTGATGGACAGCCACTATTTGCCGTTACTTTTGTAAAGCGTGAGGCAGGTCAGGAGAGCTGATTGCCAGAAACTCCTTCTATACCGACCAGTCGTGCAGACTGGCATGCCGTGCGTTCGGTTGAAGAATGTCTTGATATTCTTTGTGCTGTTTATGATCGCAGCACTCAATCGCTGCGAGATGCGTTCAAAGCGTATATCGAAACATCTGCACCGCCAGACCCTAAAGATGTGGCTAACGGACTGTTTGCGTATCCGAAGATCCGGCTGACATATCTGCCGGAAGCAGCAGCGCCTGCTTTTTCACGTGCATTTGGCAAGTTCGACACACCAGGTGTGTTTGAGACTGACATCGCCAGGCCAGCGTTGTTTCGTGATTATCTTGCTGAACAGTTGGAGATATTATTCGACACCTACGACTTCAAGATGGAAGTGGGTCTATCCGATGCAGACATTCCGTATCCATATGCATTAGAGTCGGGGAGCGGGGTTGATGTCGATCAGTTTCCACCGTCAGATTTAGCGCGTGTATTCCCAATTCCGGATCTTGCGCAGATAGATGATAAAGTACCGAACGGTGACCGTGAGCCAGTGCTCACCATATCAAATGAAGGCGCAGCCGTGGATGCCGGACCGAAGCCGTTGTCCCTGTTTTCGGCGTTGCGCACAGATTATTCATTGCAGCGCTTGAAACATTACACTGGAACGGACCCTGAATCCTTTCAGCAATTTATTCTCTTCACTAATTATCAGCGCTACATAGATGAATTTGTTGATATTGCGATCAGCAAGTTAAGAGAGGATAACGCCTACTCTCGGCTGGTTGCGCCAGGTAATATCGAGATTACAAAAAACAGCGAAGCACCAAAAGAGCAGGTAGCGGAAGGTCCTTGGCGCAAACACCAAATGCCAGCCTATCACCTGGTGGCTGATCACGGCATGGGGGTCACGCTGGTCAACATCGGTGTTGGTCCATCCAATGCAAAAACCATTACAGATCACCTAGCGGTGTTGCGTCCTCAATGCTGGATCATGATTGGGCATTGCGGTGGTTTGCGGCATTCGCAGCGGCTTGGGGATTATGTTTTAGCGCACGCTTATCTGCGACATGATGGGGTGCTTGATAATGACTTGCCGCCAGAAGTTCCCATCCCGCCGATTGCCGAGGTTCAGCTGGCTCTTTCTGCCGCGGCTTCCAAAATCACCGGGGACACCGGCAACAAGCTGAAAGCCCGACTGCGTACGGGCACAGTCGTAACTGATGATGACAGAAACTGGGAGCTGCGGTTCTCGGAAGAAGCGCACCGTTTCAATCAGTCACGCGCAATTGCAGTTGATATGGAAAGCGCAACGCTTGCGGCCAATGGCTATCGGTTCCGCGTGCCTTACGGCACCTTGCTCTGCGTATCGGACAAGCCGCTGCACGGCGAGATCAAGTTACCCGGTGCTGCTAATCGGTTCTATGAAAAGTCCATCTCCGAGCATATGAAGATCGGCATACAGACCATGGAGGACTTGCGGCAGGATGGCGCCGACGCTCTTCACTCGCGCAAATTGCGCAGTTTCAACGAGCCCCCCTTCCGCTAATAAAAAACGAGGCGCGCTGTGCAACATAATGTTGATGTTTACTGGT
>JALEGM010000034.1 GCA_022763145.1 Aquisalinus sp. | reverse complement strand
TTTCACCCGTCGCCACATCAAAGCGATAGATTGTTGTCGGGCGGTTGTAGCTGGAGAAGGAATAGAATGTTTCTGATTCATCCTGTGCACCTTCAAAGCCACTTGCGCTGCCAAGGCCGGGCAAGTCAACCGTGCCAGCAGCAGTGCCGTCCATCTCGTAGATGCGCACGACGGACTTCACATCCTCCATATATTCCGTCACCAGTTTGCCACCAACGATGGAAGCGTCAATCAACACATTATCCGACTGCGGTATAACTTCCTGCCAACTCTCTTCGGCAAAGTTGTCAAGATCGATGGCGACAATCCGCCCGCGTGGTGCGTCGCGATCAGTCCGCGCGTACAACACACGTCCCTCTGCGCCAACGAATGAATAGTCGTTCTCGAAGCCTTCGATAATCATGACCGGCTCTGAAGCAGGGTCATCCAGATCCTTGACGGCGATTTCATAAACGTCATCTGTGCCCTTTGACATCAGGATAATCAGGAAGCGTTTGGCGACAACATATCCACCAACCGAAATTTCCGGGTTATCTGTGCGCTCATAAATGAGTGTGTCGTCACCTTGTGCGTCACCGATTTTATGGAAATAGAGTTTCTGGTCGAAATTTAGTGACTGGAAAGTTTCACCCTCTTCCGGCTCTGGATAACGGGAATAGAAGAAGCCGGAGCCATCCGGTGCCCAGGCAAGGCCCGAGAATTTTACCCATTCAATCGTGTCTTCGAGCGTCTCGCCAGTTTCGACATTCAGTACTTTCAGCGTGCGCCAGTCAGTGCCGCCGTCCTGAATGGAGTACAGTACATGGCTGCCATCCGGGCTTGGCACCGCGGCTGAAAGAGCGGTGGCACCATCCTCTGACCAGCCATTCGGGTCAATGAGGACACGCGGCTCTGCGTCAAGTGACTCTTGTACATAGTATACATACTGATTTTGCAGGCCGTCATTGCGGCGGAAGAAATATTTTCCACCTTCACGGTTTGGTAGAGTGAATTTTTCATAATCCCAAAGCTGGCCGAGGCGTGTTTCTATGGCTGCGCGATTTGGCAGGGTTTCGAGATAGTCATCTGTCACAGCATTTTGTGCCTCGACCCAGGTAGCCACATCAGCGTTGACGCGCACATCATCTTCAAGCCAGCGATAAGGGTCGGCGACGGTGACGCCGAAAAAGTCATCAGTTTGATCCACAGTTACGGTTTCCGGGTAATCAAGGGTAGTTGTGGTGATGGTTTCAGTAACTTCAGGAGACGCCTTAGGGGCTGACGTTTCCGTTTCGGCCGTGTTTTCAGCACAGGCGGCGAGCGCCAGCACGGCAGCGCTCATCATCAGTTTCTTCATGGTAGTACTCCTCGCGAATAAGTTCGCGGCACCTTAGCGGAGCTGCCACCTGGCTGCAAACTAAAGCGGTTGGAGTTGGTTTAAGCCGAGAGTTCAACCAGAGGCTGAAAGCCGCCGAAGATCATGCGCTTGCCGTCAAACGGCATCTTGCTGCCTTCTTCTTCCATGCGTGGGTCTGCCATCATCTTTTCCATGGCGCCGTCGCGCACTTCTCTGGAAGGCCAGATGACCCAGGAGAAACAAATCGCTTCCCCTTCCTGTCGTTTGACGGCGAGTGAAAAGGACGTCACTTCACCTTCGGGCACGTCATCTTCCCAGCATTCGACCACTTTAAGCGCGCCATATTCGATGAACAGCGGGTCGATCTGCAACGCATGTTCGCGCAGCTTTTCCTTGTTGGTGGTGGGCACGGCGAACACAAAACCATCTACATATGTCATGGGCCTCTCCTGAGTTGACGCATTTACAGCGTGGGCCCTCTGGTTCTGATAAGCAAGAGGCCATATATTGAGACGAGATACGAAAACGAAGGGTCAGCCGATGCGATATGATGTTCATTTCCGGCGTAACAAGGATGCGCTGATGTATCAGGATGTTGAGGTGCAGACGATCAGCTATAAGGGCGAAGGAGCGGTCTGGGTGGATTTTCAGCAGGACCCGGATTTTTCCAATGACAAGTTTTTGCGCATTGTCCAGGAAGGTGGGGCGTTCTCCTTCATCAATATTGACTACGTGTCGGAGATTATTCCCCGGGATTAGTTTCTGACCACTTTTCCCGTGTCAGTCTGTAAACTGAGCATGGTTCGTCCTCTTCGTCGAACTTGCGGGACTCCACAAAGTCAAAGCCGAGTTTTCTGTAAAACCGGATAGCGTGCGTGTTGCTCTCAAATGGATCTATGAGGATTTGCTGACAAGCGGGCACCGCGAAGCACTTGTTGATGGCGTACGTCATCATCTGCCAGCCATAGCCTTTGCCGAGATAATCCGGCTCACCGATCCAGATATCTATTGCATGGGTGCCAATCGGCACGTCGCCCCAGTAATGGGTTTCTTCCCTATGCGCGTCCAGGACTTGAAGGAAGCCAATCGGCACTCCCTCCACTTCGGCGATCAGTTGATCTCGCCAGTCCGGATCCTGCTGAAGGTCGTCCGCATAATCCCATCCGAAATCCGGCATGGCCTTAACCATGTGCGGTGCTTTCTCCCAATGCTCAAGCAGGGAGAGGTCATCCATGGTGGCTTTGCGGAATGTCAGGTTCCCCAGAGAATTCTTGTGTGGCATATCTATAGTGTGCGGTGATGAGGTCGCCCTGTCCATGTGCTATTGCCCTTGCGTGCCGTTTCTATTGACGGACATCTTGAGGCTGATAACATCTTGAAAAATAAAGCGTTGAATTCTTTTCAGCGAGCATAAGGGGCAGTTGCGTGAAGAATATCCTTCTCATTGATAATGGTCAGATGCTGGGTGATGAGCAGCCAGAACTTTACCAAGTGATGCCGGAGCAAGAAGCGTATCCGGGGCAGTATGCAGGCCCGTCGATTCCATTCTTCAATATGGATGGAGATGATTTTGCCGGCGATTCCTCGACTACGGGTGTGCTGACGATTGATGGTCCGACGGTAAACGGCAACCTGGATTTTGATGGTGACAAGGACTGGTTCGGGATTACGGTTGCGGCCGGCGACATTGTCAATATTGCGATACAATCCAGTATTTCGATAGCTGAGCTTGAGTTTTTCACGGCGGATAATAGTCCGGCGCCGGTTACGTTCGGGTTTACTGATGGTAATCCTGGGCCGAACACGGATGTGGAATTTATTGAGGCAGGCACTTTTTATGTGCAGATTGCGCAAGGATTCGGCAGTTCTGCGCTTGGCTCTTATTCGGTGACGGCCAGTCGACTTGAAGATGATATCGCAGGAGATATCTCTACAACCGGCGTGCTGGAAATTAATGGGCCCGGTGTCACCAGCCGACAGGATTTCATTATTGATCGTGACTGGTTTGCCTTCGATGCAAACGCAGGGGACCTTATCAACTTCATGCTGGAGACGTCTGGTGGATTCTATCAGCTGACGCTCTTCGATAGCAATGGTGACAGCATTGGGGGTGCCGGGACCAATAGCGACCTCAGTTTTACGTTCGACCAGGCAGGTACGTACTATCTGGAGGTCATCGGTTCTGTAAACACGGATTACACAGTATCTGCGCTGCGCGCTGACACGGATGAATTTGAGGATTCTGCGTCAACCACGGGTGAGGTTGTTGTCGATGGCCCGGCAACCACTGGCGCGATCCAGTTCAGTTTTGATGAAGACTGGATTGGCGTGACGGTAGAGGTCGGGCAAACGGTGCGTTTTGTACTGGAAGTTGACGATCCTGAAAGCTTGAGTGCTGGTATGGAACTGGTGCGTGCGGATGGTTTCTTCCTGTCCCTGGGGGTTGACAGCCAGACCAACCCTGGCACCACGACGCTGACGTATTCATTTGAAGAAGCTGGCACATTCTATCTCGCTATTGGTGCCCCGGAAAACAATCTTGGTCAGTATGCCCTGACGGCTATCTCTATTGCCGATGAGGCAGGGGCATCGCCTGAGTCGGCTGCTGAGTTGCCTACTGACGGGCAAGTTCTTTCCGGCAATTTCGATTTTGAGGATGATACGGACTGGTACGAATTCACGGTCGGTAGTGGTGATGTGGTAGAGTTCATTGCAACAAGTAGTGATTTCTCAACAGGGCAATCTCTAGCATTCAATTTGTATAATGCGGATGGATCTTTTTTTAACGGCAAGGCGTTTGATGACCCAATCGCCGGCGGTGCTATACTGACCCAGCAGTTCAATCAGGGCGGGACATATTATGTCGAAATAGATTCGATCATCAATGAGATTGCCCCTTATGAGTTGCAGGCCTTTCTGCAAACAGATGATTTTACAGACGATGTGACGACATCCGGTGTATTGGCGTTGGATGATGATGCCACTGGCAATATCGACTTTTATCAAGACCGAGACTGGTTTTCGTTTTCAATCGCATCGCCTCAGGAAGTGTTGCTTGCCGTACTCGCGACAAATAACAGCTTTGAGGGACCGCTAATTGAAGTGTTCGATTCTGCCGGGCAGCTTGTTTTTACAGGTGATCAAGGCGATACATTCTCCAATCTGGTGATTGTTGACTTCCAGATAACAGGTACATTCTTCATTGGCATTTCATCCGGGGCTAACAGAAACTTTACTGAAAATGTGACAGGTGCATATAGCCTTTCAGCCATTACCGTCGGGGATAATGATATTATCGGTACAGTGAATAATGACGTACTTGCCGGAACGAATAATGATGATGTCATCAAAGGTCTGTTTGGGGATGACTTGCTCAGTGGGCTTGCGGGTAATGATGAGCTGTTCGGTAGTTTGGGCCAGGATACTCTAAACGGCGGAGACGGAGATGATCTGCTTGTTGGTGGGGCCGGGGACGATATCCTGAATGGGGGAATTGGCCGCGATGTGCTGGAAGGTGGCAGTGGCCGAGATGAGCTCAATGGCGGCAGTAGTGCGGATACATTAATCGGTGGCTCTAATAATGATGTCCTTAACGGGCAGGCGGGCAATGATGTTCTTTTCGGTAATGGTGGCATAGATACTCTCACTGGTGGTGATGGGGACGACCAGCTTGATGGTGGTGGTGGACGTGATCTGCTCGATGGCGGTCTTGGTAATGATGATATCGTAGGCGGAGACGGTGCTGATCGAATTTTTGGTGGAGATGGTGATGATATTATTTCCGGCCGCCGCGGCTCTGATACGATTGATGGTGGCGCCGGTAACGATGTTATTGCCGGCCGTGGTTTGACCGATGTCATTTCGGGTGGTGAGGGTGATGACACACTACGTGGAAATGGTGGTCGCGATACGCTGAATGGTGATGCTGGTAACGACCTGCTTGTGGGTGGTCAGGGCAATGATATATTGAACGGTGGCGCTGACGATGACAGGCTGGATGGCCGTGCAGGGGATGATATCCTTTCAGGGGGATCAGGCGTGGATATCCTTCTTGGTAAGGGGGGGAATGACGTTTTCATCTTCGCAGCCGATCATGACGAAACGACCATCATGGACTTCATCGATGGGGAAGATATGATTGACCTCTCTGATTTTGGTTTTGCGAGCCTTGCCGCTGCAACAGCGCTCATGAGTGAAGCAGCTGGTAATGTTATCTTTTCGCTTAACGGTGATACTCTGACGATCAATAACACGACCATTGCCGCCCTGCAGGACGATATCCTGATTTAAGTTGTAGGCCCCAAAATGCGCTGATGTCCGCCGACCTTGGGCGGTGTGCCACTTTCTGCTAGCCTCTCCCAAAAAGGGAGGAACTGCCGATGTTTTCCATAAAGTCAACACAGGGCTTAGGAGCTGTTTTACTTGCGCTCTTACTGGTTAGCTGCGGTCAGCAAAGTGAGGTAACGCAGCCCATGGAAACTGGCGTGACGGGCGCTGATATCATCGCGGCTGATGACCATCCTGATGCCTGGCTTTCACATGGGCGTAATTATGCAGAAGACAGATTTTCTCCACTGGCGCAGGTAACTTCCGACAATGTTAGCGACCTGGGCCTCGCCTGGAGTTTTGATCTTGGTACCAGTCGCGGGGTTGAGGTGACACCGATCGTCCATGATGGCGTCATGTATGTGACGGGAACCTGGAATATTGTGCATGCGCTTGATGCGCGAACAGGTGAAGAGCTTTGGCGGTATGATCCGGAAGTGGATCGTTCCCGTGCGGCCTATATGTGCTGTGATGTGGTCAATCGCGGCGTTGCTATCTGGGGTAATAAAATCTTTACGGGCACCATCGATGGGCGCCTGATTGCGATTGATGCGCTCACGGGCGAGGAAGTATGGGATGTTTTGACGGTCGATCTGGAACGGCCATATTCCATCACCGGCGCGCCGCGCATTGTCAAAGGGAAGGTGATCATTGGCAATGGCGGGGCGGAGCTGGGCGTGCGTGGGTATGTTACGGCGTATGATGCAGAGACTGGTGAGCAGGCATGGCGGTTTTATACCGTACCGGGCAACCCTGATGATGGTTTTGAGACAGCTTTAATGGAAGAGATTTCATCGACCTGGACCGGGCAGTGGTGGGTTGAAGGCGGTGGCGGCACCGTTTGGGATTCCATGGCTTATGATCCCGGTCTTGATCTTTTTTACATTGGTGTCGGGAATGGGTCGCCATGGAACCACCGACGTCGCAGTCCCGAGGGGGGCGATAATCTTTTTCTTTCTTCTATTGTCGCGTTGCGGCCAGACACAGGAGAGTATGTCTGGCATTATCAAACTACACCTGCAGAAACCTGGGATTATACGGCCACGCAGCATATGATTCTGGCTGATCTTGATATTGCGGGCGAGACGCGTCGTGTGATTATGCAGGCGCCCAAAAATGGTTTCTTTTATGTACTGGATGCGGCAACTGGCGAGTTGCTCTCAGCCGAAAACTTCGTGCCGGTTAATTGGGCAACGCATATTGATATGGAGACGGGTCGACCGGTTGAAGTCGAGGGCGCACGCTGGAACAGTGATCAGCCATTCATCCAGTTGCCCGGGCCACTAGGTGCGCATAACTGGCACCCCATGTCTTACAGCCATGATACAGGGCTGGTTTATATCCCGGCGCAGGAAGCGCCCTGGGCTTATATAGATGATCCGGATTATGAGTATCAGGCTGGGGTCTGGAACACTGGTGGTGATTTCTTCATCAACGCCCTGCCTTCCGATGCTGCCATGTTCAAGGCCGTCAAGTCGATGATGAAAGGGCGGTTATTGGCATGGGACCCGGTGAATCAGAAGCAGGTCTGGGCCGTGGAGCATGGTGGACCGTGGAATGGCGGTGTTCTCTCTACCGCGGGTGGATTGGTTTTTCAGGGCACAGCAGATGCTCACTTTGCGGCCTATGATGCAGTAACTGGCGATGAGAAGTGGAAGTTCTTCACCCAGACCGGTATTGTCGCTGCGCCTATAACTTACTCACTCGACGGTGAGCAATATGTCACAGTTGCTGCTGGCTGGGGTGGATCTTTCGTGCTGGGTTATGGCGGCGTATTCCCGACCGGCAGTCAGGCGAAAGTCGGCAAGATACTGACGTTCAAGTTGGGTGAGGAAGGGGCGCTAGAACCGCTGGAAGTTGCGCAGTCGGTCAATTCGGTTCCGACACTCATTACTGACGACCCTGCAGTTATTTCTGAGGGATTTCTTGCCTATGGCACCTATTGCAGCGTTTGCCACGGGGACCATGCGTATTCGTCAGGGCTGGTACCAAACCTGCGCTATTCTTCTATCACAACGGACGAAACTGCCTGGCGAAGTGTTGTATTGGGGGGCGCTCTTGCTAATGCGGGGATGCCGAATTTTTCAGATTATCTGTCTCAGGAAGAAGCTGAAAGCATTCGCGCTTATGTCATTGCAGAGGCGAACTCGGATCGCACCGCAGCGTTCTATGAGGAAGCCGGGAAAGTTGACTGATTAGTAAAAGAGACCCGCGCTGGTGAGGCACGCAACCAGCGCGGGTTCCCGTCAGGTCCTGGTTCTCCCCCAACCCCGGACCTTCCGCTCTGCAACACGCTGGCCTCTCTCCTTGCCAGCCCGTTGCGTTCTCCCCCTTTTCCTGATGCTATTGCAGGAACCAGATGCCTGCACCGGCAGCTGCCAGAATAACGATCACTAACAGTATACCGATGATTTTAGCAGCACCCCCGGAGCGTTTGTCATAATCTGGCGAGTTACCGCCCATCTGGTTATACAGCCCGCCATTTGCGAATTTGTTGTAAGTCATTTTATCTCTCCATTTGTTCCCTTGCTCAATGTGAGCGTTTACTCATTAACTTTAACCATGGCGATAATGTGATGTCAATAAATGCGAGCGCTCACTAACATTACATTTTGGTAATTTATAGATTGTGATGTAAGTTGTTGTTTTTAATTACAAAAACCACGAAGCGGCAAGCCGCAGGCGCTTGCCCCCTCGTTCTTGTTTGTGAGTGTGGGGGGAGAAATTAGTTTTGAGCCGCGGGACAATTTGCTTGTTGCATCAGGCTGTTAACCTGTGTTTGGCCTTCGCTGGAGCTCACTTCCTCAAATATGTTCTTTGCTTCACGCCAGTACCCGCAGGCTGCCTGGAGGTTTTGACGATCATACTCGATACCGCCAAGGCTGGCATATTGCGCCCCAATAATAAGTTCATTTCCAAGCTGATCATTCAATGAGATACTTTGTTTGTAGTAGTCTTCGGCTTCAGTCAGATCACCTTGCAGTCGCTTGGTGCGTGCGAGAACACCTAGTTGCATGGCGAGTCCACTCTGGTCCTGTAAATCGCGGAATAACTCGACACCGCGCAGGAGGTATGTTTCCGCAGTTTCAAATTCCTGCTGACTCTGGGCTACGATTCCGAGATTGCCGAGGGTTCGGGCGAGATTAGCTTTTTCATCAATGCTGTCAAAAATTGCCAGTGCTTTTTCAAGGTTGGCATTCGCAGCATCGGCATCCCCTCTGCTGATACCGATAACGCCGAGATTTGCATGTTGCAGGCCGATGGCTTTGGTGCGTTGTAATTTCTCGTTGTACTGAAGGCTTTTTAGTACGTGATATTCTGCCACGGCCATGTTGCCGCTCTGGATCGCCAGAATTCCGAGATTGCCTTCTGCGGCAGCCTGCCATGCGGTACCATCAAAAGCCGGGTCATCTGCGAGCGATTTGAATTGAGCCTGCGAATTTTCGACCTCCCGTGCTTGCTGAAACAGCAGCCCCAGATGATAGCGCACGGCCGGATCATCTCTATTGATCTTTGAGGCCTCCGTGTAGGCCCGGTATGACGCTGTGGGGGCAAATAGAAAAGCC
>JALEGM010000033.1 GCA_022763145.1 Aquisalinus sp. | reverse complement strand
TTGGATCCAGGGTTCCAGTTCATGTGGGGCATCAGTATCTGGTTTTGTGATGAAAACAGCAGAAGAGTCATGAAGTCTGCGAAAATTTGGTAAATCGCCAGATGCCATCCACTTGTTGAGCAGTGGGGGGCATAACTCGTTAAATTCCAGGACAATAAGGGGCTGCATGATTTTAACTATATGGTCGACGCGCTAATAAAAAGTATTATAGGAAGTTACTTTTGCAAAAGCGTAAAATTTGCTGTGCATTGGATTTCAAGAAACCCACTTCACACTATCAGCCTTTGCCACTTTCTAAAGCCAAGGACAGGGCATCTAGTAATTCTGTATCCTCGAACGGCTTAAACAGCATTCTCACAGCACCATAAGCATCTGCCCGTGCAGTTACATTTTCGAGCGTTCTACCCGGTCCACCACCGGAAATCACAATAAAGGGGGTCTCTGAAAATAATTCGCCGTTATCAGCCAGAAATTCCAGTCCGTCTTCTTCACCAAGCCAGACGTCAATGAAAGCGCAGTCAAAGGATTTAGACCCAAGCTCATGTTTTGCACTGATAGTATTGGTTGCGTGGGTTATCTCATGATTTTTGCGCTGCAAAACAAAACTTAGTGAGTCCGCAACGGCTTTATCATCTTCGATAAGGAGGATTTTAGCCATGGTTTATGTGTCCTTCTTACCTTTTTGAGGTTGGGATTGAGATAGCGGTATCCATACTCGAAATGTGGACCCCTTTCCAAGGCTAGTGTCAACTGTCACGATTCCACCCCATCGTGTGACGATACCTTGTACTACAGGCAATCCAAGCCCGGTTCCTTCGCCTTTGCGTTTAGTTGTGAAAAACGGTTCGAAAATCTGTGTTCGTATATTATCATCCATGCCCTCGCCAGTATCAGTGACATCGATCCAGGCAAAAGGACCAGCGCTAATAGGTGTCATGCCGGTTGTTTGAGGCGGTGTACCACCTTTACCGAGGGTGAGGATTATATCGCCACTATTGCCTTGCGAGTCGGAAGCGTTGTTCATCAGATTCATCATAACCTGGCGGAGCCCCGTATCGTCAGCCAGTACTGATAGAGGGTGACCCGGGTAAAGTATCTTGTAATTCAATCCCTGAGGAGCAATGTCGTTAGCATAAGCGACCAGATCTTTCATGAAGGCAGAAAGATCAACAGGGCGAGGAGCATCCTCGTCAAACCGTGAAATCGAGAGTGTGCGGCGCAGGATTTCGCCTGCTTTCAAAACAGCGGTGTTGATATGTCCGAGATACTTTTCACGATCAGGAAGATCCGGTTCAGCTTTCAGCGCACGCGCATAAACACCGGCCGGGTGCAAGAGATTAGAAAGCTCATGGGCAAGTCCTCCTGCGAATTTATTCACGGCTTCAATTTTCTGCGTCTCGAAGAGCTTCTTGGAGAATGCTTCCTTTTCTTGTGCCAAGCGGACCCGTTCAGTGCGGTCCAGGCTAACAACAAGCGTTTGTTCCATTTTGCCCTTCTTGAATACTGGGTACATGAAAAGTAGCCAATGCGTGCCGGCCATCTTTCCCTCAGTGATGGACAGTGTGCGTCCCTCTACGGGTTTTTTTGTTCGCAGCATCTGAGCATACATATCAGAAAGGACGCCTACTGTAGAATTATGGAGAATCTGCCCTGGGTCCTTACCTATGATATCGCTAGCAGACTGGCCGATGCGTTCGGGAATATAGTTGTTTGAGTAAATGATTTTGCGGTTCATGTCGTGCAGAGTTATGCTGACAGGTATGTTATTGAGGATATAATTATTAAGTTTCTCGCGATCTTGTAACTGCCTTGAGGCGCGTATGCGATCGCTTCGATCAATGGCTACAAGGATCATCCTGTCCTTGGCAACAGGGCATACTGTACAGTCAAAATACCGTTTGTCTTTATTCTCACCAACCCATCGGATGATCCCGCTCCATGGTGAGCTGCCTTCAATGATTTCATTCCAGATTTGGCGACGTGCATCTTTGTGCGATTTTTTTTCATGGTCTATCTCGAACCAGACTCTCCCTGTAAGATCATCTCCTTCCGGAAGGCCCAGGAGTCCATTGACACTTTGAGGTGCGTAGAGAATTTCACCCGCTGCGTTGAGTATAGTGTAGCCGATCTGTGCATCCCGGATGGCCGAAAGCAGTTCTGACTGAGTAACGTCATGCCAGGCAGAAGGCTGCCGCTTTCCTCGAACTTGGATCAGGCAGAGAGTTAGAACGATTATTCCTGCCGCCAGAGCTGATACGATTGACCAGAGAAGGGGGGTGTCCAAAGTCAAGAATGTTATCAGCACAATGACTGACGCGGTCTGTGCAGCAAGAATTTGCAGTGCATAATTCTGAATGATTTGCGCAGGTTGCATTGCGAGCACTTTCACTTGCGCGAAGCTTGAGACGGTTCTCAGGTGTCTAGTCCAGAATAAATCTTGTCCAGCGTCCTGGCGAGTACACTCAAGTCCTCTTCTGGCAGTTCAGTAAGCAAGAATGCAACCCGCTGTATAGGATCTTCTGCCAGAATATCTCGGCCAGCCTTTGTCAATTCGTAAACCCTTGACCGCGAGTCGCTGGGGCTTGGCTTCACGCTAACCAGCTCCCGTTTCAACAAAGATGATGTCGTTCGCGATGCAGGGCCACTAGTTACGCCCAGATATTTCGCGAGCCCTGCTACGGTACGCGTTTGCTCTCCGGCACGATCAAAAAATCTTAAAGCCGACCATTGTACTGCATGCAGAGCTTGTGGGTGCTTTTCATCGTAAATAAGCCGGGCAGTCTGTTCCAAAAGTAAGGCAAGTCCTCTGGTCCGGCGGTCAGCCTGAGCAAGGGGTGGGGCACCATTTTTTTTCATATGCTCATTGATGGCGTGCAGCACAATAATCCAACCTTTCGGATACCGTGCGTCAGGCGCATGCCATCCCTTTCTCTCCTGTGACAATGTTACAAAAAAACAATGCCGGTAGCAATTATAAATATTGACCAGTGAGATGTTATAAAATATATATGTGCTAGTAGCAATTATGAATGCCGTATCCAACTGTCAGTAATGTGATGCGGCCCGCCTCAAGCAATGGGTAGTGCTAGTGGGTGGTAACAGCAGCAGGGCTTGGCGGCGTATGTGTCGGGCCCTGCCGTTTAAGCAGGGATTTATTGGGTTTTCGTCGGTTCTCTCTCTCCCCCTATATTCCGGCGAATCAAGAGGACGTTGCCTGCGTATCGGCAACGTCCTCGCGCTTTTTCTATCGACCATTTATCGAACGTCCTGTCAGCTCTCTCTCCCCCCGCTGATGGGATCAGGGGACCGGTCAACTGACTGGTCCCCGCCTATCAGATGTTTTGCTTATATGGCTTCCTGAGATTGCGTATCGCAAAACGCGCCGGATGAACGAGCTCCATCTGCTCTTTGGTCATTGGGCACGGTGTATCCTGAATGAGTGATGCAATAAGGGCGGCACAATAGCTCGCAGTTGTGAAGCCGCGAGAACCTAGACCGCTAAGTATGAAAATACCCGGTTGGTACGCCATGTTCGCATAATCGCGCTGAATGCCTGTACGCAGACCCATATAATTTTCTTGGGTAAAAGACCAATCTGGTAAAGCGCCAACGATTGGGTGTCGATCAGCTGTCACTGCACGGCAGGAAACACGGCTCTGATAAAGGGGAGCGTCGGTAAGCTTTCTTTTTAGTACGCTTTGTATAGCTTCAAAATTCTGATGTTGTCTCTCCTTTGTAGGTTCCATCATTGTTTTCGCACCTACATCCTCATAAGTCGCACCAATCACACAATGATTACCATAGGGCGCGACGTAGTGCCCGAATGTTAGGGCTTTATGGGGAGGGGCCGTAGCGAGCACATCAACTTGCCCGAGGGATTGCTTGATATACGGTCCGTCAAGACTAACCCCAGCGTGCGCCGCTGAGGCAAAGATAATATAGTCTGTCTCAAGATCAAATATATCCTGCTCTACTTGGAGTATCGCATGAATGGGGTTGCCGGGCTGTTCTCTATTGATGGTTGCCAGACGTGCTTTTTGAACTTGAATGTCTCCTAATAGGACAGTCACGAATGCTTTGGGATGAATAACTCCACCATTCGTGACTTCCAGATGTCGTGTGCCACCAGGCTCAAATTCCGTGAGGCCGCTACTTTCTGCAAGCTCCTCGTTATTGATAACTTTCAATAAATCAGATGGTAGTGAGTTATTGCTTATAAGCCTTTCATGTTTTTGATCCATCTCATCATTACACGATGCAATGATACCACCCTGGGATGTAAGGATTTTCTTGTCCTTATCTAATTCGCCAATTAGATTTATTGTGTACAGCCATGCATCTCGATAGAAATGGGCAGCAGGCGTCTCACCAAGATCAAGCCGTGGTAGTACTATTCCAGCGGGATTGCCTGAAGCGCCTGAGGCGGGACCATTCTCATCAATAATGCTGACTTCGAAACCAGCACGCTGCATGTGCCAAGACGCCGCAGCCCCGGCAATCCCAGCGCCAACAATCAGGACACGTTTCCCAGTGGGGCGCGCTATAGCTTCATAAGAAAGCCAGGGTTGCTTTTTTTGGGCAATAGGCTGTGGTCTCACCAATAGACCGGTAAGCATCTCTCGCTTTCGTCCGAAACCAGGTTTCTTAAACAGGTCAAAACCCGATTTTTCCAAACCTCGGCGAACCACTCCTGCTACAGTAAATGTGGCAAATGTAGCTTTGGGAGCAGAGAGGCGACTAATTTGCATCATGACTTGCTCTGACCACATCTCAGGGTTTTGTGCAGGAGAAAACCCGTCGAGGAACCAGGCGTTGGCTTTGAAATGGGCTGTGGCAAGACAGCTTTCTACATGCCCCAGGGCAAGTGTTAGTGTTGTATCCTTGGAAAGACGCAGAACGTGATAACCGGGTATCAGCCTCGGATACTGTTCCTCCAGCGCTTTACTTAGGAGTTTAAGCTCTGGCCATCGTTCCGAGATATGGTATTGCGCTTCTCGGAACGATTGGGGCGATAGCGGAAAACCTTCAACAGAAAAAATGTGCAAATGACCAAAGCCATGCCCGCGTTGTTGCCAGGCTTGCCACAAAGCGAGGATATTTAGTCCAGTGCCAAATCCGAGTTCTGCAACTGTGAAAGTTTGCTTGTCGTTATGAGCATTGATAGCCGCAAACTGCTTGATCAGGTTGTTCCCGTTTATGAAAACATGCTGACTTTCTGCCAATCCGTCCGTATCTGAATAATAGATATCTTCGAAAGTATCAGATCGTAAAACAGCACCATCCTGCCAGGACAGTCTGGCTGTTTCCAGTTTATCCCTCACTCAGGATTGCAGCAATTTTGTCAGTACGGTAGAAGATGCGTATCCATCTGCGGGCATACCTTGATCATGTTGCCACTTCCTCAGTGCTGCTTTAGTTCCCGCACCAATGATACCATCAACTGGCCCAGGATTATAACCGCGCTGGCTTAATGCCTCTTGTAATGATTTGCGTTCGCTTAAGGATAGTGGTCGGTCTTCGCGCGGCCATGACTGCACCAAAGGCTTTGCGTCACCAGCAATATGATTGCTAAGCAGGCCAATCCCTAATGCATAACTGGTCGAGTTATTGTAGCGCAGGATAGCTCGAAAATTGTTGAACACAAGGAACGCAGGACCTTCTGCTCCGGCAGGAACAATAAGGTAGCCCATGGCGTTAAGATCTATATCTTCCGTAAGTTCTTTACCATCTGCACGCTCAATACCCAGCTGCGCCCAACTGGCGACCATCTGCCGGTTCGAGCGATCTGCGAGCGCGTAATCGAACCCCTCTGGCAGCATAACTTCAAAGCCCCAGGGCTCATTCGCGGTATACCCGGATCGTGACAGATAGTTTGCCGTTGAAGCAAACACATCACCAAGGTTCGACCAGAGGTCCCGGCGTCCATCACCATCATAATCGACAGCACTCTCAAGATATGTCGTCGGGATAAACTGGGTTTGACCCATCGCTCCGGCCCATGAACCCTTCAACTGTGTGCGGTCTGCATATTCCCGATCAATAATCTTCAAGGCCCCGATCAACTGGCTACGACCGAAACTTGTACGCCGTCCTTCGTGGCCAAGTGTCGCCAGAGCAGATAAAACATCATAACTACCCATGATTGCGCCATAGGAAGATTCAAGCCCCCAGATGGCTACTATGATCTCCTTATCAACACCGTAAGCCTCTTCAATGCGATCGAGCAGAGCTTCATTGGCAGCCGCATTATTCAGGCCGTTGCTGATACGGGTATCTGAAACTGCAGTGTCTAGATAGTCCCAGACACCTTTGACAAATTCCGGCTGGTTATCATTCAGTTCGAGCACCCGCTGTACGGGTTCCACAGTCGCCATTTCGCGGTCATAGGTTGCTTGAGAGATACCTTTTGCCAGAGCTTCTGAACGAAACTCCTGCAGCCAATCATCAAATTCCTGAGCGGCAGCTCCTGAAGTCAGAAAAAGTGAAGAGGCGAGGAGGGCAGTGGCAAAATGTCTGACCATGATAAACCGCTTTCAAATAGCTAAGTACCTTTAGGTAAGGTATGATGATGCGAGGACAGCGTCTAGTAACAAGCAGGCAAGGTCGTTTGCTATTTATCTTGACATGACATGATAGCCTCAGTAATCACGCCAATTCGATGACCATTAGGTCCAAAAGATTTTACGAGGCAAGAAGTCGATGAAAGTCAAAAGTTCGCTCAAATCACTCAAGAGCCGTCACCGTGATTGTCGCGTCGTGCGCCGTAAAGGCCGTGTCTATGTTATCAACAAGACGCAGCGCCGCTTCAAGGCTCGCCAAGGCTAAGATCCATAGTCGGTAGTGCATGGTCACTAACGCATTCGCTATTTGAATATTAACGCATGTACCTCTACTTAGGAGCATGCGTTTTTTTATGTCTGTTTTTCTCGCCTTAAATTTTCTTCTGATGTCGGTTGCTGTGGCGGATCAGAATGATCCAAGTCTTGATGCGCTGTTTCAGGAATTAAGAGATGGGACAGCACTGGATGCTGAAGAGACGAGCCAGCGTATCCTTGAAATCTGGTCGACTGCTTCGAGCCCGACAGTAACTCTGTTATATCAGCGTGCTTATGAGGCGGCTATGGCTAATGATATGGATGTTGCTCGTGAACTGACAGCCCATGTCACGGGCTTGGCGCCTAATTTTGCTCAGGGTTGGGTGTTGCAGGCCACTGTCTATCTCAACCTCGAGCAGTATGAACTAGCCTATGACGGCTATCAGAAGGCTTTGGAACTGGAGCCAAGGCACTTTATCGCCACGACTGATCTGGCTGATGTCCTAAAGGCAAATGGTGAGGAAAGGGCTGCTTTCGATCTCTATCAGCAGGCGTTAAAATGGAACCCTCATTATGCACATGCCAGACGCCAGGCGGCTGAGCTGCGTGAGAGCCTTTCAGGGTCTGAAATTTGATTCTTGACTTTCACGTCTTCGTGAAAACGTGGTCTCAAAAAGTGTAGTAGGTCTTCTCCAAAAGGAGATTGCCATGCGTCTGAGTGCTTCAGTTATTGCCTTATCACTTTTAGCGGCCTGTTCCGCTGAGCCTTCATCAAGCAGAACAGCTGAAACTACAGTCACTGTTGCGTCTACGACTCAGGAAGATGCCAGAGTAATCGCAGTACTGATGTATGCTGACTGGTGTGGTAGCTGTAAAGTGCTGGATCCCAAAATTCAGAGCGTCAGAAATATGGGTGCGGTTGAGGGCATCGACTTTACAAGGCTTGATTATACCGCGCGTGATGCTGTCACACTGTTTGAACAAGCGGATGCAGCAGGTATTGGTGAGACCATTCGGTCTCGTTTTTCAGAAGAGATTAAAACTGGTCTTCTATTATTGATTGATGCTGGTTCAGGTGAAATTGTTGGTGAGGTCAATAAATCTATGACCGAAGTCGATATTATTGCAGCCATGACTGCGGCGGTCGAAGAAGCCTGACCGCTCAAGAGATGAATTCTAAGGTACGTTCTCTACTCGTACCTTAAGGCTTCGATGGGGTTAAGTTGTGCGGCCTGGCGCGCCGGGAAGAACCCGAAAACGACTCCAACTGTCAGGGAGGTGGCAATGGCGATTAGAACCAAAGATGGTTCTATCAGTACGTCCCAATCTGCAAGACTGGTCACAGCCCAAGCGCCACCTAGCCCCAAGGCTAGTCCGATAACGCCACCAATCGTGCACAGAACAACGGCTTCGATCAGGAACTGCGTCATAATGTCACCACGTCTTGCACCGATTGCCATGCGCAGCCCGATCTCGCGCGTTCTCTCCGTCACAGATACCAGCATGATGTTCATGATTCCGATACCTCCCACGATAAGCGATATGCCAGCAGCAGCAGCCAGCAAATAACTGAAGGTTTGAGATGTTTCATTACGGGCCTGAACAAAGCTCGCGAAGCTAAGGACACGGAAGTTATCGCTTTGACCTGGCTTAATTTCACGCTCAATGCGTAATGCTTCTTCGAGTTCGGCCTGAGCCTCGATTATGTCTGCATCATCGCGAAATAGAATGTACATACTGTCAATGCGGTCTGGTACCGGACGCCAGTTACCAGCAAGTCTATCCCGGACGGTTTTGAGAGGAGCAAGAATAACGTCATCCGAATCTCGCCCGCGAAAAGATTCACCTGTCGCCTCCAGAACGCCTATCACTTCAAATGGCACATTATTGATTCTTATGGATGCCCCAACAGCAGAGATTTCTCCAAAAACTTCTCGCTGAATTGTTGACCCGATCACCGCATATCTCTTGCCAGAAGCAACATCTTCAGCGGTAAAAAAGTCTCCATCCGCAACATCATGGTTTCGCACTATTGGGTACGTATCATTGACGCCGCGTGCCGTCGTTGCCCAATCGGTCTCTGAACTCACCAGGGTAACCTGAGCTTGTATATCTCCTGTGACCGCCACGATGGTGGGAAGCTGATCTGCTATATTATACATCGTGCGCTCTGAGAAAGGCATGTAACGGCCGGAACTTTGTCCTCGACTTGAGCGTGTGCTGGGGAAAACGGTCAGCATTGATGAGCCAAGGCGTTCGATCTGTTGCTCTACCGATTGTCGTGCGCCGTTACCGATGGCCACCATGACTATGACAGAAGCAATACCAATAATTATACCGAGTGCTGTCAGTAGGCTGCGCAACCCATTTAGGCGTAGTGCCTGCAGAGCCGTCAAGAAGGCATTAGAGAAACTCATGCTGCAATCTCCTGAAACTCATCTGCAACAATTCTACCATCCCGTAGACGTAAGACGCGTCTTGTCTGGTCGGCAACTTCTTGCTCGTGTGTCACAATTATGACAGTCACACCCTGTTGGTTGAGATCAGAAAAAAGCGTCATGATTTCCTCTGATGTCTGACTGTCCAGTGCTCCGGTAGGCTCGTCGGCCAGGATCAAATCCGGATCATTAACCAGGGCCCTTGCAATTGCGACACGTTGCTGTTGTCCGCCTGAAAGCTGTGAGGGGTGGTGATCCATACGTTCACCTAGACCGACGCGGGTGAGGGCCGCTGCGGCTTTATCCCGTGCTTCAGAATTGCTGCTGCCCTCACGATAAAGCAAGGGTAGTTTAGCGTTATCGAGTGCGGTGGTGCGTCGCAATAAATTGAATTGTTGAAAAACAAAGCCAATTGTACGATTTCTTAAAACTGCCAGATCATCGGGCGCCATGTTGGCAATATCCTCACCGGCAATCTTCAACGAGCCACTACTCGGCACATCCAGCGCACCGATCATGTTCATCAGTGTAGATTTACCTGAACCAGATGGACCCATAATGGAAACGAATTCACCACGATCGATATGGAAATCTACGCCATCAAGCGCCCGAACTTCCTGAACACCCAATGAGTAGATCTTGGTCAGCCCTTTACATTCGATAACTGGCCGCATGTCTCTAGCTTCGTCCCTGGCGCTGTATGACCACACTGCCTGCTTCGAGTTCATCTGAGACAACCTCCGTATGGGATGCATCAGATATACCAAGACGAACGGGTACGGCGTTGGGACTGCCAGATCCATCCAGAGTCCATAGCGTTCCGCGAGAGTATTCCTGCCTGTCGTTTTGTAAAGCCTGATACTTCTCCCATTGCTCCTCATCCAGAACAGCACGGAATATTTTCGCCATAGCGTCACGCGGGTTACCGCCACCTGGCGGGCCACCTTGGGTGCGGCTTGAGAATAAATCGCGCATTTTTTCCCTTATCTCTTTACTCTGGTCATCAGAAAGTCCCAGTTGCTCTTGCAACTCAGCCATTCTGTCAGCGCCGCCAGCGCTTCGCGATCCTCCTCTGGAAGTGCCTCCGGTATCAGCGTCGTCAGGTTTGAAACGTAAAACACTGTTTGCGACGCGTAAGACATCGTCTCGCTGGCCAGTAATGATTTCAACGCTGGCTGTCATGCCGGGATAAAGTATTTTTTGCGGATTATCAGCATTAACAATAACCGTATACGAAATGATGTTCGACTCTTCTTTTGGAGCCAGTCTGACCTGGCGGACCACGCCATTGAATTCCCGGTTGGGGTATGCATCCACCGAGAAAGTAACTTCATTACCTTCCTTGACCGAACCGATATCCGCCTCGTTGACGTCTGCTTCAATCTGGATCTTCGAAAGATCTTGTGCGATCTCAAAAAGTACAGGCGCCTGCAGGCTCGCCGCGACAGTCTGCCCGACATCGACATTACGTAAGATGACAACACCATTAATTGGTGCACGAATATCAGTTCTCTGAAGGTCTACCTGTGCCTGTCGGAGAGATGCCTCCCGTTGTGAAACGAGCGCCAAAGCGTTCTCAACTTGCGCTTCTGATGACTGATAATCTGCGACAGCTGCATCAAACTGTGCTTGTGCTGCGTCGACTTCAATTTCCGAAATCGCATCAAACTCAAGCAGCGGTTCAAAACGGGCGAGATCGCTGCGGCGCTGAGTCAGGTTGGCTTCTGCGCGGCGCTGATTGGCTCTGGCGACTGCAAGACCAGCACGTGATATCTTCAGCTGCGCTTCAGCTTCTTCAACGCGAGAGCGAAAGGTATCAGGATCGATACGTGCCAGAAGATCACCTTGGCGCACTTCAGTATTGAAATCAGCCAGAACCTCGATCAATTGCCCGGAAAGCTGTGATCCAACTTCAACTCGTACAAGTGGTTGGACAGTCCCTGACGTTGCAACAGATCTTTTGATGCTACCCCGGTCCAGTTCAACGGTGATATACGCAGGCTCTTCAGATGATGTCTGGGAAGGGGAGGCAAATGCAAAAAAGCCCATGAGCAGTGCCCCTAAAATGGCTGCGCCCCAGAACAATTTTGATGAAATAAATTTACGCATAGCTCGCCTTTAACTTGCCGATAGGTCAGTCACTCGAAATCATATTGTAAAACGTCTAAGAACTGGATACCTGTCAGGCATCATGGTTAATTCCACGTCACAATCTTTTATGATTTAGGTCGGCAATGGCAAACAAACCAGCTTACGCACTTATCGAAGTCGAACCGGGCCGTCGGCTGCATTATCTGGTCGAAGGGCCGGATGGCGCGCCTTTCGTATTATATGATGCAGGCTCCTTTGGCATTTATGCAGACGGCTGGTGGATCAAGGAAGAATTGAAAAAAGACTTCCGAGTTTGTCTCTATGATCGTGTTGGTATGGGGGCAAGTGATCCCGCGCCGGAAGGCATTGTTCCATCTCCAAGATATCACGTTGAAGACATGCGGCTATTGCGCACTGCTCTCGGTATTGACGAGCCGATGATCCTGATTGGCCATTCCATGGCTGGTTTGCGTCTACACACATACGCAAATCTTTATCCAGAGGACTTGTTGGGACTTGTTTTGGTTGATGCTGTCTCTCCTCGTCGCTTGAAGGATGCTACGGGCGGGTTCTTTGGACCGTTTGGGCAGGTGCTTAAAGTGGGTGCCTATGGCGCGAAACTTGGCCTGGCAGAACCCTTCTCTCGTTTTGCTCCAAACAATTTCAAACTGAATGGACAACTGCGAGAGGATAAAATCTGGGGGTATGGCGCGGCCAGCCATCATGCTGCCTCAAGAGATGAGGTCCTCGGCGTTGATGCCAGTGCAGACTATCTTCATGGTTCCGGGCTCGAACAGTTACCACTGGCGATTTTTGCGGCAACGATGATTAACAGCATGACGGAGCAGGATGCAGCCACTTCCAGAAGCAACACAGGCTACGGTTGGTACGGTACATTCCCAAAAGATGATCACGTCAGCATCCTTATTGAAGAAAATGCCCGATGTATCTCAGATAAAGTACGTGAAATTTACGCGCACATAACGCAAGAACAGGCTGCCTGACGCGCGTAAAAAATTATCTTTTCCAGAGTTCAATTTGATCCCCATCCGGCATCAGCATGGTGGGCGCCTTGGCTTCTAGTGTTGCACTGAGAATACCGGTTTTCCCTTCGAGAAATACTGGCATGTATGTGAAGTTTTTGGAGGTCACGGCACCTGGCATCGGGGCGAGATAGACGAAGCCAGTGCCATCGAATTCATCTTCGAGGTTTTTCTGATTATACCCTGCAACTTTGTTCATGAAGACCCGGCACTTGTAGGTAAAACCATTATAGCGCTTGCTGCCCCGACCTCTCAACGTCGCTGTGCCGGCAGGCTCCATACGCATGTCAAAACGACGCCTGCCATCATACACCTTTACATGCCGGTCGCAGGGCTCCTGGCCGGCGGCTACTTCAATGAACCCAAGCTGAGCAAGTGCTGCCAGTGGGTCTACGGTCTGCAGACCTATTTCTGGCATGACTGGATGTACAAGTTCTGTATAGGGATCGCTCCAGTAACGAAACCGCGCTGCCGGTTCAGGCCGCGTTAGTTCCACCAGTTTGCTTTTGCCGTCTTCACGTTCATGCCGCTCATAATAAAGAGCTGTCATGTCTGATCCATCAAGCAGGCCGTAAGAAACAACATCCTGTTCGGTTTGGTCCAGCCATCGTACAACGCCGTCAGTCTGCACCTTATACGTCATGCGATAGGTCGTATCGGTGATATCAGCGGTGATGAATACACGCCCAATATCGAGACCCAGAGCTTTTCCTTTATAAGTTACGGACAGTTTTTTTGCGTTATCGACATCTACTCGTGGGGGATACGGGTCTCTTGTATCGAACTGATCCACTGAGAATGCTGCCTGCCATTCCGCTGATCCTGCGGCGAGCGTGCCAGCGGGGATATGCATGTCGATAGAATAGGGCCCCTGAGCTGATGCTGCCATAACGAGAACACTACTGCTTGCTATTGCCGCTATAGATGCCGTTGCTACCAGTTTTGAGGGTCGATTAGACACAGCCACTACTTCTACTCCATGTTGCAGGCCAAGCCTGTCTTGGTCATGTGCTTCTTACAACTTATCTTTTGGACAGTCAGCCGTACAAAATTTCGGCAGCATTGCGGCAGACGGTCACATTCTCGGGCGTGCTGTATGCTCGAATAAAGAAGATAATTTGCCGCTATTGTGGCCTTGACGGCTAGTGGTGCACCCCTTATGAGACGCGGCTCTGTGAAAAATTACAGCGTATTTACGCACCGATAGACATATTGAAGGAAGACAGCAATGTCCCGTGTTTGTGAATTTACTGGCAAGCGACCAATGGCAGGTAACAACGTTTCTCACGCGCACAATAAGACACGGCGAATTTTCCGCCCTAATCTGTGCAATGTGACGCTCTTGAGCGAGAAGCTGGGACGCTCTTTCAAGTTTCGCATCTCTGCCCACGCGCTGCGTTCCGTCGATCATGTTGGCGGGCTTGACGCTTACCTTAACAAGGCTAAAGAGCGGGACCTTTCCGCTGCAGCTCTTAAGGTCAAAAAGGAACTGGCGAGAGCTTCTTAACGCCTTTAGCCTAAACTGGCCTCGTCACGGCGAATCCTGACAGGCACAGTTCTATGGATATGGCAGCAGAAGATCCGGTTATTCACGAAAACCTGCGTGTGCAGGAGAAATCTGCTGCTGATAAAATCCGTGAGCACGTTGATCGCATCGTTCAACTGGTTTGGCTGGTCACACGCTTGTCGCTCGTACTGGTGCCAGTTTTTATCTTGTCATTACTGACTCTGGATTTGCCTTTCAGGCATTTTGACAGATTTGTTGGCATGTCGCCTGAACTGGCCATCAGTAACTGGTTCAGCCGCGGTGATGCAATCATGTGTTTCTCTCTGTTCTATCTGATCCTCGTGACCAGATCGTACGGGAGTATTTTTGCAGGGCGATTGACCGCTCTGGCATGGGCGATCAGCGCTGGCTTGGCAGGCGCGATGCTGATCTATCTGGCGCCGCAACTTGTAGAGGGGGACCTGCCCTCTGTCCGGTTTGCTGCAGGCTTTGTTACCAGCTGGTATCTTGGCCAACTCATTGCGATCTATCTTTACGACTACACGCGCGGGGGTAACTGGTGGCGTGCGCCCTTTTATGGTGGTGTCTTCGGGTTCGCTACACAGGCCGCGATTTATTTCCCAGTGATCTACGGCGAAATCGGGACGCTATGGATTACCTGGCTGATTATCGATGTTGCGATGAAAAGTTTGTTCTGCCTGATGTTCTTACCCGTCTACTTTGCCATGCGCCGCTTGTTCAGACCTTATCTCGGCCGCATGAGCGCTCTTGCCAGATAGGGCTCACCGATCGGTTATCTCCCAGCTCATCAATACAGTGCGTTGTGCGATATTAAAGTTATCGTCTGACATCAGATACAGCATCAGTCTGCCATCTTGAGTGCGTTTAAGATCCATCGCTTCAAGATTGTCTATCCCATGCAGCATGTTCAAGCGTGCGATCTCTTCGCCCTGAAGGGTGCTCCCTGGGTTTATCTTTGCAAGATCAAGGCGGGTGATGCGGCAGCGCACGCCTGTTGAGCGCGAGTAAAGCCTTTCCAGTACATATACGTCACCTGTCATCTGATCTTGTGCCAGATCTGTTACTGAAAACCCTTCTGCCGGCTTATAGATAACAGGCGACCAATCATCGCCTCCTTCATACCAGATGGCTGGAGGTGATAACCATCCCGGTACGGCATTGTTGTCTATCAGCTTTTGTTCAGCTTCGCTCCATGAAGAAGGCTTGGCAGATTTTTCTGCTATTGTGAGAACCCGGCTATCTTTCAGCAGAATAACGCTTTCCAGTGCGCCATTTGATTCCAGTCCCCGAGCTATCTCGTTATGCAAGAGCCTTTGCCGATAGCGGAATCGGTCAGATCGGTCCTGTCGATAATGATCTACACGATGATAGCGCTCAAAACTGATGATGGCGCCACCATCCGGCGTTAGCTCAAGGCCTTCAGCGTCACCAGCAGCACCTGATAGGATCTCACCGTTATGTCTTTCCAGAGTCGCCATGCGAACCTGCTGCAGGGCTGTTATGGCACCTAATTCATCATAGACAGGCTCTGCAATCAGCCATTGGGCGCGGTCAGAAATCGCATAAAGACTGCTACCGTCTGTTGTCAGGCGCAGACCAGAAAAACCGCCAAATCGGCGGTCAGGTGAAGTCAGAATCAGGCTGCCACGATACTTCAACTGGCCGACCTGAAAAGGTGGAACAGGAGCTTTGCTACTTTCGTCGGTATTACCGGCCTGAACAGCTTTGAGGTCAACGGGTCGCCAAGCTCCGACCGGCAGATTTTCTGGATTCTTGAGTGCAGGCGAGTCGGTATTGTGCCCAATCCAGGCCGAGGCAATAGCTGGCAAGCTTGCCAATAAACTGATGATGGCAATGAGGGGGGCAAACCACATCTGCTCAACTTCCTATGCTGATCTTTTCATGGAAGGTGACTTTACGGGATCATCCTCAAATAGCTCTGCCAGCTTGTCTACCATGGCACCGCCAAGCTGTTCCGCATCAGCAATCGTCAGCGCGCGCGAATAAAACCGGGTAACATCATGTCCGATGCCTATAGCCAGAAGTTCTACAGGTGAGGCACGTTCAATCCAGTTAATCACCTCGCGCAGATGCTTCTCAAGGTAAGCGCCGCCATTAGTTGAGGAGGTTGTGTCGTCAACCGGCGCACCGTCGGAAATGACCATAAGGATGCGGCGTGCTTCGGGCCTGCCAAGCAACCGTTCATGCGCCCAGAGCAGGGCCTCACCATCAATATTTTCTTTGAGTAATCCCTCTTTCAGCATCAAACCAAGATTTGTTCGCACACGGCGCCATGGTGCGTCAGCAGATTTGTAGACAATGTGGCGCAGGTCATTAAGGCGACCGGGTCGTTCGGGTCTACCTTCCTGTGCCCACTTCTCGCGTGCTTGTCCACCTTTCCAGGCGCGGGTCGTGAAGCCAAGAATTTCCACTTTTACGGCACAGCGCTCCAGCGTGCGGGCCAGAATGTCAGCGCAAATGGCTGCAATGGAGATTGGCCGTCCTCGCATCGAACCAGAATTATCAATCAGAAGCGTGACCGTGGTATCTCTAAATTCCTGATCCAACTCCTGTTTGAAGGAGAGCGGTTGTGTAGGATCGGCGATAACGCGGGCCAGTCTGGCAGCATCGAGAACACCTTCATCAAGATCAAACTGCCACGCGCGGTTTTGTTGTGCCATCAATTTGCGTTGCAACTTGTTTGCAAGACGTGAGACAACCGTATGCAGACTTTCCAGTTGCTGATCCAATAATCGACGCAACCGTGTCAGTTCTTCCTGATCGCATAATTCGTCCGCGACGCCGATTTCGTCAAATTCTCGCGTAAAGACTTTGTAATCCGCTGCCGGGTCGCCGTCCCATTTTGGACGAACAACCATACCCTGCATTTCCTCAGCAGAGTCATCGCTCAGATCGGTGTCACTTTCCTCAAAGTCGCCAAGGTCTGCATCACCTTCAGGCGTATCACCGACATCAGGCGTGCGATCATCTGGCGCATCCTCGCCGCTCTCGCCGTCATCTTCAGGTTCGTTTTCCTCGGTCTCTTCCTCTTGATCTTCATTTTCCTCTTCAGACCGCGACTCGTCCTCCTGCTCATCACCGTTTTCATCCGCAAGTCCCAAATCAGCAATAATTGTCTGGGCAAGTTGAGCAAAAATCGCCTGATCGTCACATGCTTTTGCGTCTTCAAGCATATCCAGAGATATACCGGCCTGTCGCTCAATATCGCTGCGCCATTGAGCGACAATAGAGGCGGCAGAGGGCGGTATGGCTCGACCTGTCATGCGCTCACGGGCGATCAGGGCAACTGCCTCTGCTAACGGCATGTCATCACGATTGTCCAGCCGCGCATAGCCACGCTCGTAAGCAGATTTTTCGAGATGCGCATCGATGTTGTCGCCAACGCCTTCCAACGCATTGCTGCCGACAGCTTCTACACGGGCATCCTCCAATGCGCGGAACAACGCCTTGCCATCTGTATTAACTGGTTGAAGCTGTGCATGAGTCATTTCGTCGTGATGTGCCAACTTCAGTGCAGCTATGTCAGCCTGTCCTCGGGCAACGGCAGCAGCTTCTGGGGATAGTTTCCGGGCGGGCAGGGGGATTCGTGCCTTTTTGCCATTGACCACAGGCCGGTCGCCTCCGAAGCCTACTTCGCTATCCGGGTCCGCTGACAAGGCTCGCGTTGTCTGGGTCAAGGCACGTTTGAAGGCCTCTTTTGGTGTTTCGCCATTACTCATGAGTTCTATTTAGAGGCAGTTTGCTTAAAGGCATAGGGCGAGATGCTGCTCGCCAGCTATTCTTCAACATGCTATCGAAGCGGCGGGCAGGGTATTTTGGGGTGCAGGTATGCCATCAGTTATGTACTACATATTAGCTGGCTTTGGCGCTTATCTAGCTATGTTGTGGTTGGTCTGGGCTAATCAGCGCTCCCTTCTGTTCCGGCCCTGGAAATTTTTGATTGATCCAAGGTTATGCGCGGTTGATGAAGTAGAACTGGTTGACCTTCATCCGTCTAATGAGGAAAAGTTATACGCTTGGCACCGGGCGCCAAAAGTCGCTGGTGCGCCTGTCATTCTCTACTTTGATGGAAATCGCGGCAATATCTCCATCTGGAACCGTCGCTGGCGGCGTATTGCTGCTGCAGGTGCAGGGTTTATCGCCGTTTCTTATCGTGGATATGGTGGGTCCACGCAGCAACCCAGTGAAAAAGGCCTGCATGAAGATGCCAAGTTCGCCTGGAACTGGGCCTTGCAGCATTATTCGGAAAGTCAGCTCGCTATTCACGGTTTTTCTCTGGGGACGGGCGTTGCCACAAAACTCGGTAGCGTTGTGAAAACGGCGCCAGTGATTCTGGAAGCACCGTATACGTCGACAGTCAGGCGCGCGCGCGAGATGATGCCGATCCTGCCTGTAGGCCTCTTGATGCGTGATACATTCCGTAACCGTGATTGGATTGGCGACATTGATGGGCCCCTCCTGATTGCACATGGTGATCGGGATCTTATTGTGCCTATATCTCACGGCCGTAAGCTCTATCGTCTTGCAAAAAAGCCGAAAAGGTTCGTTAAGTTTAGGGGCTGCAATCACCTGACCATGCCTGCCAATGGCTTATATCCGGTTATCTGGGATTTCCTGGACTATGTGCCGCCTGGCGAATTTGCGGAACGCGCCTATGCGGAAGAAGAGGGGTGGACGGCTGAAGGCTGGGAGAGGCCCTTGGCCGCTGAGCTGCGCGATAGAGCTCGCAGGTCAGAAGCTGCATCGTTTACGGACAAAAACCCTGCAACACAGTATATGCGACGCCATGCGCGACACTTGCATAGAAGGCTGTTGCCCTGATATTATTGTTTCCTGGCTTGCCTGATTGCTTGCGCCGTTGGAATTTTTCTATGACTGAAGCACAGAAAATCGGCTTGGTTCTCGGCTCTGGCGCCGCACGTGGCTGGGTGCATAGAGGCGCATTGGTCGCTCTGAATGAGCTCGATATTAAGCCAGATATCATAACAGGCTGCTCTGCGGGGGCTTTGGTAGCAAGCGCTACCTTGCTCGATATATTACCAGCTTTTGAAAAATGGGCACGCGAACTCGGTCCTCTGGGGGCATTGAAAGATTTTTCTTTTGGTCTCGGCAAAGCGGGCATCATTGACCCAACGCGTGCTTTTGAGAGCTTTAGGGAGTATGATCGCAATATAGAAGACCTGCCTGTTCCTTTCGGTATGACAGCGACTGATCTCGTCACTGGCGAAGAAGTCAGGCTGACATCGGGGTCAGTTTTAGACGCAGCTCGGGCTTCCAGTTCAATCCCGATGCTTTTTCATGCAGCGAAAATGCCTGCGAAAGATGGCAGCCGTTGGCTGGTTGACGGTGCATTGACAAACCCTGTTCCCGTTGACCTTGCGCTTGAGTTGGGAGCCACAAAGACAATCGCCATTGACCTGCAAGCCCATAGCCGAACTCTGGAGCGATTTGTCGGGTCGCAAACACGAGCTCTTGTCGTGATCGAAGAGCCAGATGTACCAGAGCATGATGTTATCCCGCATCAGGTCATGGAGTTAATTCATCGCACACAAAATTTTGTAGAGCGACAAATGGCATTGGCTAAGTCGAAGATGGATGCAGAGCCGCATTTCATGGAAACGGTAATTGCCACATCAGATATTTATCAAACCCACCTGGCCAGAGCGAAGCTCGCCTTGTGTCCACCTGATATCCTGATCGCCCCGGATACACGTAACTTTCCACCGACAGCATTTGATCAACCGGATGAGATGATTGCTCTTGGCTATCAGTCTGTGATGGACCAGAAAGACGCGCTGATTGCTCTGAAGCAGGGTAGCTAGCTTTGTCTTACGCGCCCGCGTTTGATGGTGCCAGAGAAGTTGAGGCACGGACGGTCATCAGACGTCACCAAGCCCCGCACAAATATCAGTGATCCGCCTGCACGCAGTACCTCGCCGCGTGCCTCCACATACTCACCAACCTTGGGGCCGTCTAGAAACTCTGAGGAGAAGGCCACGGTGAGGCCGTAGGCGTCATCTTTCATATGTTCATGGGCTATCCCGAACAGGCTGAAGTCTGCAAATGACATCAGACATCCACCATGCATGACACCGCCAGAGTTCATGTGACGATGCTCGGCGCGAAACGCACAGACCGGGCCCTTGTCATCGATGCGGAAATGCAAGGGGCCCATAAGGTCATGTTCAAAAGGTTCTGTGGGCCAGGTCATCCAGCCCTCAAACTCGCCACTTTCGATCATCGACGGCTTTATCATCATGCTACTCCGACTCTGCTTTGCTGCCTCATAAGCAACTTGCATCAGGGCGGGCAAGTACAGCTCGCAGTCATTCCGTTTTGCGGTTGCGAAGACCTCTTTCCCCAGATTGGAAAAGCCCCTATACCCCCGCGCTTGAAGGAGATTTCGAGCATTATGACCGAGCTACACACTTACCGCAGCCATACTTGTGCAGACCTTAGAAAATCCCATGAGGGCGAAACCGTACGTCTTTGCGGGTGGGCCCACAGGGTTCGCGACCATGGCGGTGTTCTGTTCATTGATCTGCGTGATCACTATGGTGTGACGCAAGTTCTGGCTGATCCGGACTCGCCGGCGTTCAAAGCCGTTGAGGCCGTGAGGGGCGAGTGGTGCATCCGTATCGAGGGTGAAGTGAAAGCGCGAGATGCAGAACTGGTCAATGAGAACATACCAACGGGTGAGATTGAGGTCTTTATCCGCAAACTGGATGTTTTGGGTGAGGCTGAGGAATTACCACTGCCGGTCTTTGGAGAACCTGATTATCCGGAAGATATTCGGATGAAGCACCGCTATCTCGATCTGCGCCGCGAGACGTTGCACAAGAACATTGTTTTGCGGTCGAAGGTCATCCGTGAAATCCGCAACCACATGGAAGATGTGGGCTTCATGGACTATCAGACACCAATTCTGACGGCGTCATCACCTGAAGGTGCGCGCGATTTCCTTGTGCCGTCTCGCTTGCACCCAGGCAAATTCTACGCGTTGCCCCAGGCGCCGCAGATTTTCAAGCAGCTTATCATGGTATCCGGTTTTGACCGCTATTACCAGATTGCGCCATGCTTCCGTGACGAAGATGCCCGTGCTGACCGTTCTGCTGGGGATTTCTATCAACTCGATATGGAAATGAGTTTTGTCGAGCAGCAGGATGTATTTGATGCGGTCGGTCCCGTCATCCGAGACACATTTGAAAAATTCGCAGAGGGGAAAACGGTTTCGTCTTACCCCTTCCGGGAAATTCCGTATGCCGAGTCAATGCTGAAATATGGCACGGATAAGCCTGATCTCCGTAACCCGCTGGAAATGCAGATCGTAACCGATCATTTCAAAGGTTCCGGCTTCAAGATCTTCGCCCAGATTGCTGAAGACCCGGCCAATGAAATTCGCGCGATCCCGGCACCCACGGGTGGTAGTCGTGCCTTCTGTGACCGGATGAACAGCTGGGCACAGCGTGAAGGCCTTCCTGGCATGGGCTACATCATGTTTGATGAAGGCGACGGCAAAGGGCCGCTCGCGAAGAATATCGGCCCTGAACGTACCAAGGCTATTGGTGATCAACTAGGTTTGAAAGCAGGTGATGCTGCTTTCTTCCTGGCTGGCAAGCCCAAAGAATTTGAAGCTATTGCCGGGCGTGCCAGAGATGTTGTGGCGGATGAACTGGGCCTTGCTAACAAAGATGCTTACGAACTGGCCTGGATCGTGGACTTCCCGATGTATGAATGGGACGAGGAAAACAAGAAAGTCGAGTTCGGCCATAACCCGTTTTCAATGCCTCAGGGCGGTCTTGATGCGCTGACTACAGCCGCGTCTGACGATGAGATTCTCGAAATAAAGGCACATCAGTATGATCTTGTCTGTAACGGTTATGAACTAGGCTCCGGCGGTATCCGTAACCATAAACAAGATGTTATGGTCAAAGCCTTCGCCTTGGCCGGATACGGTGAGGACGTTGTGCAGGAAAAATTCGGCGGTATGCTGAATGCGTTCAAATTCGGCGCCCCGCCACACGGCGGCGCAGCCTTTGGTGTAGACCGCATTGTGATGTTGTTGGCGGGCACAGAGAACATCCGCGAAGTCACCATGTTTCCGCTCAACCAACAAGGCGAGGACCTGCTGTTAGGGGCACCCCGTGAGGCGGATGAGAAGCAATTGAAAGAACTTCACTTGCGCACCGTCAAACCGATTGAAGAGAAGAAAGATTAAAACTCTTTGGGAGTGGTGGTTAGAATTAAGTCGCGAAAGGGGCTGCTGAAGCAAAGCTTGTAAAATCACCGGCAACGCCCTTATTGTTGCGTCGCAACATAAAGGGATGAGCCATGACTGATTTTGTCCAATCTGATACCCTGGCGCGCGTTAAACCGTCGCCAACATTAGCCGTGTCGCAAAAGGCGCGTGAACTAAGAGAAAAGGGTGTCGATGTGATTGGCCTTGGGGCTGGCGAACCTGATTTTGATACGCCCGATCATATAAAGGAAGCAGCCATTGAGGCGATACGCCGGGGTGAGACGAAATATACGGCTGCGGATGGCATTCCGGAACTGAAGCAGGCCATCGTTGAGAAGTTCAGGCGCGATAATGGCCTGCACTATGAAACCAGCCAGATATCCGTCACATCAGGTGGTAAGTACACGATCTATGCAGCTCTCATGGCGAGCGTGAATCCCGGAGATGAGGTCATTATTCCGGCGCCATATTGGGTTTCGTATCCAGACATGGTGAAAATGGCGGGAGGCACGCCAGTGCCGCTGGAAACGAAAGCAGAGGACGGCTTCCGGATCCGACCGGAAGCTCTTGAGGCTGCCATTACCCCCCGGACAAAATGGCTAATTTTCAACTCCCCGTCCAATCCGAGCGGTGCGGCCTATGATGCGGCTCAAATGAAAGCCCTCACGGATGTGCTGATGCGGCATCAGCAGGTCTGGCTGCTAACGGATGATATGTATGAACACATAGTTTACGACGGGTTTGAGTTTGTAACACCTGCTCAAATTGAGCCTGACCTTTATGGGCGGACCCTGACCATGAACGGTGTTTCCAAGGCTTATGCTATGACCGGATGGCGCATTGGGTATGCTGCCGGGCCCGTACCGCTCATCAATGCAATGCGCAAGGTCATCTCCCAGTCGACGTCCAACCCATGCTCTGTAAGTCAGTGGGCTTCGGTAGCCGCGCTGAATGGAGATCATGGTTTCCTGCACGAGAGAAATGAAGCTTTCCGGGCGCGCCGTGACATGGTTGTCGAGATGCTGAATGAAGCCGAAGGCATCAATTGCCTGACGCCGGACGGGGCGTTTTATGTGTACCCATCCTGTGCAGGCTGTATTGGCAAGACCAGTAAGGGAGGAGCAAAAATCAACACTGATGAGGATTTTGCCTCCGCCTTACTGGAAGAAGAAGCGGTTGCAGTTGTGTTCGGTGCTGCATTTGGCTTGTCGCCATTTTTCCGCATTTCATATGCAACGGATACAGAGAGCTTGAGAGAGGCTTGCATACGTATCCAGAGGTTTTGTGCAGGGTTAAGTTGATTATTCAAACCTGTTCCTGTCGCGGAAGGTGACAATCTGTAATTTGTCTTCAGCCACATGATCAGCGATGGTTCTGTGCAAAGCAATGTGATTGAAGCGCGGCCATTCACTGGAGTGCATGACACTCATGATGTCAGGCATCGCTTTACCCATTACAAGCGAGTAGGCGAGGGTGATGAACAGGATTGAAAGAATAGCACTTACGCCGAGAATAAATAGAAACGTCTTATCTGAGATCGCAAATGCAGCGGATAGAGCAATAACTGCCAGCAACGCGAAACAGGCTATTATCCCGCCAACGCTGTATAAAGTTGTATTGCGCCTTATTTGATAAATCTTGTTACGCACCAGTTGCTCACACAGGAGTAATCGCATGGCAAACCAGTTATAGGCAAGGGTCCATGTGCCGGCTTCTTCACGTAATTCATCAGCTTGCGTCATACGCTTGTTGCGCTCGACATTGAGTGCCCGCCGTTTTGCCACAAGGAAGTTCTGGTTCACGCGGGAGAACTTGCTGGTGATATAATTATCAAGTCCAAGGAGGTTGCGTTGCTGAGTTACCTTATAGGGCCAGTGATATAACACCAGAAGGACAATGAGGCCAAAAGCGAAAATGCTGGTGGTCAGAAGCACCGTTAACAACACTCGCTCCTGTTTGGCCGATACTCCGAGCCGTTCTAGTATCGGTGCCGAAAGGTCCCAAGCCGGAAGTGTCAGTAACAGGCTTGCAGCCAGGCACATCACGAAGATTATGGGCGTATAATAGAGAAACAGTCGCCTTGAATTTCCATTCAGTACACACCTGAACTGGTTCATGATCCGGATAAAACGCGCATCCGTGGACTCATGCGGCAGTCCCATAGCCATTTGCAGATATTCCTGCTCTACTTCTTCATAGAAAAAATCACCTCGGGGAAAGAGAGAAAAATTGTAGGAATAAAAACGCTTTGCATGATCGGTTTCAAAGCGGGCCTCCTCCAGACTCATATCGGGGGCTGTTCTTTCCTGTAACCTGGGTCGTTCAAGCTGACGAAATAAAAAGGACTCCAATCCCGCAGGCCTTGTTTTGACTGGGCTATCTTCGGGAGCAGAGTCTTTTTCACGGAATTGGTCATCATGAGCGCTGGCGAGGTAATTACCGGAAGAGTTTCGCAATGTTCTGCTGACACTTTTGCCCATGAGTTTCAGAATTAAAATACGTGAGATGCGCAATGGCCATAATAAAATTCTGAGTGGTAACAATAAAGTTCGGACCAGCAGTGCTCCCATAATCTCTCCTCTTGATTTATATTACATGTTGGTAATACGGCTTCACAATTCAAGGTAAGTCACAAAACTTTTATGATCGAAAAAATCGATACTATTCGTGATGATTATCTGTTTGCGATCAGCGTGGCGGCCTCCTAACTAAGAGTGGTCGCAATCAGGGAGAAGCCCCATGACTATTGATATTGGTATTACTGAACAAAACCGGGAAGCTGTCGCCGAAGCATTGAAGAAAACGCTGGCTGATACATACGCGGTCTATATGAAAACCCACGGCTACCATTGGAATGTCCAGGGTCCAGAATTCCGGACACTGCACCTTATGTTTGAAGAGCAGTATACGGAAATGTGGCAGGCTCTGGATGAACTTGCTGAGCGCATTCGGGCGTTGGGCTTCTTTGCACCAGGTTCAGGTCGTGAAATGGCTGAGCTAACGGCCATTGAGGAAACAAATGACAGCGTGCCGGAAGCCAGGCAAATGGTCGCCAATCTTCTTAAGGATCAGGAAACGCTAATCCGCAGAGCGCGTGATGCAATGGAGATTGCTGATGATGCTGATGATGATGCGTCTGAAGATTTGCTGACGCAGCGCATCCAGCTTCACGAAAAGACGGCCTGGATGCTTCGCAGCTATCTCGCCTAGAACCAGTCTTTCAGATACTGAGCAACTGTACCCGGTCGGCGTTTCGTCGGCCGGGTTTTCCGTGTTAAATATGTCTGGGGTTCATGAGTGCTTTGCGAGGTATCTGTCTCAGATTGCTCTGTCAAATCCACGCGGCAGTATGGTGCTATTTCATCCTTTGTAAATGAAACGGCGCGTTCGAGCGGTTTTCCCTGCGTATGATCAAACGATATCTCTTCTCGCTCTCGTTGCTTGATTTCTTGCTCATGGAGTGGGTTAAAGGGCCAGGTTATACCGTATTCATCTGTATAAATCTCCTCGTCGGAAAATTTGTAACTTCCATTCGTGTTGGATAAATCGAAACTCGTCTGTTCGGACATGCGGAACCCATAATAGCCACGCAGCCACCAATCCTGCGGGTAACCGCTGACGGCTTGCTTCCTATCTAGGGGTTGCGGTTCTTTGCGTGCAATAAGGCAGCGTAAGTTGTCGACGAACAGTGTATCCCCCCTTTGAAGAACGATGGGATTGGCGTTCCTTCCAGCGCGCTCAATCGCTTCATAAAGAACAGCGAAAGACTGACTGGTGTCAGATTCTGCATCATCCTGAATTTCAGGCCACGCTATGAAGTTTGGATCCCAGCGCAATGCCCAGTCATGTATGTGTTCTTCATCATGCAGGACGTCCTCAATATCCGCGCTGCTCGCACGAGAGAGGGCAAGGTCCCGCAGGATGGGTTGTGGCTCAATGCCCGTTTCGGAGGTCGTTAGCAGCGTTTTACGACTATACTTCCCAAACATCTTTACATTGATGTCAGCGAGTTTTGAGATAATTGCATCATAACGGTCTTGGCGGGTTTCCAAAGAAATTTCGTCGTCTCCCTGAGCATCTTCATAGAAATCGCGTATGACGCCGGGAAATTCATTCATGATAGATTTTACAGGCAGAACGAAAAGAGGCAGGCCACTCGGGTTTTCAATGCAAGAAATCGCGCGAATGGTAGCCGTTTCTCCAACGGACTTTTTCCTTCCCGAGTCGGGCCAGCGATAATGCGGCGCAGATGTACGGAACCGATTATGCAGATCAACTTCGTCGAACAAGGCCGTGATCTGTCGATTACGCTCTGTCTTATACTCGCGGACCCAGCGGTCCCCTGCAGGCACCTCGTCACGCAGCTCCGTATTCATGATGTGATAGGCGAGTGCAACTTTGATGGCATTCCGTAACGCACGGGAGCGCAGAAAGTAAATCTTGCGTTCCTCATCACGAGGCGAAAAGAACCAGTACTTTGCATACTCTGTCCACGGCTTTATTTCAGTAAAGCGCTCAACGACCAGATATGGTTTGTCCTTGGCAGCTGTCAGAGTTTCGAGTTTCTCCCTTAGTTCAGAAGGGAAAAGGTCTTTCGGATCCTGTTTGTAAAGTTGCTCATAAATGCGGGTGGCTTGTTCCGGTCTTGTCCGCATCCAGTTGCTGACAGCGTCGAGCACGGCTGTCTTCTTGGGTTTGTTTCTACCAAGTTTTCGTGTGGTGATGATCCAGCGACCAACCCATTCCAGAATATTATCTGACATTGCCTGGAGCGGGCGCCAAACGAGAAAGAAGAAAATCGGTAATGTAATCACACCACTGATCATCAAATGTGCGGTTTCAGTGGTATACCGCTCAGGTAAAGCCGCCATGAATGAAGTATCGAGAAGTTGCCCAAAGCCGTACCAGATTGCGCCAAAAAGGCTGACTAGGCCGGTAATCATCACAAATCCTGTGACAGCATTTTCTGCTGAATTGATCAGATTGACGAAATTGTCGTCAATTGACACCAGCCGGTCAAAAATTCGCTGTGAAACCGCATTCAGGCGCTTGCGATCCCTGTGTTTGAACTGAAAGTCGTAATCCCCACTCATGATTTCGTCCAAGAAACTCCCCAACCAAGCCCTTATAGCATGATTACGCTTTTGGGATAGAGCGGCATGAGGCTGCTTTATATAGCCTGACAGTTTCCTGGGGCTTGCGAGTGAGCCCTCCATGTGAGATTTTCATGGTCAAAAGCAGGAGGGAAATCATGAAGTTAGCAAAGCTGATCTTGGCACTAGCATTAACAGCCATGGGTCTCGCGGGGGCGGCACAGGCTGAAAGTATCACTGTGGTCCATGCCGGCCAGTTACTCGATCAGCCCGGTGAGCCGCCAAAGGCCAATCACTCCATTATCATTCGGGGTGGGGTCGTATCAGAAGTTCTGCCAACAGCGAGTTTCAATGAGGCCAATCTGGATATAGGCCCAGGTGATACAATCGAAATCCATAATCTGAAGGATAAGTTCGTTCTGCCTGGCTTGATCGACGGCCACGTGCACTTGACATCAGAACTCAATCCCCAAGGTCGCTTGCAAACCGTGCAGATGTCCGATGCTGATCGCGCCATGATGGGAGCATTACATGCCAAGCGTACACTGATGGCAGGCTTTACGACGGTGCGCGATGTGGGCGCAGGTACGGGAGACGCGATCTTCGCTCTACGCGACGCTACTGCACGCGGCTGGATTCCAGGGCCACGGATTTTTGCGTCAGGTGCGACAATTTCAGTCACAGGCGGGCATGGTGACGGGACTCAAGGCTACCGCGATGATATTGCGCATATGTTCAAGGCATCAGGCAATTCCGGCACTTGTGATGGTGTTGAGACATGCCGCCGGGCCGTGCGGGAACAGGTGCGCCGCGGCGCGGATCATATAAAACTTACGGCAACAGGCGGTGTGCTGAGTAATACTGCTGCGGGCACTGAGGTACAATTTTTCGAAGATGAGTTGCAAGCCATAATGGATACAGCTCACTCCATGGGACGCAAGGTTACTGCCCATGCGCATGGCAAGAATGGTATTGATGCTGCGCTTGCCGCTGGTGTCGATTCAATCGAGCATGGCACCTATCTTGATGCTGAGAGCGTGCGTTTGTTCCGCCGTGCGGGAGCCTATCTGGTGCCAACGCTGCTTGCAGGTCAGACTGTCGTAGAGATAGCAGAAAGCCCGAATTCTTTTCTGACACCGCCACAGCGCGCGAAATCCTTGTTGGTGGGGCCACAGATGATAGAGATGGCTCGTAGAGCTCACGAAGGCGGCGTTAAGATAGCCTTCGGAACAGACAGTGGTGTCTCAAAGCATGGTGACAATGCCCGTGAATTTGAATTGCTGGTCAAGGCAGGCATGACGGCGGAAGAAGCCGTCTATTCTGCAACGGTGGCTGGTGCCGATAATCTTGGAATGTCAGATAAGCTGGGAACGCTCGAAGCCGGTAAATATGGTGACCTTATCGCAGTAGATGGCAATCCTCTGGAAGATATCGCGGTTTTACTCAGTGTGGACTTCGTCATGAAGCAAGGTGTGATGTATAAGGATTAATCCATGACATCCAGTTTAATAGTCGGCAATAACCGTTGGCAGGCCAGCCGCTGTGAGACTTTCGATGATTCTATCAAGGTGAGGGCGATCATTTGTTTCGACTGAAATGTCGAGATAGGTAGCATGTAACTGGAAAAAAAGATAAATCAGACTTTTTAAAATCCTTAGGAG
>JALEGM010000032.1 GCA_022763145.1 Aquisalinus sp. | reverse complement strand
GTATTATCTGCGTAAATATCGTTTCCAGTGAATGTAAGTGTGTTAGCAACGCCGAGAATTTGTGCCGCTTCTGAAAGATTATCAGCTACAGCATATGCACGTTTTTTATGTGGTAAGGTAACGTTTACACCAGAGTAACCCAATGTAATAAGAAGCTCGAGCGTATGATTGAAATCTTCATCTGTATCTGAACAGTGTATCTTATAATACACGCCATTTAAAGAATACTGTTTTAACCAAAACTCATGGATATAAGGTGAGAGGGAATGCTTAACCGGTGAACCAATGACGCCTGCTTTTATAAGAGATGTCATATGAGAGATCCTGTTACATGTTTTCCGGACAGAAACTCTAATAGCGGCACTAGAGGTAAGCCGAGGATAGAGAAATAATCTCCCTCAATCTTTGAAAATAGCTGTATACCAATATTTTCCAGTTGATAGGCTCCCACAGAATTTAACACGCCACTACCAACTCTCATGAGATACGCATCAATAGATTGGTCATCCAGATCCCGCATAGTCAGAATAGGTTCCTCTGTGTGCGACCAAATTATTTCACCATTTTGTGCCACACATATACTAGTATGCAGGAAATGCGGCTTACCTGAAAATTCTTTTAATCGATCATGCGCTTCCAAAAGATTTTTAGGTTTATCATAACTATTGCCTTGGAAACCTAAAATTTGGTCAGCACCAATAACCAATGAGTTCAAATTGGAACGATTAACCAGCAAAGCTTTTTCTTGAGCCAACTTCATAGCTATTTTTAAAGGGGGCTCGCCACGCATTTCTTCTTTGATAAGATCTTCATTAAGTCCACTATCTATCGCCTGAAATGAGATTCCTGTATTTTGCAGTAGAGAACGCCTGGCAGGACTTTTCGATGCTAGAATAAGAGGAGTGTTCATTATTTGCCCGCACGCTTTGCGGATAATCTGGAAATTATATCCGCCGCTGTTTCCTCTACAGATCTGTTTGTCACATTAATCACAGGCCAGCCCTTACGTGCGAATAATCTTTTGGCTTTGATAATTTCCTTACGGATTTCATCCTGGTCAGAATACGATCCGGCGTGGTTTGTTGCTTCTACGTTCTTTAGACGTGCGCCACGGATTTGTGCAAGTCTGTCAGGTGCTGCTGTTAAACCAACTACTAAGGGGTGCCGCAGATTCTCTAATTCAGGCGGATGGTCCTGGGTGGGGACTAACGGTACATTTGCCGCTTTATAGCCTCGATTTGCCAAGTACATACATGTCGGTGTTTTGGATGTGCGACTAACACCTACTAGCACAACATCAGCAGTTTCCAGATCCCAAACCATCTGTCCGTCATCATGAGCCAACGTGTAGTCTAGAGCACCTATACGGCGAAAATAGTCTTCATCAAGAGCATATTGTGCGCCTGTTCGTAACGTCTGCTCTAAACCTAGATAATCCGCAAAAGCATTCAGAAGCGGATCCAGAACTGATATTGCGGGTACCTGTAATTCAGCACATTTAACCTCAAGATGACGCCGTAGTTCGGGATCAACGATGGTAAACATGACCAAACCCGGTGAACTCTCAATACGGGCTAACACCTGATTGAGCTGCTTTTTGGATCGCACGAGTGAAGACACATGCTCGAGAGGTTTAGCCGCATCAAAACGCGAGCTAACGGACTTAAGGACGGTATTAAGTGTTTCACCGGTGGAATCAGATACCAAATGTACGTGGAAGTATGTCCTCGGTTTTTTAGCCATCCCTAGCGAAGATGTGGACATCATGTGAATAAACTCTGTTCAGGTGGTAAGAGACTTCCGATCAGACTTAACATCGCATATTCGCCCCCAAACTCCATATTTTTCCGAGTTAACCAAATGGAAAGATTTGTCACCATCAAAATCAGAATAGCTAAGGTATAAAGAACTACTACCGTGGTTTTCCGCATAAGTATCTCTGGTAGTACCCCGGTATGACCTCAGTTTTTTAGCTTCTCCACATATTCAACATTGGGTTATTCGATTGGATAACATGTTGGAAATCTCTGGATTATTTTTTCGGTCCTGATACTCAACATTTTCAACAGGGTTATGAGTCTGATAATTTTATATTTATTAGATTTCAGAGGGGTGCATGCAGCACTACCGGAAAGAGTTTAAGATGCGTCACCATCCTGCATTCATCCGTGCGATTAAAGGCGAAAAAGTAAGTCCAAAGCCTATCTGGTTTATGCGCCAGGCAGGACGTTATTTACCTGAGTACCGCGAGAAAAGAGCTGAAGCCGGGTCTTTTCTAGATCTTTGCTTTAACCCGGAGATGGCAGCTGAAGTCACACTGCAACCCATTCGTCGGTTTGATCTTGATGCAGCAATTCTTTTTGCAGACATTCTACTGTTACCAATGTTTATGGGGCAGGAATTGTCTTTCGAGGCAGGTGAAGGGCCAAGATTGAGGCCACCTCTTCAGGATGGTCCTGTCGAACTATCTCATCAAAAACTACACGATGGGTTATCTCCTATAATGGAGACAATCCGTTTGTGCAGGGAGGCCCTTCCAGAAGATAAAGCACTAATTGGTTTTGCGGGTGCTCCCTGGACGGTCGCGACCTATATGATCGCTGGGCAAGGTGTGAAAGACCCATCATCTTTGCGGAGCTATGCCTATGAGAATCCTGAGACGTTCCAGGCTCTCATTCATGAGCTTGAGAATGCGACAATTTCATATTTCAAAAGGCAAATTTCAGCAGGGGTTAATGCGGTCCAGTTGTTTGAGAGCTGGGCATCGGGGCTGCCCGTGGAATTCTTACGCGCTTTTTGTTTGGAGCCAGCTAAGCGAATTGCAAAAGCATTGAAGGCAGAATTTCCAGAAGTGCCTGTTATCGCTTTTCCGAAAGGTGCTGGTGTTCAATTAAGAGAATATGCTGAAGCAGGTACATTTGACGCGGTTAGCCTTGGGACAGAAACAGATCCGATCTGGGCAGTTGAGACTCTATCTTCTCATGTTGCTTTACAAGGTGGTCTCGATCCACTGCTAGTTGTTCGAGGCGGAACACCCATGTTTAAAGCTGCAGAGCAACTACTGACTACTTTTGCTGATAAAGCTTATGTCTTCAATTTAGGGCATGGCTTTGTACCACAAACGCCACCTGAAAACGTTGCTGAATTGGTCAAATTCATCAGGACGTTCTAATAGATTATTACGGATCTAAAACGATGCAGGAATTTATTTTATCATACTATAACTGGATTAAGTCTCTGCATCTTATTGCTGTAATCGCTTGGATGGCAGGTATGATGTATTTACCGCGTCTCTTCATCTATCATCATCAGGCTCAGCAAGGAGGCGAGGCGGATAAATATTTTAAGGTGATGGAAAGGCGTCTCCTTAAGGGAATAATGAATCCATCGCTGATTGCAGTTTGGGTTCTAGGTTTGCTTATGCTTGTCGCTATTCCAGGTTACGCATCATCAGGCTGGTTTATCACTAAGTTTATTGCAGTGATTGGGATTTCTGGAATTCATGGTTTTTATTCTGCAACTCAGAAAAAGTTTGAATATGGTGATAAACCAAAAACCGAGAAATTCTGGCGCATCATCAATGAAGTGCCATTCATTTTACTCATAATCATAGTTATTATGGTGATCGTAAAACCCTTTTAGTCGATTATGACTTGATCTTTTGATCGCGAACCATCTTGACGATCTGCAGTAAGTAATCATATTGAGAGTGACCGGAGTTCTTCGGTATATTTCCATGCAAAAATTCACTCTGCAGTGGTATTTTCCCAGGTTGATTCATGATTCCCGAAAAAATTACGCTCGACGAGCTTAAAGAAAAGTCAGCAGCAGCACTACTTGAGTTTGCTGAACAAGTTGGTGTTGAAAACGCCTCCGCTAAACGAAAACAGGATATGCTTTTTGCTATTCTGAAGGAGCTGGCAGAAAATGAATGTGAAATTACCGGGGGTGGCGTTCTTGAAGTTCTCCCTGATGGGTTTGGTTTTTTGCGGTCACCGGAAGCGAACTATCTTGCAGGCCCAGATGATATTTATGTTTCGCCAACTCAAATAAGAAAGTTTTCCTTAAAGACTGGTGATACGGTTATAGGCGAAATTCGCAGCCCAAAAGATGGGGAACGCTATTTTGCGCTTACAAAAGTCGGGACAATCAATTTCGAAGACCCTGAGAAAGCGCGGCATAAAGTCCATTTTGATAATCTGACGCCGCTTTATCCCGATCAGCGCTTGCACATGGAAATTGAGAAAAAGGAAGGCAAGGACCTTTCTTCCCGTGTGATTGATCTGGTCGCACCCCTTGGGAAGGGACAACGAGCTCTAATTGTCGCACCGCCGCGCACAGGTAAAACTGTTCTTCTACAAAACATCGCACATTCTATCACGGCTAATCACCCGGAATGTTATCTCATCGTGTTACTCATTGATGAGCGTCCAGAAGAAGTGACTGACATGCAGCGATCTGTGAATGGGGAAGTTGTTTCTTCCACCTTCGATGAACCAGCGACACGTCACGTTCAGGTATCTGAAATGGTTATCGAAAAGGCAAAGCGTCTCGTTGAGCATGGGCGCGATGTTGTTATCTTACTGGATTCTATTACGCGTCTTGGACGTGCCTATAACACCGTTGTGCCTTCATCAGGTAAAGTTCTAACTGGAGGTGTTGATGCTAATGCTTTGCAGCGACCAAAGAGATTTTTTGGTGCTGCACGAAACATTGAAGAGGGTGGTTCACTTACAATTATAGCAACAGCCTTGATTGATACCGGCTCGAAAATGGATGAAGTTGTCTTCGAGGAATTCAAAGGGACGGGTAACTCAGAAATTGTGTTGGACCGGAAGGTTGCAGATAAGCGAACATGGCCTTCAATTGATATTGCGAAATCTGGTACGCGGAAGGAAGACCTTTTGATTGCTCCGAATGATCTTCAGAAAATATTTGTTCTCCGCCGTATCCTTTCACCGATGGGGACAACAGACGCGATTGAGTTTCTTCTAGATAAGTTGCGTCAAACAAAAACGAACTCAGACTTTTTCGATTCAATGAATACATAATTACTCTTGACTTTTTGGACCAATGATTTCGATCCGATCAGTCATGATGTATCCGTCAAATGTACCAGGGACAGCAGACAATTCTTTAGTCTGATTAACACCTGTTGTACCAGGGTCTCCACTCTGGAATGGCCCTAGGACGATGACTGGAGTATTCACTTTTGCCATTCTGTGAGCTAATCGATGAGGCCAACCCCAGACTAAATGACGGTAATTAAGCGGAACTGCGAAGATAGTATTTTTGCAATATTCCGGGATAAAGCCCATCCAGCCGAGAGAAAGGTATCCTTTCAAGCATTCTTTGCCTGTAAAGCGGCTTGCGGCGGGAATTAAGGACTGTTGTGAACGTATTGCTTCTACGGATTTTCTTCCGCTGATTATAGCAAGAGTTTGATCAGATGTGGCTGGGTTCTTTTGGAGCCAATCCACAAGGGCCATGCCATCCTCCACATTATTGCTCTTCAAATTGAGAATGAAGTGGTGGTTTGGGAACGCATTTATCACTTCATCTAAAGATGGCATCATACCAATGAACTTGCCGCGAAAAGGATATGTCTCACCATCATCCGATGTGTAGCCATACCCGATATCCAACTGCTTCAGATCATCGAGAGTATAATCTCCGATATGTCCGTTAGCTTCTGTTCTGCAATCTAATGTATGATCGTGAAAAACAGCGAATAGCCCGTCTTTCGTCCGCTGAATATCTATCTCGTTCACCGATGCCCCAGCATCAATAGCAGCTCGGATGGATGGGATCGTATTTTCCAGAAACCCATGTTCGGGTGGAAAAATCATTTCAGCTGTACAACTCCACATGGTGAGGCCTTCAGTTGTGAAGTTCTGATGGACACCGCGATGAGCAATTAATTGCGCGGGGTTGTTACCTTTAGGTGCCGAGAGGGAGTTGTTATTCGACCAGACAGTGACGATAAAAACACTGATTACGATAAATGCGTATCGCATATTCCCCTCCCGTTTTTGTACTATAAGCCAAGGTAATCAATATTCGTTAAGCAAGCGAAATAAGTTTTATCGGCTAGTTGGTGCCTCGTTTTCTATCATATGACATGATGTCAAAAACGCAGCTATAGTCGGTCTGTATTGTGGTCATTTGGAGGATTTATGAAACTTACGATCAACATCGACTGTACACCAGAGGAAGCCCGAGCTTTTTTTGGCTTGCCTGACGTTCGCCCTGTCAATGAGCTTTTGGTAACCAGTCTTGAGTCCAGAGTGAAGGAAGAGATCGATACACTTGCTGATCCCCAAAAATATTTTGATAGGATGATGCAAATGGGGGGTGCTGGTGTTGATAACATGCAGAAGATGTTTGCAGGTCTGATGGCAGCCGCTACGAAGCAGGATGGCAAGTGATACAATTTTTGCATTGTCTTCTGGTGCCGGAAAGGCTGGCGTAGCTGTCTTCCGGTTAAGTGGGCCTGCCGCTTTATCGACTTTGAATGATTTAACAAGACGTGCAATGACAGCACGTCGTGTCTATCATGCAAGATTGTACGTACCTGGAGCAAAAGACCTCATAGATACTGCGGTCGTCTTCAGTTTCTGCGAGCCTGCCAGTTTCACTGGCGAAGATATGGTTGAACTGCAAGTACATGGCTCTAGCGCAGTAATCAGCAATTTATCTGATGTGTTGTTAATGCAGGGTCTAAGACCAGCGGAGCCTGGCGAGTTTACGCTGAGGGCATTTGAGAACGGTAAGGTTGATTTAGCCCAAGCTGAGGCACTAGCAGACCTTATCGATGCCGAAACGACCCTTCAAAAACAACAGGCTTTGCAGCAGGTAGACGGAAGGTTATCTACCCTAGCAGAAGACTGGTATATGCGGCTGCTGCATTCCATTGCGCCCCTCGAAGCAAGCATAGATTTTCCTGATGAGGAAGATGTGCCTGCCCAAATTGAAAATCGCTCGTTACCCGTCATTACAGCTTTCATTAAAGAGCTATCCTCATATCTGGAGGATAGCGATAAGGCACAGCGCGTTCGTGAGGGTATAAGTATCGTTCTGCTTGGCAGGCCTAACGCTGGTAAGTCGTCTTTACTGAATTACCTTGCCAACAGTGATGTCGCGATTGTTTCAGATACGCCAGGTACGACGCGCGACCTGATTACAACAAGACTTGATATTGCTGGTGTCCCTGTAACAGTTGTTGATACGGCAGGTCTGCGTGAGCAAACCCAAGATGATATTGAACTCGAAGGGATACGCCGTGCACGTGATCGTGCTAGCAAGGCAGACTTACGACTTTTGCTTGTAGAAAATGGTCATACCTTTGATGAGATGGAATTCCTTCGGGAAGAATTACGCAATGGTGACGCAATTGTTCTCACCAAGAGTGATCTTCCAGGAAAATCGCCTGCTATTAAGTCTAAAAAAGCCAAGACGCTATCCGTTTCAGTGGTATCTGAGAACGGTATGGATGATCTGAGAGAGTTTCTCCGGCAGCGTGTTTCAGAATTATGTGGTACCGTTGATGAGCCCCGCCTCACCAGACTTCGCCATGTTCATGCGGTACAGGGTGCGCGTGAAGCATTGATAAGGTCAATCGAGCGCATCAAAATACACCCTGAACTGGCGGCTGAGGATGTACGTCTCGCGATGCGCCATCTTGGTTCAATCACTGGTAAGGTCGATGTTGAAGATATACTGGGGGAAATCTTTTCTTCATTCTGTATCGGAAAGTAAGACTTGTTTCACGTGAAACATATTGCCAGATAAAAGCAGTTAGAATTTGTTGTGAGAATGATGTCGAACTCATCTGACTTTGATGTGATTGTTATTGGTGGCGGCCACGCTGGCTGTGAAGCTGCCTCTGCGGCTGCGCGCATGGGTGCAAGGACATTGCTTGCGACACACAAGCTTGAGACGATTGGCGAAATGTCCTGCAACCCTGCGATAGGGGGGTTGGGTAAAGGGCATCTAGTGCGTGAAATTGATGCACTTGGGGGGCTGATGGCTCGCGTCATTGACCAGGCTGGAATCCAGTTTCGCATGCTGAACCGTTCAAAAGGACCAGCCGTGCGAGGTCCTCGAGCACAGGCTGACAGATCTCTATACAAGAAGCATATGCAGGATCTTCTCACGACTGAAGAGAACCTGACTATTAAGGCATGCGCTATTGAAGATCTGATTGTTGAAGAAGGGCATTGTGTCGGTGTCGTTACCGATGATGATGAGCACATTCGCGCAGGCGCCGTAGTTTTGACGACCGGCACTTTCCTTAAAGGTATGATCCATATCGGTGATAAGCGCATACCGGCAGGGCGCGTTGATGAGAAGCCCGCGATAGGTTTGTCAGATCGATTATATAGTCTCGGTTTGCGTATGGGTCGTTTGAAGACGGGTACACCGGCACGATTGGACGGCAGAACAATAGATTGGCAAAGTCTTGAAATGCAGCCGGCTGATGACAGGCCTGTGCCGTTTTCATTCATGACGAGTCTAATCGCTGTACCGCAAATATCTTGCGGGATTACCCATACGACAGCTGAAACGCATGACGTGATCGTGCAAAATATCAAAAAATCTGCGGTCTACAGTGGCAGCATTGCGGGGCGTGGACCACGTTACTGTCCGTCAATTGAAGATAAAGTTACGCGCTTTGCGGAGCGCGATAGTCATCAGATCTTCCTTGAGCCTGAAGGTCTCGAAGATCATCTGGTCTATCCAAACGGCATCTCCACT
>JALEGM010000031.1 GCA_022763145.1 Aquisalinus sp. | reverse complement strand
TTGCCGGATCAGGCGGATCGAGCGTCAAGCGAGACGGATAAAGCGCTAGAGTTGCGTACTCGGGATCGGCAGCGCAAGCTCATTTCCAAAATCGACTCTGCTTTGCGGCGGATTGATGATGGAGAATACGGTTATTGCGAAGATACGGGCGAGCCGATATCGCTGCGTCGTCTTGAAGCTCGGCCAATTGCTACCCTGTCGCTTGAGGCGCAGGAGCGCCATGAGCGGAAAGAAAAAGTCCATCGCGATGACTAGTTTGCGTCGCGGAGCTGAGGGCGTTCCTTTTCGGCTTCTTTAACAACCTGGCTCAAGCATGTGTGCGTGCCAATATTTTCTTTGAACCAGCGAAGATAGTTATCCGTTGTGTTCAGTATTTTCTCAATGCCTTCAGTGCTCTGAGAGTAAGGCGTTGCCCCTTGAGTTAGCGATGTCGAATGCAGACTGTAGACAAGCAGGGGTGTTTCCCGATCAATCACCGCTTTTGTGAGGGCTTGCAAATCTTCGACATTGAAATGTTCCGGGGAGAGTCGAAGTGAAGCTGTCGTTTTCTTGACCCAGCCTGGCAGGGTCTCTTTTGAAGAATTGGGAATCACTCGCCGCGTGCGTCGGATAGACCTGGCTCCAGTCACAGGTACACAGAGTAATTTTTGACTATCACCGGTCTCCTGTCGCCACCAGGGCTTGTTATCGAAGGCGGAGAAATCAGGCCCGCCATCACCTGATAGGTCAAAGCCTGCCGCCGGCGAGAAATCATACGGAACACCAACATCAATCAGATGCTGATGGATCATCGGCGACACACCGTAGCGTCCTGCGCGATGTGCTATTGGGGAAACTCCAAAGGCAGCTTTAAAAGCTGTGACAAGAGTTTCCAGCTTTCGTTTATGCAAGTCTTCTGGCAGGTTGCATTGATACGATGTGTAAGGCGTATGATCTCCCTCAATTGGCGGGGTTACCCATGCATGCAAATGCAGTCCCAGGTCGGCTTTGCCCGCCTCATGCAGTTCCTTGAAGTAGGCAACTGTAGATGGGTCCTGCATCAACGGCCAGCTCATAAAATAAAGCGGCTTGAAACTGTTTTGCTCACAAACGGTTTGAAACCGCGCTATGTCTTTGGGGTGCGCGACGCTATGTGCTGAATAACTGGTGTCGGACCAGTCAAATATTTCTTCCGTATCAACTGTTACGATAAGAGATGGCTTCATCTCCTTCAGCTCACAGGTTGTTCCAATCAACCAGTCTTTAGTGCCTGTTGTCGTCTTCTTTTTCTCTGCGTGGGATGCAACCGTTTGACGGAAAAGGCTAAAGAGGGAGTCCGATGTCTGATCCCATGAATATTGTTCTGCAAAACGCCTTGTTTGCGTACGATCTGGCAGGTCTTGGAACAGCTCACTAATAGCCCTGGAGATGGCCTCGGGTGAACGGCTGTCGCATACAATACCTGCCTCAGGTGAGTTGATGACCTCCGCATTTCCCCAGACCGGGCTGACAGCGCAGGGAGTGCCACAGGCCAATGCTTCGAGTAGTACATTTGGCCAGCCTTCTCTCGAAGAGGCAAGAACCAGCACATCCGCTGCGCTGTATGCAGATGGAAGATCGTGGTGTGGTACTGCACCCAGAAAACGAACTCTATCTGCGACCCCAGAGGTTTGTGCTTGAGCCATCAGGGCTGACTTGTCGGGGCCGTCCCCAGCTATCATGAGGGTTATATTCGGCAAGTCATCGAGAGCCTCGATAATCAGGTCATGTCCTTTGCGCTCGATAAGATGCCCGACCGAGAGAATGACCTTTCCGGAGACGTCGAGCTTCTGTCGTGCCGCATCGCGCTCGGCAGGCTGAAACATGTCGAGATCAACACCATTCCGTAAAACATGAATTTTCTCGGTTGCCAGGCCTATATTGCCCATTTCGTCCTTTAGGGCCTGACATACAGAAATACTGGCGCCTGCGATGGCAGAAGCTTCAAGGATCATCTCCCGCTGACGCGGGTATTGCGGTATTAGGTTGATATCGGTTCCTCGAGCTGTGATCAGAACCGGTTTCCCATATTTCTCTGCAGCACGTGCTGCCGCAACGCCATCAGGATAATAGTAGTGTGCATCGACGACATCGAAATCCCAGCCATCCTCTAGCAATCGCTCCATCTCTTGCTCGAAGCATCTTTGCAGAGTCAGGGCTGCAGCAGTCATTCCTACTTTTGGTACTAGTAGGTAGCGCGGGTAAGTAACTTCAATTCCGTGGCGCTTCTCTGAACGGGGCGCTTTCGCATATTTGGCATAAGCGCCAAACTGTTCAGACTTGAACGGAAACCATGGCACGGGTGCCACGACACGCAGGTCCAGTTTGTGTCGTTTTTGAACATGTCTCAGTCTGTTCTCGACAAAAATCCCGTGATGGGGATTGGCCGCATTTGGATACAAGGTGGTGAGACTGAGAATTTTCACGGTTACAGCATACCCGTTATTGGTGTTCTTCCAGTGTTTTGCTCGCTTTTCTGCGGTGCAAAATGTTACTTGCCTCTTTTTAGAGCACGTGCATTAAAACGTGTTTAAGCATGGCACGTATCCTGCTTCTCCCCAATTGGTTGTATTTATCAGCGGAGTAGGCAGGGATGTCCTTGTTCGATGGGGATTTTTGGGTGTTTGTCGAGGCGTTGAGTAACATCGACATGCTTGTGGTGGTGTATGGTGGCGTAGCCGTCAGCCTGACAGCCGCAGCACTATATTTTCTGACGCTGGATAAATCCGCGCAGGAAGCAGCTATGCTCGCCTTTCCGCAGCGCCGCCGTATCATAAAAACTTGGGTGGGGCGCCGGGCACTTTCTTTATTTACCTCTCCCACAATCGCACCGGAGCATGAGCTTGGTCAGGTGGACCTCAACACATTTTCAATAGAGCAGGTTGCACCTAATCCTGTCGCTACCGGCAGTCTTTGGGCCCGCGGCGCTAAAAGAGCAGTTGATATGCTTGCCAGTCTTATGCTGGTTGTTTTCACTGCGCCCTTATTGCTGCTGACGGCAATTCTTATCAAGCTGGAGTCTGCCGGGCCGGTTTTCTACAAACAGACCCGGGTCGGCCGCGGTGGTCGCCACTTCAGTATCTACAAGTTCCGATCAATGACAGTGGATGCGGAAAAGTCAGGCGCTCAGTGGGCCGCTGGCGATGACATGCGGGTGACGCGTGTGGGCCGTTTCATCCGCAAGACCAGGATTGATGAAATTCCTCAGGCCTTTAACATCTTGAAGGGTGATATGAGTTTTGTTGGTCCACGTCCAGAACGTCCTGAGTTCACAGACATGCTGGCCGGCGAAATTCCGCATTATAATGACCGGCATCTGGTGAAGCCTGGTCTCACAGGCTGGGCACAGATCCGTTATCCTTATGGTGCTTCAGTTGAGGATGCGCGTCAGAAGCTGACCTACGACCTCTATTATATAAAACATTTCAGCTTCGTACTGGATCTTTTCATCATTATCCGCACCGTCAAAGTTGCGGTGAAAGGCATTGGCAGTCGTTGACTGAGGGTAAGCAGTCTTAAGATAACGGTAAGGATGTCACCCCTATGCAGTGTTGGGCTTAAATTGTATCAAATTGAACAGATAAAGGCGTTATCTCCCCCGTACTGGCGCCGTGGTAAAGTAAAGGCTTCCTCATTCGGGGTTATAGAGAGGTAAACGATAGATGGGTGCTGTACGATGAATAAAATTAATTCAATTCCAGGTTTTTTCGCAGGTTTCTTGACCTTGCTGGTGCTCCTCTCCGCTTGTGAGAGTATCGGCGGAAGCAACATCAATTACAGCGGAGGCGAAGAACCTCAGTCACCAGATCAGCTGCTGGCGTCAACGCCTGAATATCTGATTGGGCCTTTGGATCAGTTGCAGGTATTCGTGTGGCGTGCGCCAGAATTATCGACTGATGTAGTTGTACGACCTGATGGCAGGATATCAACGCCTCTTGTTGAGGACATGTTGGCTGCCGGCAAGACGCCTTCTGCTTTGGCTCGTGATCTGGAAGTCGTGTTGGCTGATTTTGTTCGGACGCCTGAAGTTACCGTTATTGTAAGTCAATTCTCCTCAACATTTGACCAGCAGGTCCGTGTTTTAGGGGAGGCGCAGCGTCCGGTGGCTCTACCGTATCAGGCTGGTATGACAGTGCTTGATGTCATGGTTGCTGTTGGTGGCCTCACTGAATTTGCGGCAGGCAATAAAGCCGTACTTATTCGAGGGCGCGGCAGTAATCGAAATTCCTATCGTCTGAAATTGGATGACCTGATGAGAAAGGCGGATGTGCGCGCTAACGTGCCTGTTGCACCAGGTGATGTCATTCTCATTCCAGAGAGCATTTTTTAGTAGTCTCGTTGTTTTGTCTGTGCGGAGCCGATTTTGATATCACTTTCTGACCTTCCTGAGCCTCTGGTTCGATACGTTGTCGGTATGTGGCAGCGACGCTGGCTGATTGCGGCTCTGGCATGGGTTGTGGCGCTGGTGGGGTGGTTTCTATTGCTGATGGCGCCTGACGTGTACACCTCGCGTGCGCAGGTTTATCTGAATACGGACACTTTTTTGCGTAGCTTTATTGATAAGACCGCCACCTCAGCTGATTTCGAAAAGCGCGTTCGGGTAATGCGTTTGCAGCTGCTTTCCAGAGAGAATATGGAAACCGTTGCGCGCACCTCCGGTCTGGCAGCAGAAGTCAACAACGATACGGAGTTGTCGCGTGTTGTACAGGACCTTCAGGACGATATTTCGGTCGTAAATGAAGAAGGTCAGTACTTTTACATTACCTATGGCAACCGTGATCCTGAGATTGCGCAACGTGTGGTGGATCAGGTTGTTAGCCTTTTCATTGAGCAGGATATTGGTGCTGGCATTGTCCAAAGCCGGCAAGCTGTAGGTAAGGTCGAGCAGGAGATAAAAAATCTTGAGGCGCAACTGGCTGAAAAGGATGAAGAGATTTCCGAGTTTCGGCGTCAGCACGCTGCTGAGCTTGCTGGTGATGATCGTACGCTGAGGCAACTTGATTTGCTGGAAAGCGAACTGACCCGGATTGATGATGCGCGCTACAGGGCCATCCGTAACAGGGATGAGTTAAGGCGATTGCTCGCTTCGACGCCTCGCACGACATCCAAGGGCGAACTGGACACGCTTAAAATACAACTGGCCCAACTCGAGAGTCAGTATCTTGATAATCATCCTGATATTATCGGTCTGAGGGCGAAGATTGCAGAGCTGGAGGCTGGTGATGCAGGGTTACCTGATAACCCTGAATACCTTCGGCTAGAGTCAACATTACGCTCTGTTGAAGGGGAGGTGCAGGAGCTGGTTCAACGAAAGTCCAGGATCGAGCAGGATATAGAGAGATATACGTTGCTTAGTGGTCAAGTCCCGGCGGTTCAGGCGCAGCTGCAGGAAATGATGCGCAGCTACACACAGGTTGAAAATCTTTACAAGGAGCTCTTGGGGCAACAAAGCAGCCTTGCTATTACCGCGAACCTGAGTGAGGGTGGGGGAACCATCGAATATAGAATATTCGAGGCTCCCGTCGTTGCTGCGGAACCCAGTTCGCCTCCACGCGGTGTCCTTACCTTCCTGATTTTGTTTGCTGCAGCCGGCCTTGCTGGTGGGGTTGCTTTCCTGATCACACATTTTGACACATCCTACACCATGACGTCGCAAATGCAGGAGGCTCTTGGTCTCCCTGTTCTCGGGGCGGTGTCACCTGTTTTGACGCCGCGTTATCGGGCAGTGAAGCTTTTTGAGCGTGCTTCCTTCGGACTGGTCTGTGTGGCTTTAGGGGCTCTTACAATCGCGCTGTTCTGGTACCAGATCATCTATGTGCCACCTGGGGATGTGTCGCCGGATTTCGTACAAGAGGCTTTGGACACTGTTGCACAGGAGGGCGTGTGATGAATCTTGTCCAAAGAGCGACGCAGGGCTTGAAGCAGGGTGGGGACGCAAAAAAAGCCAGTGCGAAGAGTGATAAATCTCATCGAAATAAACGTGCTTCGGACGTTAAGCTTGTCGCTGATCTCGATTTCGAGCACATGGCACAGCAAGGACTATATGTTCCGACACAAAAGCCAGAGCGACTGCCTCAGGAGTTGCGGGCTATCAAGCGGCGCCTTTTGCGCAGGCTGAAATATTATAAAAACGACCTATCAGGACGAAAAAGTAAACGCTCTATTCTTGGTGCAAAGTCACGCCGTCGCGTTCTCATGACTTCCACACGGCCTGCCGAAGGAAAAACGTTTACAGCGATAAACCTGGCTCTCAGTCTTGCTATTGAGGATGGCATAAATGTGCTTCTGGTTGATACGGACATGCCGCGACCGCGCGCTTTCAAGTACCTTAACCTGCCATCTCTGCCAGGATTGAGCGACAAGTTGCTGAACCCGGACCTCCCACTATCTGATATTATCGTCAAAGTTCGAAATCATCCACTATTGTTACTATCCGAGGGGCAGCAGCGAGATATCGCGCGTGATGTTTTCGAACGCGGTGATATGGGCCGTGTTGTTCAGGAATTGACAACGGCTTACCCTGATCACCTTATCATTTTTGATGCGCCTCCAATACTGGCGGCCCCTGAAGCGGCTCTTCTTGCGCAACATGCAGACGAAGTAGTCTTTGTGGTGAAAGCGAATGACACTCCAGAGGCTGCGATTGTTGCCGCTCTGGAGGAGGTTCTGGAGTTCAACGAGAACATATCTCTCGTTCTCAATCAGTCGCGGGTCCCGGGTAAGTTTAGTCATTATGGGTCCTACGGGGAATATTACAGTGACTCAAAAAATCAGGATGAGTAAAGAGTATGATCCTACAAAGTCACAAAGAAAATGCGAGTATGGCGTTTAAGCATTGTCTTACCCGTGGGCAGGTGAAAACAGCCTTGTTGTCTGTTTTGTCCGCTGCAGTCTTTTTTTCTGGTGCGGCACATGCGCAACCTGTTGTCGCCGAGACTACCGAGGATGAGGTCGATCCCTTTGCGCCAAATAACCGCTCCGGTTTTCTTGGCTACTCTCTCAGTGTTTCACCACAGCTGACATATTCAGATAATGTGACATTAGCGCCAGACGGTGCAGAGAGTGAAGACGGCCTTGCCTCAGTTGAGTTTACAGGGGGGCTGCTCATTGATCGCGTGAACTTTACGGGTATCGTGAATGGACGTCTTGAAGTCGGGAGTTATCTGGACCCTGCATCCGAGAACGGACAGGAACTGTACGATCAGTTCATTGTGGATCAGAATATCCGTAGTGCAGCGACTGCTGAGTTTGTCGATAATCTTCTGTATCTGGACTTGGCTGCGTCGACAGAGCGCCGGGCGCTTGACGAGCGCTCCCAGTTTGCGCAGCAGTCCATAGCAGCCAATGACCGTCAGGCGACATCTTATTCCTATAGTGTCAGTCCCTATCTGCGGACTGAGTTTTCCAATCGTAGCACTGTTGAGGCACGATATCGGTTTATTGATGTGGCGATAGATGATGAAGATGCTGCCCAAGGCGTCGAAAACTTTTTGAATGACTCTCAAAGTCAGGAAATTGTCGCCGAATATACCAGTGGTCGTTTACTGGACAGGCTTTCTTTTTCTCTTCGTGCTTACGCGGCGACAACACAGGAAGAGGGCAGTGATGTACTGCCGGAAGTTGACTTTGACCAGAAAGCATATTCAGGCAGTGTTCGCTATCCGTTCAACCGCAAGCTATCCGCAGTAGGTACGGTCGGTTACGATGATATAGACACCAACAATAATCCTGCGTTTGATGATGACGAATTATCCGGCGTTTTCTGGAAAGCGGGTCTACTGGCGACACCAGGACGGCGAACGCGAGCCCAGTTGGAAGTGGGTGAGCGGTATGGTGGCACGCTGATAGAAGGCGCGGCAGAGTACATTTACTCAACACGCCTGCGTTTTCGCGCTAATCTGAGCCGGAATTTCAATACATCCGCACAGCTTCAGAATGCACAGCAAGATATTCTGCAGGGTGAAACACTGGCCTTTTCAGAAGATTTACGACGCTTGCAGAATTTGACGGCAAGTGACGTGCTGGACCAGACGCTTACCTTCAACAGTGATCTGCAGGACCTCACCCAGCGTCGGTCGGGTCTGGCAAGGTCGAATACAGCTGACTTTGCAGTAGTCGCAAACACTGGCCAGAATGATTTCACCTTGCGCATAGGGTATGATGATGCCGACTTTGGTTTTCAGGAAACTGAAACAATCAGCCTGAACGGAGCGTGGAACCGTCGTATTTCACGAAAACTGGATGCCTATGCGCGTGGCTCTTACCAGTATACGACCGCAACTGGCGGCGACAGCCTGGTTGATTGTCTTGCAGCCCTCTCAACAGATCCAGCGACTGCTGGATTATCGGACGCTGCTTTAACCCAGCTCTGTCAGGATACGAGCATTCTGGATACAGACACGCAGACTGTTTCAGTACTGGGTGGGTTCGGATACCGTGTTTACGAGGATATCTCGGCGTTTATCCAATATGGGCATACTAACCGCTCAGCCGATAACGCTACACTGGAATTTAAGGAAAATGCGATAACCATTGGTCTGACTTTTGATTTTTAAGGCGGGTTAAGCCTGCCGGGACCGAAAATGATTGAAGAATACTTTAATCTGGAAAGAGCACCCTTCCGTTTAAGTACGGATGCATCCTTCTATTATGACAGTGACCGTCACCGCAAAGTGTTGTCCTATCTACTGTATGGTGTGCAACAGGCTGAAGGCATCGTTGTTATCACCGGCGAGGCTGGCGTTGGTAAGTCCATTCTGATTGAGCAATTCCTGCACGAAATGAATGATGCCAACGTTCTCGCCGCTGTCATCAGCCCAGGACCTGTTAGTCAGGAAGAAATTCTTGAGCATACAATGTCAGCCTTTCGCATTGATGCACGCGGGCAGGGTAAGGTCGCCAAGATCGATGCTCTTAGAGATTTCTTCACGGATCAGCGTGAAGAAGGCCGTCAGGTTCTTCTAATTATTGATGAAGCCCAGAATATGTCTGCTGGCGCCATCGAGGAAATCCGGCAGCTTACTAATATCACATATGGCGGTTTGCCGCTGTTACAGGTCTTTCTGGTTGGGCAGCCTGAACTGAAACGCTTACTGGCGTCTCCGGAAATGGAGCAACTGCGCCAGCGGGTCATCGCTTCCAGTGAGCTACGCCCACTGACACAAGAAGAGGTTGAGGCTTATATTACACATCGCCTTGCTATCTCCGGGTGGGATGATCGAAGCGCGCTGTTTACAGATAAGGCTTACAGAAAAGTAGCTGAAGCTACAGGTGGAATACCGCGCAAAATCAATGCCTTATGTCAGCGTCTTCTTCTCCAGACTGTGATCGATGAGAAGGATGAGATCGACGATACCGTACTGAGCACAGTTCTTTCTGACCTTGATGCTGAGCTGGTCAATCGCCTTGAAGATGAACCGGAGACGCCTCCTGTCGTCGCGCCGCAGCCAGTCATCCCAACTGGAGATAATGTTGTACCACTAAGATCAGAGAACAGAGTGCTGGCGGACGAAGAATTATCTGCCGCACAACAGGACGTATCTTCAGATATGGTTAGGCAAGAGGAAATAGAGGCCACTGATCCCCCTGAAGAACAACCTGATCCGTTTACGATCGAGGCACCGCAACAGGATAATGTGCCTCAGTCAGATAGCAGGCCGCAACCAGCCTCACTAGATGAACTTGCCGAACAAATTACCAGCCATATGCGTGCTCATGAAAATGGCAGTGGAGGGAGTATGACTGACAAATCCAATGATCCCTTAAAAACGATAAAGGAAGAGATGCTGGAACTGGCTGAAGCAGCTCAGGCTACGATCCGGGGTGTGGAAGACAACATCACAGACTTGCAGTCACATATTGAAAAGCTTGATTCCGTGCGGGCACGCCGGAATGATATGCTTCGCACTCGCCTCAAGGATTTTGATGAAGCCTTGTTGGAATTGCTTGGCGGAGAATAATGTGTCCGAATTGATCACATCTTCGGAAACGCCTGCGATCAAGGTTCAATCTGGTATGAATGCCATATCTGTTGATGTTGAGGACTACTTCCAGGTATGGGCACTCAGCGAAGTTATCAAGCGTGAAGATTGGGACGACATTCCGTTACGAGTTGAGAGCGCAACAAGAACAGTGCTGGATCTTTTTGACCGTACACAGTCAAAAGGGACTTTTTTTACTCTTGGATGGGTTGCCGAGAGAGCACCGGCATTAATGCGCGAAATTGTAGCAAGAGGCCATGAAGTTGCCAGTCATGGCTATGATCATACAAAAGTATTTGATCAATCTTCGGATGAGTTTCGCGCTGATATTCGTAAGACCAAGCAAATTCTTGAAGATATCACTGGACAATCCGTCAGGGGGTTCCGGGCTGCGGGTTTTTCGTTGGACGATCGCACGCCGTGGGCTCACGAGATACTCTGCGAAGAGGGCTATAAATATAGTTCCAGTGTTCACCCTATAGCGCACGATCATTACCATGCTCCAGATGCGCCACGTTTTGCGTGGTCGCCTTTGAAAGATAACGTCGCGTTTCTGGAGATACCTGTTTCAACAACAATGGTTGCTGGACGTCGTGTCAGCTGCGCTGGTGGTGGATGGTTCAGGGCTATGCCTTATAATTTAAGCCATGCTTTGCTGAGCCGTATGATTACCAAAGATGATCAGCCTGCTGTGTTTTACTTTCACCCTTGGGAGGTTGATCCTGAACAGCCTAAAGTTTCTGGCTTAAGTCGCAAGTCTCGCCTGCGCCATTACCTCAATCTTGAGCGTATGGAGGGTAAACTAGAAAGACTGCTCGGCTCTATGAGGTGGGGGCGGATTGATGAAATCTTCCCTGTCAAGGAATTGCAGGAGGCGGCATGACAGCCATGTTGAAACCGGCACACTCCGATAATGAAACTGATATAAGGGTGATAGCCGCTGACCTTTCGGCGCAGTCCCAGTGGGATGATTTTGTTTTAAATCATCCGGACGGGAGTTTTTTTCATCTATATGGCTGGTCTGATGTAATCTATAAAACCTACGGGCATGAACCGTTTTATTTGTATACGGTAAATTATAAAGGCGATGTTACAGGTATCCTTCCGCTTATACTCGTTAAAAGCCCCTTTTTTGGCAGGTCCCTCATCTCAACAGCTTTCACAGTTGGGGGTGGTGTTTTAGCCACTGACCCCGTTTCGATGGACGCTCTCTTGCAACAATCAAAGGAGTTAGCGGTAGCAGAAGATGCACAGTATGTAGAGTTGAGAGGCGGTGCATCTGTTGATGGCTGGCACACTAAGGCTGATGTCTATGCGGGATTTGTAACTGATATACCTGCTGATAGAGATGAAAACCTTAAACAGATTCCACGAAAAAAGCGGGCTGATTTGCGCAAGGCAATCAAGAGGGCGGAATTGGGGGAGTTGCGTGTAGAGTCTGTCAAACACACGAATGAATTTTACAAGCTGTATGCTGAAAGTGTCCGTAACCTCGGTACACCGGTTTGGCCCGAGAAACTCCTGAGAAACATTCTTGCAACATTCCCCGATCAAACAGAAATTCTTGTAGCTAGAGCTGAAGAGGAGGCAGTCGCAGCGCTGGTCAGTTTTTATTTTCGCGACACAGTTCTTCCGTATTATGCTGGCGCCGGCTTTGCTGCACGTAAACTACATGCTTATGATTATCTGTATTGGGAGCAAATGAGGCGTGCGCGAGATGCGGGGTGTAAGAAATTTGATTTCGGTCGTTCCAAGGTGGGAACGGGAGCTTATGCGTATAAAACGCATTGGGGTTTTGAACCTCACTCACTTTCCTATCACTATCATCTTGTGAAGGCTGATACAGTACCAGACGTCAATCCAAATAATCCAAAATTCCAACTGGTCACTAAGGTCTGGCAGAAGTTACCCTTGCCGATCGCGAATCGCTTGGGTCCAATACTGGCCAGCAATCTGGCATGACGATACAGAGGCCTAAAGCACTTTTCCTGGTTCACAGAATACCATTCCCGCCTGACAAGGGCGACAAGATCCGCTCTTGGCAAATTTTCAAATTACTGTCGCAGAAGTTTGATCTGTATGCAGGATTTTTTGTTGATGAAGAATCAGATTTCCAACATGTGGAATTTCTTCAAAGCGTCTGTGTGGAGGTAAAAGCAGTTAAGTTGGATTCACGTCTGGCTAAGCTGCGTAGCCTTTCAGGCATTCTATCCGGTCAACCGCTTTCTTTTCCCTATTATCATTCAAGGCAAATGGCCGAATGGGTGAGGGGGGTTCGTCGACAGGGGCTTGATGTGGAGGTCTCTTTTTCTTCGTCAATGTTTCCTTATGCAGATGGCGCCACTGTACCTGTCATTGTTGACTTATGCGATGCCGATAGTGCCAAATGGAAGGCGTATGCGGATCGGCAAAAGTTCCCAATGTCTTCTATCTACCAGCGCGAAGCCTATCTGCTAGCAAAGGCTGAAGCTACCATTACGCGTAACGCAGCACTTAGTTTTCTGATAACGCCTGAAGAAGCTGCGATCGTTAAGCAGCACCCGGAAGCTGCGCCTGATAAGGTCAGTACTTTCGGAAATGGCGTCGATGTCGACTATTTTGATCCAACCGCCGAACTGACTGAATCAGTGCCCCAGAACAGTATCGTCTTTACGGGTGCCATGGATTATGAGCCAAACATCGAAGCTGTTCTCTGGTTCGCTGAGAACGTTTGGCCAGAATTGCTAAAACAGAATGCTGAATTGACGTGGGCAATTGTTGGCGCGCGCCCTGTTGCGGGGGTTGAAGCGCTATCGCATATGCCCGGTGTAACAGTAACAGGCCGGGTCGATGATATAAGGCCTTGGCTCTCCGGAGCAGAAGTTGCCGTCGCGCCATTACAGATTGCCCGCGGCTTGCAGAATAAAGTGCTTGAGGGGATGGCGATGGCTAAAGCGGTTGTTGCCAGCTCGGGTGCGGCAGAAGGCCTATGCGTGACTCATGGGCTGGATATTGTAATCGCTGATAGCCCTGAGGAATACTTGTGCGAGATAAGTCGATTGTTGTCCGATGATAAAGTCCGGGAGAGCTTGGGTGCTCGAGCGCGGGCTGTGATTGAGGATACATACAGCTGGTCAGCGCAGTTGCAGCCTTTGTCGCAAAAACTTGACGAGATTATTGAGGCGAAATCATCGCTAAGTCACTGAGAGTTCAGTGGAAATCATTATTTTCATGGCTTTTGCCGCCTTTATTTCTCTCTTGGAGAATAGCTTAATTCGCGTTAACCTTGACCTGCGGGGGTAAGGAAACCACGGGGTAATGTATGTTCAGAATTTTTCTTCCACTGGCTTTTGCGGCCACTTTATTACTGGCACCGTTTTACAGCTTTTCTGTCAGTGACGAGTATGCTGGTGACATCACAAATGAGTTGTCGGCTTCTAAGATGTTCATTGAGGACTCTGTTGAGTGTGCTCGGAACATGGAATTCAATCCAATGGTTGAAGGCTGCGGCCCAAACGAAAATCGGGGCTTGCTGGGCTGGGCCTTCTATGCAGCAGCAGCCTCTAGTGTTGCCGCGGGGCTTCTCGGTGTCATCGGGCTTTTGCCGTTCATCGGTCGTTTGACAAGTGTGGTCACAACAGGGGCAGGTGGTATCAGCACCGGAACTGTTGCCTGGTTCATGGTTGATCTGCTGCAGAGCGGTAAGTTCGAACAGATGGCCTGGGGAGGCTGGCTAGCTGGTGTTCTCGCTTTGCTGACGCTCGTCGCTGGGTTTAATGGTATGAGCGGCGATAGAGATTGACCACAAATCCAACCAAAGACTTGAATGAAGCGCCCTGTTTTCAGGGCGCTTTTTTCATGGCCACTTCGCTTCTGGGGGCAGCGAAGATAGAATTGATTCTACATTACCACCTGTCTTTAGGCCAAACTGCGTGCCACGATCATATAGCAGATTAAATTCTGCATAACGGCCCCGCCGGATCAGCTGTTCTTCTCGCTCATGATCTGTCCAAGGCTGGTTTAGCCTTTTCTCCACCAAAGCGCCGTATCCTTCGAGGAAGGCAGTGCCAACATCTCGGGTAAAAGAGAAGTCACCTTCCCAGTCGCCTGTGTTGTGACGATCATAAAAAATACCGCCAACGCCCCGCGCTTCATTACGGTGCGGCAGAAAGAAATACTCATCGCACCACTGCTTGAATTTTGGGTAGTACGCGTCGTCATGTTTCGAGCAGGCGCCTTCCATGGCTGCATGGAAGGCCTGTGTATCCTCATGGTCGTCCGCGCGGTAGTTATTCATCATCGGATTCAGGTCACCGCCGCCGCCAAACCAAGTCTTTGTGGTGACAATCATACGCGTATTCATATGAGCGGCAGGCGCGTGCGGGTTTCGGGTATGAGCAATTACTGAGATACCCGAGGCCCAGAACCTGGGATCATCTTCGGCGCCCGGTATTTGCTTGCGGAATTGTTCCGAAAACTCCCCGTAGACGGTCGATATATGAACGCCAACTTTCTCGAAGACGCGGCCATGCATGAGAGACATTTCACCACCACCCTCATCAGCACCATCTTGCCCCCTCAGCCAGGGGGTCCTTGCAAACTTGCCAGCCGGCAGGTCGCCATAGATATTAGCCGAAGCTATGTCTTCGAGTTGCTCAAAGCGGCTACAAAGCTGATCACGCAGTGACCTGAACCAGTCGCTGGCTAGTTTCTTCTTTTCTTCAATAGAAATTTTGGAGTTCATAAGGCCTGCCAAAGATCATTTGGCCGGAACATAATGAGGTGTTGCCAATCCGCAACCTTGAAAATACCTACGTCTGGAGCAGATTGCGTCTTTTGACGATGCAGCCTAGATTAGTCATAATTCACTCTAGGTGGGTTTGTCATGGATTGGGGCAACGTCATCATTTATGTCCTCTGTGGGACTATTGGCCTTATCGTCGGCTGGTGCGCCGGTATGCTCCTCAAGGCTATATTGTTCTTTGCAGGTGAGGGATTACGGCGCATTGTGTCTATGTTGACACTAATCGCAGGTGTCGCGGCGGCAGTATGGTTTTTGCCAGAACATGTCCGGCCACATGCCGATTCTGTAATTGCTGACTATATACAAGCAGATCAGCCCACCGTTAGTCTTGAGAGAACTGTGGAAAAAAAACCTGTCGACACGGAAGCTGTCGCAAGGGCCATTGAACTTGCTCTCCAGGACTTACAGGATCCTTTCTTTGAAGCTGTTCTGGCGCGTGAACATAATCGGGCAGAAACCGTGAAGGATCGTATGGTCAGCGCTTATCGCCGTGGTGGTCAGGAAGCGTTGGTTTCCGAGCTGCAACAAGCAGCGCAGGATACCATTAAAACCTCATTTCCTTATTATATGGCCCGCGGCGAGGAAGATGATTTGCTTACTGCTGTTCGGAGCATTAAAAAAGTTATAGAGGTCATGGCAGCCAATGATCCGGAGACCTGCCATTTGTGGTTATACGGTTCACTCACGGGCAAAAGTTTTGATTTCGACAAGTACATCATTGCAATCGGTGAAGATCGCCACAAGACTTTGCAGGCGCACCTTGCTTCAGTTGTCCGCGATGCTTCCGACATCCTGCCTGAATATGATGAAATGCTCGCAGAGCAGAGACTGGGAGAAATCAGCGATCAGCTGATTGGTCGTATGGGCGTTGAAAAAGTTGGGTTGATAACGTCAGGGCAGGAACCTCTTGGTGTTGATGATGCGAAGCTGGCCTGTGAGGCGACAGCGGACTTCTTTCAGTACATCCTTGAAGATGACCTGGCTGTTGATCTGTTAAGACACAGATACTTGTCATCAGCTGGATAGTTGGCGCATCGCTTCGGCGATGCCGATACCCGCTGCGACGGACACATTAAGAGATCGCGCCTGTTCAGAAAGCGGAATCTTTGCGCAGATGTCGCAATGATTCCGTACTTCATCTGATACACCGGCGCTTTCCTGTCCCATCAGCAATATGTCATCTGCTCTGAATTGAACTTGATAAATTGTTGTAGTGGCTTTGGTGGAAAGAAGAATCAATCTGCTGCTCTTGCGAAACTCTGATGCCGAGAATGCTGCCCAGGAGGCATGATATGTCGGGGAGGAAAGGGCACCATAATCCATCGCAACTTTACGAATATCTCTGTCTTTTAGAGGGAACCCACAGGGTTCAATAATATGAAGTCTTGTGTCGAAGCACGCTGCTATGCGTATGGCTGCGCCAACATTTTGCGCTATCTCGGGTTGGTATAAAGCAAGGTGCATTGAATATTTCCGATGGTTTTCCCGCGGGTGCTGAAGCACAATCAACCTCTATTATGAGGCTAAAAACCGCTGATTGTAGCCCTAGACTTTAAGGGGAACTCATGCCAAACCGCATCAAATTTTGAAGAATTTTGCAGGAATATCATGAATTCAGTTACTCAGGCCGAGCAAGGCCATGAAGAACAAGAAGGCGAGACACGCCGGGACTTTATCCATCTTCTGGCGGTTGCGGCCACGGGCTTTGCTGGTGTTGGAGTTGTGCTACCCGCCATCCATCAAATGAACCCAGATGCTTCGGTACGGGCACTTGCAACCAAGACTGTAGATTTGTCTGCTGTCGACGTCGGGCAAGCTATCAAGGTGATGTGGCAGGGCAAGCCAGTTTTTATTCGCAGACGAACTGAGGCAGAAATATCTGAAGCCGCAGAGACACCAGTCAACGTGTTGCCAGATCAGTTGAGCCGCAATGAAAATTTGAGCGGTTCCGAAGAAGCGACAGATGCCAACCGTGCGACTACTGCCGAGTGGATGGTTGTGCTTGGCGTATGTACACACTTGGGCTGCGTGCCTCTTGGCACAGACGATGGCGACAATCGGGGCGATTTCAATGGATGGTTCTGCCCGTGTCACGGCTCTCACTATGATATTGCCGGGCGTATCAGAAAAGGTCCTGCGCCGGAGAATCTGGGTATTCCCCCATACGAGTTCGTATCCGATACGACATTGAGGATCGGGTAGGAGAGAATAGATGAGTCACGAATCTACATACGTACCTGGTACAGCTATTGAGCGTTGGCTTGATCGCCGTTTGCCGATTATCCGTCTCGGATATGATTCCTTTGGTGATTTTCCGACACCCAAAAACTTGAATTACTGGTACACATTTGGGGGTATCCTAACAGTATGCCTGATGATTCAGATCGTTACAGGTATCATCCTGACGATGCATTATACACCTCATGTAGATTACGCTTTTGCCAGCGTTGAGCATATTATGAGGGACGTGAACTACGGTCACATCATGCGTTATGCGCATGCCAATGGCGCGTCGATGTTCTTTATTGCCGTGTACCTGCATATGTTCCGTGGTCTCTATTACGGGTCTTACAAAGAGCCACGAGAAGTACTTTGGATTATCGGGGTGATCATTTTCGTTCTGATGATGGCAACGGCATTCATGGGATACGTATTGCCGTGGGGCCAGATGTCTTTCTGGGGTGCGACGGTTATTACATCTCTCTTCAGTGCAGTGCCGGTCTTCGGTGATGCGCTGACCACGCTACTCTGGGGCGGTTATTCTGTAGACAACCCGACCCTGAACAGGTTCTTTGCCCTGCATTACTTGCTACCGTTTCTTATTGCTGGTGCCGTGATCCTACATATCTGGGCTCTCCACGTTCCCGGTAATGCCAACCCGACCGGTATTGAAGTTAAATCTTCAAAGGATACGGTACCTTTCCATCCTTACTACACAGTCAAGGACGGTTTCGCGATCATCGTATTCCTCATTATGTTCGCTGTCTTCCTGTTCTTCATGCCAAATGCCTTGGGACATCCCGACAATTATATTCCTGCGAATCCTTTGGTGACGCCCGAGCATATTGTTCCGGAATGGTATTTCCTGCCATTCTACGCAATGCTGCGTGCTATCACTTTTGACGTATTATTTATTTCGTCAAAGCTTGGCGGTGTGATCGTAATGTTCGCTTCGATCTTGCTGTTGCTATTCTTGCCATGGCTAGACCGCTCGAAAGTGCGCTCTCATCGTTACCGTCCAGTCGCGCGCGGCTTCTTCTTCCTGTTCGTTTTTGACTGTCTTTTCCTCGGATGGCTTGGGGCGCAGGTGGCCGAGCAACCCTACATTTTGCTCTCTCAACTCGCGACGGCGTATTACTTTGCTTACTTCCTCATTATCCTGCCGCTACTTGCGGTCTTGGAAACTCCGAAGGAATTACCAAAGTCCATCTCGGATGACGTATTGAGCAGATCTCAGAAAAAGCAAGCCAAGGCATCTTCTCCTACGCCTGTGGCGCAACCAGCCGAATAAGTGTGAAACACATGCGATTTATATCAAAAATTATCATTGCTCTGATGGTGGCTGGGGCCTTGTCATCAGGTGTCGCTCTTGCCGCAGGTGGTAAAACCAAGCCTGTTGAACATTACCACTGGAGTTTCTCGGGGATTAACGGGAAGTACGATCAGGATGCTCTTCAAAGAGGTTTTCAGGTCTACCGTGAAGTGTGTGCTGCCTGTCACTCAGTAGACTTCATCGCCTTTAGGCATCTGGGGGATAAGGGTGGTCCATACTACCTAGATGAGTGTCCTGAGGGCGCGCCAGATACCCTTAACTGTAGTAATCCAAACGATAATCCACTCGTTAAAGCCTTGGCTGCCGAGTATGAAGTGGAAGATGGTCCGGACGATTCAGGCGATATGTTTATGCGCACCGGTCTTCCTTCAGATACTATTCCTGGACCATACGCTAATGAGCAACAAGCTGCCGCTGCAAACGGTGGGGCAATTCCACCTGATCTTTCTTTGATCACCAAAGCACGCAAGTACGGTCCCGATTACCTGCATAGTTTGCTGAAAGGCTATACGGATCCGCCAGAGACTGTTGAGCTTGATCCAGGCACTTACTATAATCCCTACTATAAGGGAGACATGGCTACGCTTCTAAAGCCTGAGTTTGTTGACGATCAGGGTAAGCCATTAGAAGGTGTCGAAGTCCCATATGGCGGTGTGCTGAAGATGAAAGCACCTCTTGTGGATGGTATCGTCGATTATGTTGATGACTCCGTTCCTGAAACTGTTGAACAATACTCAAAAGATGTCACTACCTTTCTGACATGGACAGCAGAGCCGAAAATGGAAGCACGCAAGACAATGGGTAAGATCAGTCTTCTGTATCTGCTCATTATGGCGGTGATCGTTTATCTATCCTATAAGCAGATCTGGTCACGGATAGATCACTAAATAATAGATAATCAGATTATGTAAGGCCGTGTCATATTATATGCGCGGCCTTTTTTGCAGTAAGGAGAGAACTTTATGTCTGGCGAGACAGTATTAGGTATCATCGGTGGAAGTGGCGTCTATGCGATAGATGACATGTCTGATGTTCAGCATCATACCATAGAGACGCCTTGGGGGGCACCTTCTGATCAGATCGTTTCTGGCACTCTCGCCGGCGTTAAAGTTCTATTTCTCTCACGCCATGGTCAGGGACATCATCGGACACCTTCTGATGTTAATTATCGGGCGAACATTGCAGCCATGAAAATGGCAGGCGCTACTGACATAATATCTGTTTCCGCATGTGGCTCCTTCCGGGAAGAGTTACCACCTGGGCACTTCGTGTTAGTCGATCAGTTCATTGATCGAACACACTTACGCGCCAAGAGCTTTTTTGAAGCAGGCATGGTGGGACATGTTTCCATGGCCCAACCAGTATGCCCAAAATTGCAGGATGCTTTGGCGGATTCTTGCGATGAATTGTCTATTCCGTACACCAAAAATGGAACGTATCTTGCGATGGAAGGACCGCAGTTTTCGTCCAAAGCTGAATCTCACCTTTATCGGAGTTGGGGGTGCGATGTGATCGGCATGACAAATATGCCAGAAGCAAAACTCGCGCGTGAAGCTGAATTACCTTATGCCACGGTCGCCATGGTGACGGATTACGATTGCTGGCGCGAGGGAGAGGCCGATGTTGAAGTGGCTAATGTCTTGGAGATCATGCACCAGAATACTGTTAAAGCACGAGACCTTGTGAAGGCTGCCGCGCCACGTCTTGGCCCTGAGCGCAAGCCGTCCCCCCTTGGCATTGAGACGTGCCTCGATTTCGCGCTTATCACAGCTCCCGAGGCGAGAGATCCACAAGTCGTAGAGAAGCTTAAAACGATTGCTGGCCGGGTTTTGTAATTTCAGCGACCAAACAATACGATGATATGAGCAATAGGGACGGGTAGTTCAGGTCAGTTTAGGCAGCGGCCTGCTTCTTGCGTGATACAATTGATTGCGCCTGCTTAGCTGTATCTTCTCGTAAGTAAGCGTGCTCTGATTTAACAAGCTCCAGGCCGTAGCCATTGGAAATCCTGCGCACCACTTTGGCTTTCATCCTGCCGACTTGTACGATCTGACCAATCTTCAAAACAGGCTCAATCTCAATACCAAGCCCGGTGAGTGATATGTCGATGACGGAGCATTTATATTGCTGTTTGTCAGGTAGAATGCAGACACTCTCCCGGTCTGATACTTTGCGTCTGATCGCGAAACGCTTTTCAGTCACCACATCACTATCGGTGATCAGACCATCCCGCTTGGCAAGTTCGACCATAAGTAGCTCGATTAGCCTTTCCTGCTTGGGCTTGGGGAGTTTCATCTTGACGGCGAACACATTGCCCATAGTGCGAGAAACCACGCCTGTCACTCGATCTCGACCATTAATGTAGGCAACTATTTCATCACCTTTCTTGACTTGGTGACGACTGGCAGCGGTCAACTCGTTGACGGACATGCCAATGATCACCCCCTTGGACTCTATTACATTCTCAATGAGAAGTCGGACCGGCATTTTAACCGGTGTGCGCTTGTAGCGATTGGAATGGGTGAGTGTGCCTGCCATAGCCATCAACCTAGAATGAGACCGGTTAAAAGTTGGCTAAACTTTGACAGATTTTGTTACTTGTAAGTCTTTAATTCAACGCCGCAAGGTAACCTTTTGCATACCATGATGGAATTCGTACAATCACGTCTTCGCCGCGCTTTGCATTCAACCTTATGACAAGATCACTACCGCGCGCCGCCCGCTTCAAGTCAGCGCTTTTGAGCCAGATCCCGACATCTTCATGTCGGAAGCAAATCTTGCCGCCATCACTATTTTCGCAAATTTCGCCTGTATCTATCGGATTGATATCTATTAGTTTTCCGCCAGGCTCGCTTGCTGAGAGAAACTCTTTCTCCCGCCCTTCATGTCGGACCTGTACATAGAGCTGGTGGTCTGCCCGGGGGCGTTCGACATCCTGCCAGGATCGAATAAGTGCGTAGCCTTCAATACCGTTCAGGGCGTGCTCCGGCCCCTGATACTTACGCCGTACGTCGAAAGAGGTTTTCTCTGATGTTACACCAGCGGTTACCTGGGCAATTCTTGGGTCAGGAGATTTATTCGAAGCGCATGCCACCAAGCCTAGCGCTGCAACAAGTCCAAGTCCTGCTCTCCACATAACTCTTATCCTTTCAGGCCGAGATACGTCGCCTCCATGCGAAGACAATGCCATGAAGCATGCTTAAAGGCAATTTAAGCATATAGCGATAAGCACAACAGCTTCTTGGAGAAGTGTTTATATGTTCAATGTCGCTGCTATTTTGCTCGTCTTGCAGGTGTCGGGCCTAGCTGATTATCAAGCACCCAGTGCTTTCGAGGCTGAAGATGCCTTTAATCGACGTTTAGAGTGGCAACTACAGTCGGAAGGTGAACAGATACCAGCATTATCAGAAGAGATTTCCTCACAGCGAGTGGTAGATTTTCAACTTAACAAATGCACTTGGGGGCGGGAGCAGAGCATTGATCCAATAGTGCACAGTCTCCCACACAACACTGGCTATTATTGCCGTTTCAGAGTGTTTCCACTTGGAAGCCTGGACTACGCAGACACAGGTTTTTTTATCCATGATGGGTTTCAATGGAGATATTTCGGCAATACCCGTCGATCTGACATTCACGACAAACAGGGCATTAGAGGCCAGCCTTATTCGGTCTCTTCTGCTTCGAGTAGTCGTTACTCGCCTTATGTAGATCCTGCTGACAGATATGTCAGGATTGATCCTTTCAGTACGTTATCAACCCGAAATGACCGCGTCATAACGACTTACGAGAGAGATGATCATAGACGCAGGCGTAATATGGACGACTATGTTCTCTATCCCAAAGGAACGCATGAGCGTAATCGGAAGGGATATTGAGAGTTAGTTTGCAAATCTGAAATGCATTACGTCACCGTCTTTGACGAGATACTCTTTCCCCTCGAGACGCATCTTACCAGCCTCTTTGGCGCCTGTCTCACCATTGCAGGCGATATAATCATCATAGCTTATCGTTTCTGCCCTGATGAAACCTTTTTCAAAATCTGTGTGGATAATGCCAGCGGCTTGAGGGGCTGTCGCACCAGTTGGGAATGTCCAGGCTCGTGACTCTTTGGGGCCGGCAGTAAAATACGTGTTCAGGTCGAGGAGGTTGTAGCCTGCGCGAATGAGGCGATTGAGACCAGGCTCTTCAAGGCCAAGTTCAGCAAGATATTCGATCTGTTCCTCATCTTCGAGTTGTGCGAGTTCGGACTCAATTCTGGCAGAAATAACTACACTGACAGCATTTTCTTGTTTGGCTTGTTCAGCAACCCGTTCTGAAAAGGTGTTACCTGTACCCGCGGACGCTTCATCTACATTAGCAACAAATAATACGGGTTTAGTTGTAAGCAGTTGCAGCCCTTTCCAAGCCTTCAGGTCATCTGCATCAATATCAACACTTCTGGCTGGTTTGCCGTCGCGCAAAGCCTCAAGCGCTTTATTTATGAGTACGATCAGTTCCCTGGCATCTTTGTCCTGACCTTTCGCTTTTTTCTCTAATGCAGGTAATCTTTTCTCCAGGCTTTCCAAGTCAGCAAGCATTAGTTCGGTTTCCACCGTTTCAAAATCTGCAACGGGGTCTATTCGACCATCGACATGTGTAATGTCCTCATCCTCGAAACACCTCAGGACATAGGCAATGGCGTCAACTTCGCGGATGTTGGCCAGGAACTGATTGCCGAGGCCTTCGCCTTGTGCGGCTCCCTTTACAAGGCCCGCAATGTCCACGAATTGAATACGGGAAGGGATTATCTCGGCCGACCCTGCGATTTCTGCGAGTTTGAAAAGGCGCGCTTCTGGTACTGCGACATCGCCCACATTTGGCTCGATCGTACAGAAAGGATAATTCTCGGCCTGTGCCGCAGCTGTCTTTGTCAGTGCATTGAATAAGGTCGACTTGCCTACATTTGGAAGGCCGACAATGCCGCATTTGAAACCCATTATGATTTTCCTTCGTTGCCATGTCCCAGCAGGGTTTTGAGTTTATCAAAAGGGCTGGTGTCTTTCTTTTGTTCTGCTTTTTTTGGCGCAGGGTGTGTGTCGTTGCGATATTCTGCTCTGCCAGGCTGTGCGGGTGCAGTCGCTTTGATATCTGTCGAGTTTACGGCATTAACAACAGCTGACAGGAATTTATCACGCCCTGTGTTGCTGCCGACGATCAGATGAACATGCTGGCTGATGGATGCCAGTAGACTATCGAGCCATTCTTGGCGTTCGCGTTGACTGAAATTACCCAAAACATGTGCTGTTACTTTTGACTTGTCGCCGGGGTGTCCAATTCCAATTCGCATACGTATAAACTCATTGCCGATATGCGATGAGATGGATTTCAGGCCATTGTTACCAGCTGTTCCACCACCTGATTTCATTTTGACTTTTCCGGGAGCCAAATCCAGCTCATCATGAATAACAATGATATTTTCAGGAGGTATTTTATAAAAGCTGGATACCTCACGAACGCTATTGCCGCTCTCATTATAGAAAGTCTGGGGCTTTAAGAGCACAGTCTTTGTATCAGCCCGGGTATGGTGAGAGGTCGAAAAATTTCCCTCCCTCAACAATCCCCGGAATTTCTCGCGCTGGGGACCAAACCCATATTGATCTGCAATCGCATCAACAATCTGGAAGCCCACATTGTGCCTGTTATCGCTGTACTGTTTGCCAGGATTACCGAGACCGACGATCAACAGCATTTTCAGTATCCTATCCGTGAAAAATGAAAAAGCAGACCAACGGCCTGCTTTTCAATCTCTTGGAAAAGAAAGGAGGCCGAATTACTCGTTATCGCCTTCTTCGCTTTCGTCAGAACCTTCCTCAGCAGCTTCGGCATCAGAGTCTTCGCTTCCGGCACTGCGCACGACAGATGGTGCAGCAATCGTTGCGATAGTGAAATCACGATCTGTGATAGTTGGTTCTACACCGTCAGGCAAATTGACAGATGAAATATGCACTGCGTCGCCAATATCAAGACCAGTAAGGTCAGCCTCGAGGGATTCTGGAATTCTTGTAGCCGGAGCAATGACTTCAACTGTATGCCGCACGACATTCAGAACGCCACCACGTTTCAGACCCGGTGAGGCCTCTTCATTGAGGAAGCTCATCGGCACATCGACATTGAGGCGTGTTTTTTCACTCACGCGCATCAAATCAACATGCAGCGGAAGGTCTTTTACAGGATCGACCTGAATATCACGGCCGATAACAGACTGTTCCTTACCGTCGACGCTGATCTTAGATAGAACAGAGATGAGCTTGCCAGTATTGTAAGCCTTTAGCACTTCATTGTAGCGCAACTTGATATTGGCAGGCTCCTGGTCACCGCCATAAAGAATGGCTGGTACCCAGCCGTCACGACGGACAGCGCGGGAGCCGCCTGTGCCGGAGCGTTGGCGAAGTTCACAGGTGAAAACTGTTACGTCTGACATCGACTTTTGTCCTTGTAATGAGGCCGTAAGGTTGTGCGGCAAATGCCACGCATAACACTGACCTGCTGTAATTGTGAGCAGCGTCTATACACAGCAGTTTTTACCAACGCAACCAGTAAAACCAAGGTTCTCGAGGTTAAATAACTAAGCTCTAGTTTATTCCTCTGATGTGGCAGGGGTACTCTCTTCTGGTGCCGTGTTTGCCTGCAGATAACCAATAATGTCTGCGCGCATTTTATCAGCTTCTTCTGTTTGACCGAGTTCACTCAGGGATGTGATATGCTCGGCATAAGAGTTGCTGAAAACAAGATAGGTTGCTGGATCAGTTTCAGGAGCCACCGGGGATAATGTTTCCGAGAAGTATTTCGCAGCATTCTCAAAGTCGTCCCGATAGAAAGATACCCGAGCGAAGAGCAGCTGAACGCTGGCTTTATCCAAGGCATTTACAGTATCGGCTTGTTCTGCGTGTACACTCATCACGTGAGAGAGCAGTGAAGCTGCTGTGTCGAGGTTGGATTTATCCTCTTCCAAGCCTTCATTTTGCCACTGGAGGAAGAGCTGATCGGCCAGGTTCACCTCGTTGACGATGACTTCCGGGTGGTCTGCGGGAAGTACGGCTTGCCTGATTTCCATAGCTTCTTGAAGGTGCCCGATGGATTCCTCTGAATAAGAAAGATCCTGTGCGTCAGTAATGAGATTAGCAAGATCGTTGAGCGCGAGCGCTGTCTCGCGATGGACTGTACCGTAAACCTCGCGGCTCACATCTACTGCACGCAACATGTAATCATCAGCAAGATCAGCACGTGAGCTTTGGCTAAGCATAATTGATGTTTCCACCAAAGCCTGGTTCATTTCAGGAGAGGTCTCACCAAACTCCTCTGCGATCAATGCCAGACTTTCGTCAATTTGAGGGACGATCCGGTTGCTCAGCCCTGTTTTGAGAGCCTCCCTGTGAGGCGCCATAATAGCTTCAATTTCAGGGTTGCTATCGGCCAGTTTATCCGCCGGCACTGGAGGCTGAAAGCCGTCAATTTTAAGATCCCAAAAAGCGTAAAGCCCGAGACCGACCATGAAGACTATTGGCAAGACACCGATGAAGCGCATGAATAACCCCTTTGACGCAACGATTAACCCATAGGAAAACTAGCCGAAGAGTTTGCAAAAATCGAGCCTTAACATGCGACCGGGTTGGCCTGTCAAAACAGGCTGCTGACACTTTCTTCATTGGCAATGCGTCGAATCGCTTCGGCCAGCAGAGAGTCAATCGAAACAATTTCTATTTTGTCACAAGCCAACACGGCGTCAGTTGCTTCGATTGAGTCAGTGACAACAAGTTTCTGCAACCCGTCAGCTTTGGAGATTCTCTCCACCGCTGATCCTGATAGAACGCCGTGTGTTACGTAGGCAGCAACTGACTTTGCGCCGCGCGCCCTGAGTGCATCTGCCGCGTTGCACAGAGTCCCGCCAGAATCCACGATGTCATCAAAGAGGATACAATCAAGATCTTCTACATCACCGATAATGTTCATGACTTCTGACACACCGGCCTTGGGGCGCCGCTTATCCACGATTGCCAGAGGTACGTCCCCGAGGCGTTTGGCCAATGCACGGGCCCGTACCACGCCGCCGACGTCAGGTGATACGACACAAAGGTTATCGACACCGCCCTGGTAATTTTCTCTGATCCTGTTTTCGATGACTTTCACAGCGTAGAGGTTGTCGGTGGGAATATCGAAAAAGCCTTGTATCTGGCCTGCGTGCAGGTCGACTGTCAGCACCCGATCCGCGCCGGCTGTCGTGATGAGGTTCGCCACCAGTTTTGCCGAAATAGGCGTACGTGGCCCGGCTTTACGGTCTTGCCGTGCATAACCGAAATAAGGGAGCACTGCCGTGATGCGACTGGCTGAAGCGCGAGATAGAGCATCAACGGAAATCAGCAATTCCATGAGATTGTCATTGGCGGGCGTGGATGTAGATTGCACCACGAAAACATCTTCGCCGCGCACGTTTTCCTGAATTTCCACAAACACTTCGCCATCTCCGAAGCGTTTTATTTCAGCCTGGGTAAGACCTTCTCCCAGTACTGTTGCAATATCGTTGGAGAGCCTGCGGTTACTGTTGCCAGCCAGTATCTTCATAACGATCCCACCTGTTATTTGCCCGTATCGCTTTCCTGTGACGGTTTTTTGACACTGTTTCAAACTGTTTTTGGCGGGTCTGGAAAATAATCTGGTCAGGTGGCGAGGCTGATGACCGACAGGTTACGCCCGTAATCCGGCAGGCTCAGTCGTCGCGATTGCCTGTAGCTGAAAAAGTCATCCGGTTGTACCAGCGTACATGACTTCAGGTCATCGATGTGGGATGGCAACAGACCTGACTTAATTAATCGGTCACGCCCGAACGCAACCAGATCCAGATGTCGTTTTGCGTCGCTTTTACCTGGATGGAAATACTGTGCGCTATCGGCATGCTTGTCCGTAAACTGATCCAACAGTTCCAAACCAACTTCGAAGTTTTCAACGCGTAAACAAGGGCCGAAACAGGCTGTGATATTTGAGGGCTCAGAACCATGTTCGCGCATCAGTGACACGCAGTTTTCCAGAACCCCGGAAAGCGCGCCACGCCATCCTGCATGAGCTGCGCCAACGAGAGCAGCTACAGGATCATGAAACAGCACCGGCATGCAATCTGCTGTCATTATGCCAATGGCGAGACCAGGTTGATTGGTCACGAGAGCGTCAGCCTTGATGAGGCTATCGGTTGCGGTAGTGACGAATATGGCTTTGTCAGAATGTATCTGGTATGCCGTGTAGAGATCTTTGGCTTCAACTGCATCCTTGCAGCGTTGCCGGTTTCGTTTAACGGCTGATGGAGTATCCGCGGAGCCGGGGCCGCAGTTCAGTGTGGCATAATGACCTTCTGAAACACCACCATGACGGCCAAAAAAACCATGCTTCACTGAATCATGAGTGAGAAGTCTGGATCGATATATCATTGGTGTTTGCACTAATCGGTAAATCCTGCAGGTGGAGGCAAACCCTTCGATGACAGACATATCGCCTTGAACAAGGTCCCCATTTCTTCCGGGTGAACCAGGCGGCGAATACCGGTTTCCAGCCGTTTAACATCACCGCGTGAAAGTCGGGTAACGAGTGCCTGCGCCCGTGCGGCGAGGCCAAGTCGTCCGAGAAAGATGGCCTGAGGTATAGGGCCGCTTATGGCTAATCCAGCTTGTCGCGCTGTACATGCCAGACGTTCAAAATCCACATGGGCTGTTACATCGGCGAAACCCGGTTTATCTAAAGGCGCGCAGTATTGATGATTTTGCAGGGCTTGCAATGTGTCGCCGAAACCTGATTGTGCATGTCCATAGTCGATCAACAGGGCCCGGCCTTGATGTGCGTGAAGCAACTGAGCAATCTGTTGAACGACTTTCAGTGTTGCTTCGCAAACCTCGAATATATCCTCGGGTTTGGCGTTGTTGGGGGCGCCAACCGGGGTTTCGCAATAGTCATCAGCGAGAGCGAATTTAAGGCGCTCTTTTTCGTTCAAAGTTTCAACACCTACCAGCCGTTCGCGCCAACAGGGGTCTTGCTTGCGGGTTGTACGGACAAACTGTCGTATCGGCAGGCAATCCAGAAATTCATTCCCGACGATCAGAGAAGGGGCAGGCGGGATCTCAGCGATTTCTCTCACCCAACTGATTTCTGCTGTGCTGTGCTGAGCCAGTTCCTGCTGTGCTTGACGCAGTACAGGTGACATTTCGACAAGCTGAATATGTGCAGCTCTTATGAACTCTGGTCTGATCCTGGCAGTGCGCAGAATGTCGCGCATCAGGGTCCCGCGCCCTGGCCCAAGCTCGATAAGGTTGAACGAGGTAGGGGCGCCGATTTCTTCCCACGAATGCATCAGCCATGCACCAATCAGCTCTCCGAATACCTGACTAATCTCCGGGGCGGTGGTAAAATCTCCCTGAGACCCAAATGGGCTTTGCGTCATGTAATAGCCATGCTCCGGGT